>CAYOSE010000010.1:0-48815 GCA_964406535.1 uncultured Sphingomonadaceae bacterium
GGCATTACGAGGCTGGCGGCGAGGTGAAACCGATCGATGCGGTGCGCCAGCTTTATTTGCTCAGCATCGAGGATTGAATTCTCACCCTTGGCCGTAGCGAATGCCGGGGTGTCTCGCCCCGCGCGTTAATGTCCGCTTCTGGGTGGAAAGCGGACGCTACAACTTCAATTAGTTTGGTGGTAATTCTTGAAGCCCGACGCGTGGTCAGGTGGAGAAGCAGCGGTGGATTATCATCTTCTGGCCTACCCGGTGCTAATTTGGGGGGAAGACTATGTGTATCTTGCCAAGACCAACAGTGATATCGAGCGAGCGCCTCGATCTGATTTTGATCACCTGAGGCAACAGGCGCGTTCCGGCAAGGTTAGATTGCTGGATTCTGATGGCATGATTTACGACATATCAGATGAGCTAATAATATCGACGCAAAATATCGTATTGAAGTGGTTCAGTGAATTTCGAACCGCCCCAGTCCTTTCGGATGGAAGGCAGTTAGACCTCGATGAGTTCAAGAGAAAGTTGGAGAGGGCAATCTGGGTGCGGCAAAGAGGCGACTTCGATGGCGATTTCATCGGTGCACTGAAGAGAGCGCTACCGTCGGCCACGACATATCGGGAAGCCTTGGCTTGCGTTCCTGATGGCATGTAGCACGATTTATGAGGCGAGTGACTGGTAGACGTCCGCAATTGGGTCGTTAGCAGACGTCGCGCCGGTGAGGCCGGAGCCGCTATTCCGCCACCGCGGGGGCGGAGAGCGGGAAGTACGGAATCGCCACTTCCAGCAGCGAGCCGTCTTCACAGGTGAAGGTGTAGAACCCTTCCATCGAGCCGTGGCGCGTCGTCAGCTCGCAGCCCGACACGTAGTCATGCGCCTGGCCATGGGCGAGCACCGGAGTCTCGCCAACCACGCCCTGCCCGTCGACGACATTGACCATGCCGCGCCCGTCGGTGATCCGCCAGTGGCGCGTCTGCAGCTGGATGGTGTCGTCGCGGTCGTTCTCGATCCGGATATGATAGACCCAGAACCAGCGGCCCGATTCCATGCGTGACTGCTCGGGCATGAAGTTGACCGAGACCCGCACCGTCACCCCCTTGGTGATGGCGACATGCTGGAACAGCGATGTCATCGCGCTCTGAGTCATCGTGCGGCCAAGGGTATACGATATCCGCCCGGCGACAAGGGGCTGAGGCTACAATCCGGCCTTTTTCAACGCCTGATCGAGGTCGGCGATCACGTCCTTGGGATCTTCCAGCCCGACATTGATCCGCAGCATCCCCTCGGACACGCCCATCTCTTCGCGCGCCTCCGCGCCCATATTGGCGTGGGTGGTGCTGGCCGGGTGGCACATCAGCGACTTCGCATCGCCGATATTGTTGGAGATATCGACCAGTTCCAGCGCGTCGAGCACGGCATGGGCCTGCGCCCGTCCGCCATCGAGGATGAAGGAGAAGATCGGGCCGAAATCGTCCATCTGCTTCTTGGCGATGTCGTGCTGCGGATGGCTCGGCAGGCCGGGGTGCAGCATGACGCCGACGCGCGGCTCGATCGCTTTGGCCAGCGCCAGCGCATTCTCGCTCTGGCGGCGCGCGCGCAGGTCGAGCGTCTCCAGCCCCTTCAGCACCACCCAGGCGTTGAAGGGCGAGCAATTGGGGCCGGTATTGCGCTGGAACGGCAGCAGCACCTCGTCGATCCATTGCTGCGAGCTGCACACGGCCCCGGCGAGCACCCTGCCCTGCCCCTCCATCAGCTTGGTCGCCGAATAGGCCACGACATCCGCGCCCCATTCGAGCGGGCGCTGCAGCGCGGCGGTGGCAAAGGCGTTGTCGACCACGGTGGTGATGCCATGCGCCTTCGCGAGCGCGCAAATCGCCTCCAGATCGACGATATCCATCGTGGGGTTGGCCGGGGTCTCGAAGAAGAAAACCTTGGTGTTGGGCTTGATCGCGGCCTCCCACGCGGCGAGGTCCGGGCCGTCGACCACGCTGGTCTCGATCCCGAAGCGCGGCAGCAAATTGTCGACCAGCCAGCGGCACGAACCGAAGGCGGCGCGCGCGCCAACCATGTGGTCCCCGGCGGAAAGCTGGCACAGCAGCGCACTGGTCATCGCGGCCATGCCGGTCGCCTGCATGCGGCAGCCCCCGGCTCCCTCCAGCGCGGCGATCCGCTCTTCGCACATCGCCACGGTCGGATTCTGCAGGCGCGAATAGGTCATGCCCTCGGCCTTGCCCGCAAAGCGCGCCGCGACCGTCGCCGCGTCGTCATAGGTGTAGCCGGAGGAGAGGAACAAAGCCTCGCTCGTCTCGCCATGCTCCGAACGCCAGGTCCCGGCGCGCACCGCGCGGGTCGCGGGGCGCCAGTTCTGGGTCACGGAGCGGTCGGTGCCGGTGGTCTTCTTCATAGCGCGCGGGCTTTAGGGCCGGGGCGATGGTTGAGCAAGCAGTAGCGGATTGCCAAGCGAGGCAGGCCTGTTATCGCTGGCGGCATGAGCGTGCCGCCGCCGCATCCGCGCGACCCCGTCATCGTCCATGCGTTGCTGGCCGCCGCCTTCGCCGCTTTGTGTGCGGTTCGCCTGACCATCCCCTCCGCGCCCAATTTCGACGAAGTGCATTATCTGCCCGCCGTGCGCGAGCTGCTGGCGCTGGGGACCGCGACCAATCTCGAACACCCGCCCTTCGCCAAGCAGGTACTGGCGCTGGGTGTGCTGGTTTTCGGCGACAACCCGCTCGGCTGGCGGATCATGCCGCTGCTGTTCGGCGCGCTGGCGCTCTATGCCGCGATGCGCGGGGTGTGGCAGGCGACGCGCAGCCGCTTTGCCAGCGTCGTGGCGGGCCTGCTGCTGGCGACGGGTTTCCCGCTGCTGGTGCTGTCGCGGATCGCCATGCTCGACATCTTCATGATCGCTTTCGTGATGGTGGCGCTGTGGCTGTGCGCGCGGGCCGTGCGTGCGCCCGAGCTGGCGCGGTCGAAACTGGCGCTGGCGGGGGTGGCGCTGGGCCTCGCCATGGCGAGCAAGTGGAACGCGGTACCGCTCGCCATGCTGCCGGGGCTGGCGTTTCTGGTGCTGCGGCTGCGCGAGGCGCGTGGCGGCTTCCTGACCGCGCGGCGCGGCGCACCGATACCCGGCATGACGTTGCTGGAGGCGGGCCTGTGGCTCGGGCTCGTGCCGCTCGCCACCTATGCGCTGACCTACTGGCCGTTCCTGCTGTACGAGAACGTGCCGGGCGATCCTGAAGGGATTGTCGCGCTGCATCGGCAAATGCTCGAATTGCAGATGCAGGTGAAGGCCGCCCACCCCTACCAGTCCGGCTGGTGGCAATGGGTGCCGAACAGCCGCGCGATCTGGTTCCTCTACGAGCCGATCGACGGGGCGCAGCGCGGTGTGGTGCTGCTCGGCCATCCGCTGACCTCGCTGCTGGCGCTGGGCGCGCTGGTCTGGGCGGCGCGGGCGTTCTGGCTGCGGCACGAAATTGCGGCGGGCGCGGTGGTGGTGCTCTACGCGGTATCGCTGGCGAGCTGGATTGTCGCGCCCAAGCCGGTGCAGTTCTATTACCATTATGCGCTGGCACATTGCTTTGCATTGGTGGCGCTGGCGCTGCTGCTCGACCGGCTGTGGCAGCGCGGCGAGCGGGCGCTGGTGATCGCGATTCTGGCCGCGACCATTGGCCTGTTCGCCTGGTTCTACCCGATCCTGACCGCCGCGCCGCTCGACAGCGAGACCGCCTTCCTCGCCTGGGCATGGCTGGAGGGGTGGCGCTAGACGCGTCGATTCCGTGCGTCGCGCCGCGTTGACGCCCCTGCCCTTCACGCATTTCCGCGCCTTATGCCGTTCGATTAGCCGTTTCTCGGAAAGCGCGGACCTGCCCCGGCGAAGGTCTTTGCCGCCGCGCCCGCATCGGGCATCTTCGCCCAAGAACCGAACGCCATGAACCGACAGCCGTGAGCCGGGGGGCCTCAGCATGTCCGAACAGCACCACAATCGACCTTTCGCCACTGCCAGCGGCCTGCCGCTCAGCCGCCGGACGCTGCTCGGGGCCGCCGGGGCCTCTGCCGCGCTGGCGCTAAGTCCCGCCATGGTCCGCGCGCAATCAGGTGCCGCGCGGCCGACCGTCTTCGCCAATACCAGCGTCTATACCGGCGGGGTGATGCGCCATGACGTCGCGCTGGCCGTGGTCGGGCAGCAGATCGCCGCCATCGACACTCCCGAGGCGGTGCTCGCCGCTTTTCCCGATGCCGAGATCTATGACGGGCGCGGCAAGGCGCTGCTGCCCGGCCTCATCAACTGCCACGCGCATATGGCCGCCACGGTCGCGCGCGGCTTCAACGAGGATTACGGCTTCCCCAATTCCTCCAACCTGAAGGTCTGGCCGCGCGCGCTGCTCTCGGCGGAGGAGAAGGCGCTGATGGTCGCCATCGCCGCTTTGGAGGCGATCAGGACCGGCACGACCGGCATTTGCGAGAACACCGGCAATATCGCGCCCTATGCCGAGACGCTGGCCGGTTCGGGCCTGCGCTGCATGTTCGCCGAATCGGTGCGCGATACCGAGAACGTCCCCGGCCCGATGTCGCCCGAAGGGCTCGCCGCGTCCGAGCCGCCGGTCTTCTCCGACCAGCTGCGCGAGGAAGGGATGCAGCGCATCGCCGACCTCCACAGCCGCTGGCACGGGGCGGAGGACGGGCGGATCAGCGTGTTTCCCGCTGCCGCGCTCGCCGAAATGTCCTCGCCCGCGCTGCTGCGCGATGTGCGTAGCTTCGCCGAGACGCACGGGCTCGGCTACACGATCCACCTCTCGCAGACCCATGCCGAGCTGGCCTTCATGGAGCGCTATCACGGGATGAGCCCGCCCGCCTATCTGGCGGAGCACGGCTTCCTCGGACCGCACCTGTTCGCCGCGCATTGCCGCTATGTCAGCGAGGCCGATATCAAGCTGCTGGGCGATAGCCACACCATCGTCTCGCATCAGGCGGGCATGGCCGCCAATCGCGGGGTCGCCCCGCCGATTACCGAGCTGCGCGCCGCCGGGGCCGTGATCGCCTGCGGCACCGACAACAACACCAACGACATGTTCGGCGTGCTGCGGACCGCGCTGCTGACCGAGCGTATAAGACGCGGCGACATGGACGAGCGGCCCGGCCTCTTTCCGCAGCCCGAGGATATTCTCGACGACACCACGCTGGGCGGCGCCAAGGCGTTCCGGCAGGAGGACAGCATCGGCGCGCTCGACGTAGGCAAGAAGGCGGACATCCTCGTGCTCGACACGCAAAAGGCGCATCTGGTCCCGGCGGGCCGCGCGATCTCGGCGTGGATCCATAACGGTCAGCCGTCCGACATCGAAAGTTCGATGATCGACGGCAAGTTCGTCATGCGCGAGGGCAAGGTCACGACGATGGACGAGGCCGCGCTGATCGCCGAGGCGGACAAGGTCGGCCAGCGCATCTGGCGCGAAGTGCGCGAGGCCAATGGTGGACCGGTGCCGATCCCGGGGCGAACAGCGTATTAGGGAGCGCCGAGTTCGGCTTGACTAGACAGCTGCCCCGGCGGCGCATTGGTCGAGCGGCGCGCACAATTCCTCCGGCTCGGGCCGACGCGTATAGTCCGGGTTGACCTCGGCATAGCGGATCGTGCCGTCGCGATCGATCACGTAACGCCCCGGCATCGGCAGCTTCCAGTTGGGCGCGGCGTTGATGTTGGGCAGGTCGATACCGTTGGCGCGGTAGATGTCCTGCACGTAGTCGGGCGGCATGTAGAGCAGCCCGAACGCTTCGGCGACCGCACAATCCTCATCGATCAGGATCGGAAAGCTCAGTCCGTTCTCGCGCGCCGAACGGCGGCTGTTGCGGCTATTCTGCGGCGACAACGCCACCACCCTGGCACCGCGCGCAGCGATTTCGTCGGCAAAGCCCGCGACGCTCTGCAGCTCCATATTGCAGAACGGGCACCAGACGCCGCGGTAAAAGGTCACGACCAGCGGCCCCTGCGCGAGCAGATCGGCGGAGGAAACCGACTGGCCTTCGGTGTCGGGCAGCTGGAAGGCCGGGGCCTTGTCGCCGACGCGCAGCGCCCTGTCCTCGTAGCCCGAGTCCACCGCCTCCTGAATGCCCTTCTTGATGGCGTCCTTGATCGCCTCCGGTGCGTTCTGCTCGAACTCGGCGAGATGCTGATCCAGCTTTGCTTGTAGTGAAATGGCTCCTCTCCCTCGGCTTATGCGTAGCTCTGGCCGAGCCTATCATGCGGGTGCCGTATCAATCCAGCGCAAGGCGAAACACCGCGACACAGGCTCCATGAGCTAGCCTGAACGTGACGAGAGCCGGTGCCTCCCGGTGCGCGAGGCGCATTAGGTTTGGAGATCAGGGTGCAGAATGGCCGCAACTGGGTGGAAAGCGGTCTGGTAGCTCTCGGCGAAAGAATAGGAGGAGCGGACGTTACCTCCATTATGGGAGAGCTGGGCGCTTAAGCCATCAGGTGCAGACCGCCATCCACCGGCAGCACCGTCCCGGTCATGTGCCGGGCCGCATCGGACACCAGGAACGCGGCCAGCCCGCCAACATCCGCGACCGTGACCGGCTCATGCTCGGGCTGTTCTTGCGCCGCGCGTTCGAGCATGGCGTCAAAGCGGTCGATCCCGCTCGCCGCGCGGGTGGCAATCGGCCCCGGACTGATGGCATGGGCGCGAATGTTCTTCGGCCCCAGCTCGGCAGCGACATAGCGCGTGGCGCTCTCCAGCGCCGCCTTGACGGGGCCCATCATATTGTAGTTCTCGACCACGCGCTCGGACCCGTAGAAGGTTACGCACAGCAGCGTGCCGCCCTCATTCATCAGCGGTTCGGCCAGCCGGGCCATCCGCAGGAAGCTGTGGCACGAGACGTCCATCGCCAGCGCGAACCCCTCGGCCGAGCAGTCGACCACGCGGCCATGCAGGTCGTCGCGCGGGGCAAAGGCGATCGAGTGGAGGAGGAAGTCGAGCCCGCCCCACTCGCGCGCGACCTTGTCGAACAGGGCCTCGAGTTCGCCCTCCTCGCGCACATCGCAGGGATGCAGCCATTCCACGCCCAGCCGCTCGGCGGTTGGCTCGACGAAGCGGCGCGCCTTCTCGTTGACATAGCTGGCACCCAGCCGTGCGCCGCAACCTGCGAAGGCCTCCGCGCAGCCTGCGGCAATGCTCTGGTCATTGGCGATGCCGACGACGAGGCCGCGCTTGCCCGACAGATCGACGAGTGGGGTCATTGGGTTTCTCCTTCCTGCGGGCGGACGGTTTCGAACGAATGCAGCGCGATCATCCGCTCCTCATCGGTCGGGATGATGCGAACTGTGACGGCGGAATCGGGGGCCGAGATCAGCGGTGCATGCACAGCATTGGCCGCTTCGTCGAGCACCACGCCGGCCCAGCCCAGCGCCGCGCAGATGCGCGCGCGCACGTTGGCCTGATGCTCGCCGATCCCGGCGGTGAAAACCAGCCCGTCGAGCCCGCCCAGGCTCATCATCAACGCGCTCGCCTCGCGCGCGGCGCGCCAGACGAACAGCGAGATCGCCTCCTCCGCCTCGGGCGCAGTGCTTTCGCTGAGGACGCGCATGTCGCTCGAAATGCCCGACACGCCGAGCAGCCCCGACTGCTTGTAAAGCAGCGCCTCGACCTCCGCCTCGGACATGCCCTTGCTCCGCAGCAGGTGCAGGACCACGCCGGGGTCGAGCCGACCCGACCGCGTCCCCATCATCAGCCCGTCGAGCGCAGTAAAGCCCATCGTCGTGTCGCAGGAGCGCCCGCCGCGCATCGCGCACATGCTCGCGCCATTGCCCAGATGGGCGACGATCACCCGTCCCCCAGCCAGCGCCGGGTCGAGCGCGCGCAGGCGACGGGCGATATATTCGTAGGACAGGCCATGAAAGCCGTAACGCCGTATCCCTTCCTCATGCAGCGCGCGCGGCAGGGCGAAATGCGTCGCCAGCTCGGGCATGGCATGGTGGAACGCGGTGTCGAAACAGGCGACATGCACAATGTCGGGCGCCAGCGCGCGCATCGCCCGGATCGCGGCGAGGTTGTGCGGCTGATGCAACGGGGCGAGCGACACCAGCCGGTCGAGCTGCGCGAGGACATCGTCGTCAATCACCACCGGCGCGGCATAATCGGGCCCGCCATGGACGACGCGGTGCCCGACAAGCGACACCGTGCCCGCCTGCGACAGCTCCGCCAGCCAGGCGGCCAGCTCGTCAAACAGCGCCTCGTGATCGAGGCCCGCGCCGTCCGGCCACTGGCGATCGACCAGTACGCTGCCGCCCTGCCCCGTGGCGAACAGGTGCGGAGCGACCCCGATCCCTTCGATCTGTCCGCTGGCGATCCGTTCGCCGAGCTCGGTCCCGTCCCGCCGGAACAGCGCGAACTTGATGCTGGACGAGCCCGCATTCAGGCTGAGCACGCTTTCCATATCAGAGACTTGGGGCGATCAGGCCGGGCGCCGCCTTCGTGTCGGCCTGCGCCATCATCGCGGCCACCGCGCAGGAGGCCAGCCGCGTCCGCACATTGTCGGCCCGGCTGGTCAGGATGATCGGGACACGCGCGCCCAGCACCACGCCCGCCGCATCGGCCCCGCCGGTGAAGGTCAGCTGCTTGGCTAGCATATTGCCCGCTTCAAGGTCGGGCACGATCAGGATGTCGGCCTTGCCCGCAACGGGCGAGGTAATGCCCTTTTCGCGCGCCGCCGCCTCGCTCACCGCATTGTCATAGGCGAGCGGCCCGTCGAGCTGGCCGCCGGTAATCTGCCCGCGATCGGCCATCTTGCACAGGATCGCCGCCTCCAGCGTTGCCCGCATCGCCGGATTGACCGTCTCGACCGCCGCCAGGATCGCGACCTTGGGGCAGGCGATCCCCACCACCTGCGCCAAGTCGATGGCGTTGCGAATGATATCGGCCTTGGCCTCAAGGTCGGGCTCCACATTGATCGCCGCGTCGCTGATCAGCAGCGGGGTGTCGCGGCCCGGAAAGCTCATCAGGAAGGCATGACTGATGCGCCGCTCGGTCCTGAGACCGCCCTCGTACCGAACCACCGCGCCCATCAGCTCGTCCGTGTGGAGCGAGCCCTTCATCAGGACCTGCGCCTCGCCTTCGCGGACCAGTTCCACCGCGCGCGCCGCCGCAGCATGGCTATGCGGCACCTCTTCGATGCGGAAGGCGGAGACATTCGTACCCGCCGCTTCCGCAGCCGCCTCGATCTTGGCGCGGGGCCCGACCAGAATAGGATCGATGATGCCCGCCTTGGCGGCTTCCACCGCAGCCCCAATGGCGACGGCCGAGCAGGGATGCACCACCGCCGTCGCGACCGCCGCGCCGTCGCGCACGCTCGCCATGACATGGTTGTAGAAGGCGTGGTTCGCCATATGCACTTCGGGCAATTCCACCCGCTTGCGGCGCACCTTCTCGGTCGGAGCGAGGATCTCCGCCTCGCCGGTGATCACCTCTTCGCCCAGCTGGTTGAGGCAGACGCAGTCGAAGACAACGACGCCCTTGTCCTCGCGCTTGCCCGTCACCGTCACCCGCGCCGTGATCGTGTCGCCAATGCCGACCGGGCGGCGAAAGCGCAGCGACTGGCCGAGGTAGATGGCGCCCGGTCCGGGCAGCTCGGTGCCGAGCACGGCGGAAATCAGCGCTCCGCCCCACATGCCATGGGCGATGATGCGGTGGAACATGTCGCCATCGGCATATTCCTGGTCGAGATGGGCCGGATTGACGTCGCCCGAAACCACCGCGAACAGCTTGATATCCTCCGCCGTCAGCGTGCGGACGATGCTCGCGCTATCGCCCACCTTGATTTCGTCGAACACCCGGTTCTCGACGCATTCGGCGGGGGTCTGCACCATGTCGTTCATCGCCTATCGCTCCAGCACATATGTTCCGGGTGCCGCACAGAGCGGCGCATAGCCCGCCTCGGGCGCGCCCATCGGCGGCGGCGCGACCGGCTTGCCGGAATGCGCCTCCAGCCACGCGGCCCAGCCCGTCCACCACGAGCCTTCGTGATAGGCGGAGGCCTGCAGCCAGCTGTCCGGGTCCACCTCCGGGGCGCAGGAGGCGCGTGTCGCCTGATGAAAATAGCGGCGCGGATGGCCGGGCTCGGAGATGATCCCGGCATTATGCCCGCCCTTGGTCAGCACGAAGGTGATCTCCGCCTCGGTCAGGCCGTGCAGCTTGTAGACCGATCGCCAGGGGGCGACATGGTCATGCTCGGTACCGACGACGAAGAACGGCTGGCGGACCGCCGACAGGGTTACCGGGTGACCGTCGACCTCGTAATGGCCCGTGGCCAGTTCGTTCTGCAGGAACATGTGCCGCAGATATTCGGTATGCATCTTGTAGGGCATGCGCGTCCCGTCGGCATTCCACGCCATCAGGTCGATCATGTCGTCGCGCTGGCCCATCAGGTAGGTCTTGAGGATGCGCGACCAGATGAGGTCGTTCGAGCGCAGCATCTGGAAGGCACCGCCCATCTGGCGCGTATCGAGATAGCCAGTATCCCACATCGCCGCCTCCAGCATCTTGAGCTGGCTTTCGTCGATGAACAGGCTGAGCTCGCCCGGCTCGGTGAAGTCGGTCTGGGCGGCGAACAGGGTGATGCTGGCGAGCCGCTCGTCACCGCGATGCGCGAGTTCGGCGGCAGCGATCGAGAGCAGCGTCCCGCCCAGGCAATAGCCCGCCGAATGCACCTGCCCGGCCCCGGTGATCGCCTGCACCGCATCGAGCGCGGCCAGCGGCCCCTGCTGAAGATAGTCCTGCATCCCCAGGTCGCGCTGCTCGCGTCCCGGATTGCGCCACGAGATCATGAACACGGTAAAGCCCTGCTCGACGAGAAAGCGGACCATCGAATTGTCCGGTGACAGGTCGAGAATATAGTACTTCATGATCCAGGCGGGCACGAACAGGATGGGTTCGGGGCGCACCTTGGCGGTCGTCGGCGTGTACTGGATCAGCTCGATCAGCTCGTTGCGAAATACCACCTCGCCCGGCGTTGCCGCCAGCCTGGTGCCGACCGGGAACCGCTCCGACCCGACCGGCAGTTCGCCATCATGGTGTCGTTCAAGGTCCTCGGCAAAGGCGTGCAGGCCGTCGACCAGCGATTGCCCGCGGGTCTCGACAAGGCGCTGCTGCAATTCGGGATTGGTCGCCGGGAAATTGCTCGGTGCGAGCATGTCGAGCACCTGCCGGGTGGCGAAGTTGACCAGCGCTTCGTGATGGCGCTCCACGCCGTCGACCCCGGTGGTCGCCTGTTGCCACCACTGCCGGTGCAGCAGGTAGGCCTGCGCCAGCAGGCGATAGAAAGGCCGCGTCCACGCCTCGCCATCGAAGCGGTGATCCTGCGGATCGGGGGCCACGGTATAGGCCTTGGGGTCCTGCCAGAAACCCGGCAAAGCGAGTTCGGCCAGCTGCGCCATGCCCGCTCCGGCCTGCGCCGCCAGCTTCAGCTGCTTGCCCGGCGAGCTCGCGAGATGCATCCACCAGTCGAGCACGGAGATGGTCATGCTCGCGGGCGAAAGCCCCCCGGTGAACCGGGCGATCATCGCCTGCGCCATATGGTCGAGGGCATCCGCCAGCGCGTCGAGATTCTCACTGCCGCTTGCAGGACCGGCCATTGTGCCAATCGCAGAGCTGGTCACGGGACTGTGCATGTCGCGGCTACTTCCTTGATTGCCTGCGGGAACCACCGCCATGGCGGCGCCCATGGCCTAGGGTGATGAACTCTTGATGGCAGTATGTGGGGTGTCAGTGAGCAATTGCAGCAATTTCGCCTCCTGCAGGCGATAATTGTCCGAATCCCATGGCGCCGAATTGAGATTGCGGAACTCTGCCGTCAGCCGGGCGAAGGTCGTGCGCGCCTCCTCCTTGTCGGCAAAGCGCCAGTCATGGTCGAGCAGGGTTTCCAGCAGTTCGGCGCTCGCCCGCTGCCGGTCCAGCGCGTTGAACGCATCCACTGCATCCATCGCATTCTGCTGCAGGAAGATCGTATCGATGAGGCCCTCCTTCTGCATGGTGACGTAATCGTCGAGCGTGACGCCATCCTCGCCCGTGACCTTGATCAATTGCTCGACCTGCTCGCCCGCGCGCATCAGGCTGGCAAAGCGATCGACCCGCGCATTCCAGCCCGCGCCGCACTCGCCGACGAACCAGTCCGACAATTGCTGGCGATAGCGCGACCAGCTGATCAGCGGATCGACCGCCGGATAGGCCCGGCGATAGGCCCGCTCCGACGACAGCCCGAGGAAGGCCTTCACCGTGCCCAGGGTCGCCTGCGTCACCGGCTCTTCGAAATTGCCGCCCGCCGGGGACACGGTGCCGATCAGCGTCAGCGAGCCGTCGACCGGCTGCGACCCGGCCGATCCGCTCCGGACGACCCCGGCGCGCTCGTACAGGCCCTTCACCGCCGAATCGAGATAGGCCGGAAAGCCCTCGTCGCCCGGAATTTCTTCCATGAAGCCCGACATTTCGCGTAAGGCCTGCGCCCAGCGCGAGGTGGAATCGGCCAGCAGCAGCACCTGCTTGCCCAATTGCCGGAAATATTCGCTGATGGTCAGGCCGAGATAGATCGAGGATTCGCGCGCCGCGACCGGCATCGCCGAGGTGTTGGCGATCAGCACGGTGCGCTCCATCAGCGAGCCGCCGCTATGCGGATCGGGCAGTTCGGAGAAGGTCTGGATCAGCTCGGTCACCTCGCCCGCGCGCTCACCGCAGGCGACCACGACCACGATATCGGCCTCGGCATAGCGGGCGATCAGGTTGAGCAGCACCGTCTTGCCCGCGCCGAACGGGCCGGGGATGCAGGCCGTGCCGCCACGCGCCACCGGGAACATCGTGTCGATCAGGCGAATACCCGTGATCAGCGGCTGGTCGGGATAGCGGCTCTCGCAATGCCCCTCCGCCTCCAGCGTCGCCGCCATGGGGCGACGGACCGGCCAGCGCTGGTGCAGGCGGATCTCGCGCGTCCCGTTCGCACCTGCCAGCACCGCCAGTACTTCGGCGCCGGTCATCTGGCCGCTCGCGATCCACTTGATCGTCCAGTCACCCGTGAGGTCGAACGGCGCGGCGATGGGATGATCGACCGGCCCTTCGCGGACCTGGCCGACGACCGTGCCCGGCCTGACCGGTGCCCCGGTCGCCAGGCAGGGGGTGAACGGCCAACTGTGCGCGTAATCAACCGCATCGACACGCTTGCCGCGATGGAGGAAAGCGCCATGCTCCTCGTGCAGGCCGCCGAGCGCATTCTGCAGCCCGTCATAGACGCTGCCGAGCAGACCAGGCCCCAGCACCGCCGAGAGCAAGGCGCCGCTGAACTGCACCGAATCGCCGACGCGGATGCCGCGCGTATCCTCGAACACCTGCATGTCCGCCAGGTCGCCGCGAATTCGCAGCACTTCGGCCATCAGCCGCGCGTCGCCAACCTCGACATAGCCCAGCTCGTTGCGGCGAACGTGCTGGCCGTCCAGCGCCACGCGCACGAGGCTCTCGCGCACCCCGACAATGCGCCCCGTCGCGCCCGCCTCAGTCACATGCCACCCATTCGCCTGCCAGTTCGCTAGCCAGCGCGTCGACCCGCTGCTCCGCCCGGTCGGCATCGGCCGCCAGCCAGGCGTTCGCGATGTCCCAGCGGATGACATTGCGGACGATGGCCGCGCAATCGAAGCCGTTGCCCGCCGTCAGACGGTCGACCGCCTCCCACAGCGCCCGCAGGCGATCGCGTTCGCCGGCCAGCGAGTCATGCTCCGCGCCCCCATCGCGCGCCACCTCCGCCGCCATCCGGGCAGCCTGCGTGGCCTGCCCGACCAGTTGCCGCAAGCTCTCTGGGACGTCGGCCAGCGCGGGACCGGGCTGGAACGAGGCGCGCTCGGGCCATAGCCGTGCACGCAGCCAGGCCACCAGCGCCCGCTCCTCCGGATCGAGCTGGCGCAATCGCTCCTCATAGCGGAGCGGGCCGACCGGCAGCGCCTTGAGCCGGTCGAACCCGGCGAGATGCGGCAGGCTGCCGAGCACCTGATAATAGGACGCACTCACAGCCGCGCCCCGTCGAAAATCTTGCGAAAGCGCGGCTGCAATTGCGCGAACAGGAAGGCCGTCAGCAGCTCGTCGGTCAGTTCGACCGCGATATTCTGCCCGGCCCGGCGCAGGACCACGCCGCCGAGCGCGGGGTTAAGCCGCAATTGTGGTTCGCGCTCGGCCAGGTCGCGCACCAGCAGGTCGGCCAGCGCCGCCAGTTGCGCCTCGCCGAGCACCGCACCGCCGACCTCGCCGGACAAACTGCCCTCGCCCGCCAGCATCTTTGCCCCGGCGCGCAGCAATTCGCCGACCAGCGCGGGATCGTCGAGCGCCGCCTGCACCCGCGCGCCCAGCCGCTCTGACAGCAGCAGCAACAGCGCCTCACGCAGCCGCAGCACCGTGTCGCGCAGGGCCAGCTCCAGCGCCGCTTCGCTGGCCTTTTGCAGCGCCTCGGTCTCGCGTTCGGCCACCGCCCGGATTTCGGCGCTCTCGCTGTGCGCGGCGGCCAGCATGGCCTCTGCCTCGGCCCGCGCGGCAGCGAGCAGCCGGTCGGCCTCCTCCCGCCCCGCCTCGACGCCCCTGGCCTGCAGCCGCTCGATCAGCGCCTCGACCCCGGCTTCGGTTTCCTCGAATTCGCTCATGCCGGGATCGAGCCCACCAGCAACAACGCAAAGGCCAGCGCGAAGACGGCAAACCCCTCGACAAAGGCCGACGGGGCCACGGCGAGACCAAAGGCCTGCGGTTTGGACTTGGCCACCAGCACCGCCGAGGCGCAGCATTCGCCCTGATAGATCGCCCCGACCAGCTGGGCGAGGCCGCCGAGCAGCCCGATCGCCGCCAGTGGCACCGCATTGTCGTGCGTCACCGGTCGGTTGAGCGACAAGGTCAGCACGATGCCGTAGATGCTCTGCGAGGCGGGCATACCGGAAATCGCGATCAACCGACCGTAGCCGCTATCGATATCGGCCATCGCGCCCAGCGCCGCCTGCCCCGCTTTGGTGCAGCCGATCATGCTGCCCAGCGCCGCCAGCACCATGGCGCCGTAAATACCCGTCCAGCCGAGCAATTCTGCGATCATTGTGTTCATGTCCGTTGCTCACGTTTCCTGAAATGGAGGAAGGGGCGGCCCTCGTCCAAGAGCGCCCAGCCGAAGAATTCGATGTAGTTGAGCCTGAGGCCGTGGATCACGCCCCCGGCGATCCCCAGAAGCAGGTTCAGCGTGTGGCCCGCCAGCAGGATCAGCATGCCCAGCGCGACACCGGCACCCGGTACGCTGGCGACGCTCGCCGCCAGCTGGTTGAACGCCGCCGCCAGCGAGGCGGTGGCGATGCCCAGCGCGAACAGCCGCAGATAGGAGAGGGTATCGCCCAGTACCGAGACGATGCGCGGCAGAGCCATCAGCCCCTGCCCCAATCGTGGCCCCAAATGCGAGGAACTGCCGGTAAACAGCACCACCAGCAGCAGGCCAGCCCCGGCCAGGACCTGCGCGCCTGTCGGCGAGAATTGCCACAGCGCCACGGCGGCAAAGATGTCGACCCAGCCGAACCGGGCCAGCGCCCGCAGCGAGGGCAGCAGGTGCATCCCCGCCAGCAGGTTGGCGAGTGCCAGATGCGCGAGGCCGATACCCAGCGCGATGCGGATCAGCAGGTCGTAATCACTCACCGCGGCCAGTTGCAGCGCGGCCAGCCAGCGCGTCGGCGGCGGCGTTCCGGCATAGCTGCCCAGCGCCACGCCCCAGGCGGTCGTCGCCAGCGCCAGCAGCAGCACCAGCAGGCGCAGCCGGTGCCAGCCAGGCTTGCGGCCCATCGCCCGCCAGCCGAGCGCCGTGCCGGTCAGCAGGATCGTGCCATAGACCGCATCGCCCAGGATCATGGCGAAGAACACGACAAAGGCCCCCATCACCAGCCACGAGGGGTCCCAGGCGCGATAGGCGGGCATGGTGAAGAAGGTGACGAGGCTCTCGCCCGCCGCCACCATGGGCGCATTTTCGAGCAGCGTCGGCGGCGTTTCGTCGCTGCGCGCCACGCGCAGGTGCAGCGCATGGCCATTGGCCTCGGCCCAGCGGGCGAGCCGCTCGCCATCGGCCTGCGGCACCCAGCCGCGCAGCAGCACGATCTCCGCGCGGTCCCTCAGCGCCCCCCCGGCATGATCGCGCGCCATGGTGTCGAGCAGCCGGTCGACATGGGCGGCAAACAGGTCGCTCCAGCGGGTCAGGCTGGCGCGTTCGGCGGCGACATCGTCGATCTCGACTTCCAGCTGCGCCAGCCGCGCCTCCAGCTGCGCCAGCGAACGGCTGCCGAAATGGACGCGGGCAAAGGGAATGTCCTCCGGCTCCTGCGCGCTCAGCACGACGATAAAGGCCTCGCCCGGTGTCCGGTTGACCTGCGCCCAGACATGGCCCGTGGCCGCCAGCTTGCCGAGCTGCGCGGGCGGAACACGGTAGAACCAGAACCGCAGTTCGGGATGGTCGCCCAGTTCGGGCAGGACGAAATTGCCCCATGGCTGGACGTCGCCAATGCGCTGGCGCAGCGCGAGCAGTTCCTCGTCGAGCGCCTGCGCCCGCGCGCGCAGCGCCTCGACCTCGGTCACCAGCGCCTCGGCATCGAACGCCGGATCGCGGCGCACCCGGTGGTGCTGGCGCGGGCTGCTGGCGAGGTAGCTCATCGTTGCCCGCACCCGCGCGTCGATCTCGACCGCCGCGACACCGTCAAACCCGGTGACATGCAGCAGGCCCAGCTCCTGCAATCCGGCCAGCAGGCCCTCACCGCCGCCCGCATCGGTCACCAGCGTCGCATGCAGCAGCGGGACGATGCTCATGCCGCCCCCGTCACCGTGCTGCGGGCCGCCCTGCGCGACACCAGCAGCTTGGTCCGTGCCACGGCCATGCGTTCGCCATCGGCGAGGAAATTGGCGATCCGGGCGATGTCGGCGCGGGCTTCGGGCATATAGACCTGCTGCAGCAGGTTAATCCGCTGGACCGCCTTTCGCAGCGCCTCCTCGACCAGCGCGACGCGCTGCTGCGCCACCGCTTGGTGGAGCTTGGTTTCGGCCAGCTCGCGCGTCACGGCCAGCGCCGCCGCCACCCAGGGCGGCAACGTGGCGAGGCCTTCCGCCGGAGCCCAGGCGATCGCGGCGATCCGCGGCAGGAGAATGCCCAGATGCGGCTCGCTGGTGCGCTCGACCGAGGCGATCCGCAGCCGGTCCTGCAGGCGGACATCGGGATCGGCGGCAAAGGGGATCGCCCGCGCCCGCAACCGCAACGCCTGCGCGATTTCCTCCAGCCGCGCCGCCCGGTCCTTCTCCGCCGCGAGGTCGAGCATCAATTGCTGGCGCTTGAGTTCGAGCGAGGGCAGCGCCTTCGCATAGGTGGCAAAGTCGCGCCGCCGACCGGCCAGCGCGGCCTTGGTCATCCGCACGCGGCTCATGTGGCTTCCCCGCCCGCGCTTGCGGCCCTGGCGGGGAGATGCTCGGCCAGCGTCGCTTCCCTGACGAGGATCTCGGACGGTTCGAAATGCTCGCCCAGCAACTGCCAGCCCAGGTCCAGCGCATCTTCCAGCGCGAGCGACTGGTCGACCTGCATGAACCGCTCGCGGAAGCTGGTCCGATAGCGCAGCAACCGCTGGTCGTAATCGGTCAGGTCGAACGCCATGGCGCGCTTGCGCTCGGCATCCTCGGCCTGCGCGTAGAGGCGGATCATGGCGTTGGCGAGCTCGCCATGGTCCTTGCGCGTGACCTTGCCGATGACATGCTGCTTCAGGCGGGAGAGCGAGCCGAACGGGTCGAGCACGCCGTCATGCAGGTAGAGCTGCCCCTCGGTGATATAGCCGGTGTTGTCAGGCACCGGATGCGTCACGTCGTCGCCCGGCAGCGTCGTCACCGCGAGGATGGTGAGAGAGCCGCTGGCGGCAAAGTCGCAGGCCTTCTCATAACGCCGCGCCAGCTGGGTATAGAGGTCGCCGGTATAGCCGCGGCTGGCGGGAATCCGTTCGAGCGTGATGCCCACTTCCTTTAGCGCATCGGCATAGGCGGTCATGTCGGTCGCCAGCACCAGCACCCGCTTGCCTTCCTCGAAGGCGAATTTCTCGGCCACCGCCAGCGCCAGGTCGAGCGCGAGAATCCGTTCGACCAACGGCTCGCCTGCCAGATTGGCGATCACCGCCGTGCGATGCAGGACGCCCGCATCCTCGAAGGCGGTACGGAAGAAATGATAGTCGTCGAACACGAGGCCCAGCCCGCAGAACACCACGATATCGCTGTCCGCCTGCAGCCCGACCCGCGCGAGCAACTGGTTGTAGGGCTCTCCGGCGACCGAGAAGATCGGCAGCTTCTGGCTTTCGACCAGGCAGTTGAAGACATCGATCATCGGGATGCCCGTGCGGATCATCCGCGCGGGCATCCGCCGGGCGAAGGGATTGACCGCCGGCCCGTCGATCCCGCTGCGCGGCTCGCTCATCAGCGAGGGCCCGTGATCGCGCGGACGGCCATCGCCGCGAAACAGCCGCCCCAGCACGCTGAGCGAGCTGGTCACGGTCATCGGGCGGTCGAGGAAACGGACGCTGGCGCTGGTCGACAGGCCCAGCCCCCCGGCAAAGACCTGCAGCGAGACGATCTCGCCATCCAGTTCGATCACGCGCGCCAGCGAGCGCCAGCCATCGTCCTGCTCGACCACCGCCAGCTCGCCCAGCCGCACCTTGTCGGCGCGCACGCGCACGATATCGCCAACCACATCGAGCAGACCCTCGTGCCGCGCGGAGAGCGCCAGGCCCTCTCCCGAAGCATAGGTCAGGTCAGCACTCATGGGGCGGCTCCGATTCGCTGCACTGCAACATCGGATGACCCGGCGATGTGACCCGCATATTGCATATGCAGGTCTAGGGGGGGCAGCTCGAACCGATTTGCCACGCAGCCTATTCGTAATATTCCAGCACGAAATTGATGGTGAGATCGGTGACGGCCGTCTCGGCGGGGTAATTTGCGGGCAAGGGGTCGATCTGCCTGACGATCCCGGCGACCCGCCGGATCTCGTCATCTAGCCGCCGATGGCCGGTCGACTTGACCAGCTCGGCACTCAGCACCTCACCGCTGCGGTTGATCCTGATCCGGAGCGTTCCAGCCCCCGATTCCAGCCGCCTGAGAGAAAGCGCCGGATAGACGACCCGATCCATGTAATAGCGCTGCGAGCGCATGCGGAAATTGGCGGTCAGCGCTGGCGGCGGCACCGCTCTGGGCGGCGGCGCAGGCGGCGGCGGTGGTGGCGGTGCGGGTGGCCCTGCCCCGGCCCCGGTGCCCGAGGTGATGGCTCCGTCGCCCTGCGAGAAGGCAACGACCTTGCGCGGTTCGGGCGGTGCGGTCACCGGCGGCGCATCCTCCGCCCGCTCGGCCACCACGCTGGGTTCTTCCTCGACCGTCTCCACACCGGGCGGTGGGGCCTCCAGCCGCTGGGCCGCCGCGCCCAGCGAAACCACGACGGCTTCGATCTCTTCGCTGGCTTCGGGGATCGCCCCGCCCGCATAGCGCATGCCTGCCGCCAGCAGGATGGCCGCAGCCAGCGCCACGCCCATCATCCAGTGCTGGGTGCGCGCCAACGGCGGCGGATCGGGCGCGGTCGCACTGCTCCAGGCGCCGGTTCTGGGATCAGCCATCAGACATCGCCCCCGCTCACCGTCAGCAGCACGATATATTCCGCGCCCGCTTCCCGGATATCTTCCATGATATCGATCACGTCGCTCGCCTCGGCATGCGAATCCGGCTTGAGCTGGATCAGCGCCGCCGGGTTGGTCGTCAGCTCGGTGCGAATGCGCTCGGTCAGCGTGTCGCGCGCGATGCGCTCCTCGTCGATGGCTACGTCGCCATTCTCGTCCACCAGCACGACGAAATCGCGAATGTCCCCGCGCATGTCGCTGTCCGATGTCGTCGGGTCGATCGCAAAGGCACCCTTCGGCTCGATCGTGCCGGCCAGCATGAAGAACACCAGCAGGATGAAGACCACGTCGATCAGCGGCGTGATGTTGATGAGGTCACCCTTGGGACGCTTGCGATCCAGCTTCATGGGGTCGCCTCCAGATCCTTCGAAAAGGACACCAGCGAGGCGCCGGCATGGCGGGTAAGCTGGAAGATATCGATTGCTTCCTGCACGCTCACCCCCTCGGCGGGCCGCACGATGAAGGACCGACCCGGGTCGACGGCCGTCAGGTTGGCGACCTGCGCGGCGATGTCCTCGACATCGGAGGGCTTGCCGTCATAGGTCAGCGCGCCATCGTCCTCGATCCGGATGACCACGGCGGCGGTGGCATCGCGCAGGACCTCGCGATCCTGCGGCGTTTCGACCCCGATCAGGCGGAAGCGCCCGAAATTGGTCGTCAGCATGAAGAACACCAGCAGAATGAACACGACATCGATCAACGGGGTGACGTTGAGCAAGGTCGCATTCCGCCGGTTCTTCCGGAAATGCATCAGGCGGCTTCCGCCTGCGCCGCCTCGCTGGACGGCGTCTCGGCCTGGGCCTGCGGGACGGCTTCATAGAGCGACACGGTAAAGACCTGCGTGGCGGCATCTTCCATGCGCTGCCCCTCGACATCGACCGAGCGTTGCAGCCAGGTGCTGAAGATGGCCGCCGGAATGGCGACGCTCAGGCCTGCGGCGGTCGTCAGCAGCGCTTCCCAGATACCGCCCGCCAGCAGCGCCGGCTCGATCCGGTCGCCGACCGTCTCCATCTGCTGGAACGCCTCGATCATGCCAAGCACGGTCCCCAGCAGGCCGAGCAGCGGCGAGATCATCGCCACCAGACCGAGCAGCGCAAGCCCGCGTTCCAGCGCATCGAGCTGGGCCATGGCCACGCGCGAGACCTCTTCCCGCACGGTACTGTCATCCATGCGCGGATTGGCCTGCCCCCTGATGGTGGCGGCCATCACCTTGGCGACCGGATTGGATCGCCCTTCCAGCGCGGACAGCGCCTCACCCTGCTTGCCGTCGCGAATCAGGTTGAGGCAATCGTGGACAAAGCCATTGCGGCCGACGCCGAGGCGGAAGAACTGCACGAACTTCACGATTGCCACGCCCAGCGCCAGCAGCGCCAGAATGACCAATATGACGATGATCGGACCGCCCGCCTCAATCAGCTGCATCAGCGGCGAACTGGTCCCACCGGCGGTTGAGGCAGCCTGCACCGAACCGGGAGCGAGGAAAACAATGACACCCCCGTACAGCTGAAGAAACCTAACGACGGACTTCATTTTGACGCCCCTTTTGGCCAATCTTGTTCGCAAGCGCACAAAACTATCAGAGGTCGAAGATGGTTTTATGACGGTGACCGGAACGCGATCATCCAGCCGACGAGTGAAGCGGGCCTGGTTCGCCGCAGGGACTGAACAGGTCGATCAAGGCCGGTCGGGCGATCTTGGTAACGTCTGACGATCAAAAAGGAGAGATTGCGAACTCGAACCATCAATGCGGCTTTGCAAAGGCGGCTTGCCGGGTTGGCCGTAGCTCCAACCGCGACTGCAATTGGGTCGTTAGCAGACCCTACCTAAACCGGCCCCACACGAACTTGCTCGACAGTGCGTAATTCCACACCGAGGCAAGCACGATCCCGACCAGCGCCGCCAGCCACCAGGCAAAACCGTTCGCCTGCAGCAGCGACGCTGCCGCGACATTGGCGAAGGCCCCGATCGAGCAGGTCGCGCAGAATTTCAGCCAGCCCCAGAACATGCCTTGCGCGCCAGACAGCTTCTGGTCCCGATAGGTCAACCAATTATTGAGCCAGAAGTTGAAACTCATCGCCACCATCGTCGCGGCCGCCTGCGCGAAGGGGAAGCCGGTCAACCCGGTGCGATAGAGCGCCGCCAATACCAGCATATGGACGAACACGCCCAGCCCGCCCACGGTCGCGAACAGCGCGAAACGCGTCGGGATGATGCGCCCGAAATAGCGCTCGTAAAGGCCAGCCAGAAAATCGAGCACGACGCCATGGTCTAGCTTGCTCTGGCCCGAAAGTCGTTCGGCGAATTTCAACGGGAATTCCTTTACGCGAAGCGAGGGCCGTGCGGTGGCAAGGATATCGAGCATGATCTTGAAGCCGATGCCCGAGAGCGCGTCGGCCTGTTTCCTGAGCTGGTCGGTGCGGAGCAGGAAATAGCCGCTCATCGCATCGCTGAGCTCGGTGCCGGTCAGCCTGCGCGCCAGCGCATTGGCGAAGCGGCTGCCATTCTCGCGCCCCTTGCTGGTGAGCCCGTCGGCATTACCGCCCTCGGCAAAGCGGCTGGCATAGGCGAGGTCGTACTCGCCCGATTGGACCGCCGCCAGCATGTCCGCCAGCAGCGCCGGGTCGTGCTGGTGGTCGGCATCCATCACCGCGACGAAGGGCGCGGCGGTGGCGCACATGCCCTCGATCGCGGCGCTTGCCAGCCCGCGTCTGCCGATGCGCTGGATCACGCGGATACGGTTGTCGGTACGGCCGATGCGCCGCGCCTCCTCGGCGGTGCCGTCGCGCGAATTGTCGTCGACGAAGACCGCCTCCCAGCCAGTGGGGCCAAGCGCCTCCTCCAGCCGCGCGACCATCGGCGCGATATTGTCCTTCTCGTTGAGCGTGGGCAGGACGATGGCCAGTTCGAGCGGCGCGGCGGAATGCTCCGCAGCGGCGACGGCGCCTTCCATCTCCGGCTCAAGCTTCATGCCCGTGATCCCCATGCGCGCAGGCGCTACATGGTTAATGCTAACACAGGGTTAGCGGATGCGGGAATCGGAAGCGCAGCCTAGAGCCGTGCCAGCACCGCGTCGCCGACCTCGGTAGTGCGCGCAGACCCGCCCAGATCGCCGCCGCGTACGCCGTCTTCCAGCGCCTTCGCGACCGCCGCCTCGATCCGCGCGGCCTGCTCCTCCAGCCCCAGCGAGTGCCGGAGCAGCATGGCGAGCGAGAGGATCATGGCCATCGGATTGGCTTTGCCCTGCCCGGCGATATCGGGCGCGGAGCCGTGGATCGGCTCGTACAGGCCGAACGTGCCGAATTCGGTCTGCCGTTCGCCGAGCGAGGCGCTGGCGAGCAACCCGATGGAACCGACGCACATGCTCGCCTGATCGGACAGGATGTCGCCGAACATGTTGCCGGTGACGACGACGTCGAACTGGCCGGGCGACTTGACCAGCTGCATGGCGGCGTTGTCGACATACATGTGGGTCAGCTCGACATCGGGATATTCGGCATGCGTCTCGATGATCACGTCACGCCAGAGCTGGCTGGTTTCGAGCACATTGGCCTTGTCGACATTGCACAATTTGCCACCACGCCCTTGCGCGGCGCGGAAGGCGACATGGGCGATGCGGCGCACCTCGTCCTCGGCATAGGACATGATGTCATAGCCCTGCCGCCGCCCGTCCTCGAGCGTGCGGATGCCCTTCTCGCCGAAATAGACGTCGCCGTTCAGCTCGCGAACGATCAGCAGGTCGATCTGGCTGGCGATCTCGGGGCGCAGGCCGGACATGCCCTCCAGCCCGGCGAACATCGTCGCGGGGCGCAGATTGGCGAACAGGCTGAGCGCGGTGCGAAGTCCCAGGATCGCCTGTTCGGGGCGCAGGTGCCGCTCCAGATTGTCGCAGTCGGGGTCGCCGACCGCGCCGAACAGGATCGCATCGGCTTCGCGGGCCTTCTCCAGCGTGGCGGGCGGGAGCGGGTGGCCATGCGCCTTGTAGGCGCTGCCGCCGACATCGCCTTCGGTGACGGTCAGCCCCGGCAGGTCCAGCGCATCAAGCACGCGGCGCGCCTCGACCATGATTTCGGCACCGATGCCGTCTCCCGGCAGACACAAGATCTTCAACGTCCAAACCCCTTCGTCATCGCGAGGAGCCGCAGGCGACGTGGCGATCCAGTTTCCGTTCCGGCTGGATTGCTTCGTCGTTCCACTCCTCGCGGGTGGCGAGTAGCGGCTCAGGTAATTCGACCCAGCAAATGCCTGAGCCGTGCGCGCGCGGCCATAACATCGGTTCGGCGCTCGGCAAGCAGGTAGTTGTCGATCGGGTCCGCCAGACCGTCCATCGCGGCCAGCACCTGCGCCAGTTCGCCGGTCGGGCGCACGGACCAGCCAGCCCCCTCCCCGCCATAGCCCATTTCGCGCAGCAGCAGCATCTCATAGCCGACCATGGCGCCCGCCCAGCCGCGCGCAGAGGGCGCCGCGCAGATCGCCTCCAGCAACCCGCCCAGCGCGCCATAGAGGTGCGGATAGGGCTGCCGCTCGGGCAGGACGCTGGCAGTCAGCGCGCTGGCCCAGCCGATCGCGGCGGCCTGCAGCGGCTCACCCAGCCACGGGCCGCAACTGGCGGTCAGTTCGAGCTTCATGAAGGGCAACTGCGTTTCGGAGCGCGCGGAGAGCTGCATCTCGACCCGGTTGCCGGGGATCACGACGGGCCTGAGGTGCCGCCCGCGCCCGCCCGCCACGTAGCCCGCGACAAGGCCATGGCGCTCGGTCAGCAGACACGCGACCACGGCGGTCTCGCCATGCTGGCGCGCGGCGACAAGGATGGCGGGGGCACGAAGCTGCATGGCTGCGCCCCCTGCCCTCAACCGGCCCTATTTGTCGAGCTTGGCCTCAAGCGCGGCCAGCCGTGCCTCCAGCGCGTCGCACTTTTCGCGCGCCAGCGCGGCCATGTCCTTGACCGCCTCGAATTCCTCGCGCGAGACGAAATCGAGGCCGCCAAAGGCCTCCTTCATCTTCTCGCGGGCATTGTCGCGCGCCTCGCGGCTCATGCCCGCCAGCGTCCCGGCAGCGGCATTGGCCAGCTTGGCGAAGTCGGCGAAGATCGGGTTCTCGCTCTGCACTGTTCGGTACCTTCCAGGCCCCGGACAGCGGGGCAACAGATCAAATTGCGATGCGCTGCGATTCCTTGCTCGAATCCCCGGCATCGGGGTTCAGCTCCCAGAACTGGTAGTTCAGCAGGCTCGCGAACAGCACCCAGGCCAGATAGGGAATGAGCAGCGCGCCCGCCAGAGGGCGCACCCGCCAGAACAGCAGCAAGGTCACGATCACCGCGATATCGATCACCAGCAGCAGGATCAGCGCCTCGAAAATCATGTGCTGGCCGAAGAAGACCGGCGACCAGGCCAGGTTGAGCGCCAGTTGAACGATAAAGGCGATGATCGCCGCGATCCGCGCCCGTGCGCCCCAGGCGGCGCAGACCATGGCGAAGGCGAAGCCCATCAGCGCGTAGAGCGCGGTCCACACGATGCCGAAGGTCACCGGCGGCGGGAAGGTGGCGGGCTTGGCGAGGTCAGCGAACCACGGATTGTCCGCGCCGCTACCCGAAATCTGGCTGGAGAGGTAACCGAGCAGCACGACCGCCGGAACGAGGAACAGGGACCAGCGCAACAAGCTGGCGCGCAACTGCGCGGGACTGGCAAGTCGATTCATCCTGACTCCTGGAAAAGCTGCAAACCCGGCTACGTCGTTAGGTACTCGGTCTTTCTCTAATCGATCCGTTATCTCGTGCGAATCGCAAAGATGATACTGACGAGGGCCATAGCGTGGTGCAACCGGCGCGTGGACCGTCCTTCGCATCCGATGCGGACCAGAGTGTCACAATGGCGCGTCATGCCGGGCCAGCGCCACGGCGCGCCGCAATCAGGAATTCCACATTGCCCTCGCTGCCCTTGATCGGGCTGGTCGTGAGGCCAAGGATGCGCCAGCCCTCGCCCTCCAGCCAGTCGCGCACTTCGTCGCAAACCCGCTGGTGCAGCGCCTCGTCACGGACGATGCCGCCCTTGCCGACCTCGCCCTTCGCAACCTCGAATTGCGGCTTGATCAGCGCCACCAGAGTGCATTCTGGCGCTGCCAGTTTCAGCGGTGTTTCCAATACCTTGCGGAGCGAAATGAAGGACGCGTCGCAAACCACCCAGCCGCATGGCCGGTCGATCTGCGCGGTGGTCAGATTACGCGCATTGGTCTGTTCGAGGACGGTGATGCGCGCATCCTGGCGCAGCTTCCAGTCGAGCTGGTTGGTGCCGACATCGACCGCGAAGACATGGGCGGCGCCATGCTCCAGCAACACCTGCGTAAACCCGCCGGTGGAGCTGCCGATATCCATCGCCGTCGCGCCCGTGGGATCGAGCCCGAAATGTTTCAGCGCATGGTCGAGTTTTACCCCGCCGCGCCCGACCCACGGGTGATCGCGCCCCTTCAGGACGAGGCCCGCGTCTTCGGCGACCTGCTGGCCGGGCTTGTCGATCCGTTTGTCGCCGACAAAGACCAGCCCCGCCATCACCAGCGCGGCGGCGCGCGAGCGGCTTTCGGCATGGCCCTGCTCCACGAGCAATTGGTCGATGCGGCGTTTGGCGCTCATGCTGGCTGGTTAGGGAGATAAACGCGGGATGCAAGCGGTCGCTGCCCGAACCTTGCGCGAAGTCTCAATTCTGACTGTGAAAAACAAAAATACAAGACTTGTCTTCGCGGATGCAACGATTCAAAAAGACATCAAGACCGACGGCACACGCGGTCTTCGCCCACCCAATGAAACGGCCGGGCGTGGCTTTCCAAGCGCGAAAGGAGGTGATCCGATGTCTCATGGTTCAGCAGGGAGGTCGGTGACGACCCGCGCGGAGCATATTCGGTAATCTGACTTTCGCCGAGTAAGGCTTCGTGAGCGGTCTACCAGACCGCTGACCATGCGAAGGGTCGTTTGGCTTGAGGCCAAGCGGCCCTTCTCATTTTTGGGGGCCTGTCGGGGGGTGTGCCTGTGGGGAGCCACAGGAACCGCAGCGCGTCTCACCCAAAAAAACGCCCGGCTGTTGCCAGCCGGGCATTGAAAGTTTGGGAGAGGATGCCTGAAAGGCCCGTCCCTTTTGTGCGGCGCAGTATCATATCGCAAGTGCGAAAAGCGCAAGACCCATGCCGCTTTGGTAAAGTCCCGCAATCTCCTTTCCGGATGGCGGAAAAATCCCGGAACCGAACATCTCTTCATTTGTCGTACAGCCGCAACCGGTGTATGTTGCAATGCAGCATAGAAGGTCTGTGCACTCATGAAAAACTGGCTCCCTCCGCATCGACTCGACGTCGCCCTGCAAGGCGGCGGCGCGCATGGCGCATTCACCTGGGGCGTCCTCGACCGGCTGCTCGAAGCGCCCGACATCCGCATTTCCGCCGTCAGCGGCGCCAGCGCCGGGGCGATCAACGCCGCCGTGTTCGCCACCGGCATGGCCAATGGCGGACCAGCCGGGGCGCAGGCCGCGCTCGCCGCTTTCTGGAAGGCGCTGAACGATGCCGGACGCGACGCGGGGCCGGTGCTGCCGCTGCTCGAAGCCTTTCCCGAAGTTTCCGAAGCCGCTTCCAACTGGTGGTCGATCCTGTTCGGCGACGTACCGCTGCCCAATTCGCCGCGCCTCGGGCAACCGATTCAGGACATCTTGCGAAAATTGCTGGAGGCGCATGTCGACCTCGCCGCGATCCGTTCACACCGGGCCCCGCAGCTGTTCGTCTCGGCCACCAATGCGCGGACCGGCGGCGCGCGCATCTTCCGCAATGACGAACTCAGCATCGAGGCGCTGCTCGCCTCGGCCTGCCTGCCGCTGGTGTTCCCGCCGGTCGTGATCGACGGCGCGGAATACTGGGACGGCGGGTTCAGCGCCAATCCGCCGCTGATGCCGCTGGTGCTGGAAAGCCCCAATGACGACCTGCTGCTGATCACGATCAACCCGACCACGCGCGCGCAGACCCCGTCCTCCGCGCGCGATATCACCGACCGGATACACGAGCTCGGCTTCAGCCAGGGGCTGGCGCAGGATCTGCGCGGGCTCGACATGATCCAGAAGGCCGCCGCGCCGGTGGTGCTGGCGCGCGGCGTGCTGGGGCGGCTGAAGCGGCTGCGGATTCACGAGGTGCATGACGAGCCGACGCTGGCGGCGATGCATCCGCGCTCCAAAATGCTGCCCGCCTGGCAGATGCTGACGCACCTGCATGCCGCCGGACGCGAAGCTGCCGACCAGTGGCTGCTCGCGAATGGCCCCTATCTGGGCAAGGTCAGCACGATCGACCTGTCGCAGCGCTACGGCCTTGCCTCCTGACCCCAAGACCGCTTCCTCTTGCCTCTCCCGCCCCCGGCGCTTAATCGGCGCGGTCCAAGGAGACTCACGCAATCATGGCCAGCGCGCCCGCCCTCACTTTCACCCGCCTGCCCCACCCCTCGCCGACGCCCGCCGAGGCGCGCGAGGCCGCAATCGCCGCGCCCGGTTTCGGGACGATATTCACCGACCACATGGTGTCGATCGACTGGGACGAAGGCCCTGATGGCATTGGGGCGTGGCACAATGCCACGATCGGCCCGCGCGAGCCCATTGCGCTCGATCCGGCGGCGAGCGTGCTGCACTACGCGCAGGAGATCTTCGAGGGGCTGAAAGCCTATCGCCAGACCGATGGCAACATGGCGCTGTTCCGCCCGGAAGAGAACGCGCGCCGCTTCAACGCCTCGGCCCGGCGCCTTGCCATGCCCGAACTGCCCGAGGAGGTCTTTATCGAGGCGGTCCGCCTCGCGGTTGAGGCCGATGCCGACTGGTTCCCCCCGGTCGAGGGCGGCTCGCTCTATATCCGCCCGTTCATGTTCGCCAACGAACATTTCCTGGGCGTGCGTCCGGCGAAGAAGTACAAGTTCCTGGTGATCCTCAGCCCCGCCGGAAACTACTTCAAGTCGGGCGCGCCGGCGGTCAGCATCTGGGTCTCGGCCGATTATACCCGCGCCGCGCCCGGCGGCACCGGGGCGGCCAAGTGCGGCGGCAATTACGCCGCCAGCCTGGTCCCGCAGGCCGAGGCGATCGCCAAGGGCCACGACCAGGTCGTGTTCCTCGACGCTGCCGAGCGAAAGTGGATCGAGGAACTGGGCGGCATGAACCTGTTCTTCGTCTTTGACGACGGCACGATGATCACCCCGCCGCTGTCAGGCACGATCCTGCCGGGCATCACCCGCGACAGCCTGATCGCTCTGGCGCGCGAGGAAGGGCTCACGGTGCGCGAGGAGCGCTACAGCCTCGACCAGTGGCAGGCGGATGCGACCAGCGGGAAGCTGGTCGAGACCTTCGCCTGCGGCACCGCCGCCGTCGTCACCCCCGTGGGCCGCGTGGCGGGCCGCGAGGTCGATTTCACCATCGGCAGTGGCGGCCCCGGCCAGCTGACCAGCAAGCTGCGCGAGCGGCTGGTGGGCATCCAGCGCGGTTCGATCGCTGACCAGCACGGCTGGGTGACGAAGCTGTGAGGCGACTCGACCTGTTCCGCTGGGTCGCGCTGATCGAGGGGATCACCACGCTGGCGCTGTTCTGCGTGGCGATGCCGCTCAAATACGGGTTCGACAATCCGGCGCTGGTGCCGCCCGTGGGGCTGATCCACGGCATTGCCTGGATCGGGTACATCTTGGCGATGGCGACCTGCCTGCCGCGCAACGGCTTTGGCGCGCTCGACAGCCTCAGGGTGTTCGTCGCGGGCCTGTTCCCCTTCGGCACCTTCCTCAACGACCCGTTCATCCGCCGCAAACAGGCAGCCCGCGCGGCGCTGGCACAGGCCCCTGCAACAGCCTGAGGGCACCTAGACGCCGTCCGGGTAAATCGGGCGGATATCGACCGGGATATCGCTCATCGCGGCGATGGCGTCCTCGGCGTGGCTGTCGAGCACGGCATAGCGGTCGAGGAAAGCCCTGGTCCCTTCGTAATCGCCCGTGGCCTGCAGCATCAGTTCCTCGGCCAGCATCTCTTCCAGTGCGCTTTCCATCCGTGCCTCGTCGATCACGAACTTGCCCGTGGTCTCGTCGAAGGCGAAGGCGCCCTTCTCCAGCAAATAGCCATATTGCGCCGCCGCGCCGAGGCCATGCGCCTCGCCAATGCCGAAGCGGACCGAGCGGAAGATGCCGGTGAAATAGGTCGCCCATAGCTGGTTCTTCTCGGCCTCGGGCAGTTCGCCCTGCTCCATCATGTAGAGAATGTTCCAGATCCCCATGATGTCGGCCTTGCTTTCCTCCAGCGCCGAATAGAGGTCGCGCAGTTCCTCGTTCACCGTGGTCCGGCGGCCATCCACCGTGATCGTGCCCGGGCCGAGCGAATGGCTGAGCTCATGGAACAAAGTGTTCAGCTCCATGTATTTCTTCGCCACCAGCCCGGCCTGCTCCTCGGCCAGCACAATACCGGCCATCGGCGCTAGGATCATGTCGTATTTCGCGCCCAGCACATTGGCGAGGATCACCTTCTTCGCGCCCTTGGCCTCGCGCACCCGCTCGTCATTGGGCAGGTTGAAGGCGATGGTCTGGACGCCCGGCACGTTGTCGCCGCCGCCCTGCACCTGATCGGCGACCGAGATCGGGCTTTCGAACCCGCGCGAGAAATTCTTGTGCTCATCGGGGATCGGGAGATTGCCCTCCATGTCGCGCAGATAGGCGACATAGCGCCTGAGCGCGGCGCTTTCTTCCGGGTTACGCAGGGTGACGAAGCTCTCGAAGGCGGTCTTCGTGCCCATCAGCTTGTCGGTATAGACCTCGTAGGGGCCGATCGCGACCTCGATGGGCGTGTTCTTCAGGTCCATCCACGCCATCTCGCTCTCGTAATACTCATCCGAGAGGAAGCTGTCGGCGCGCAGGGAGAGGAACTTCTTCAGGCTGGGATTACTCGTGGTTTCAGCGGCTTCACGCAGCAATTTCGCAGCCGGTTCGAGCCATTCGCGGTACTCGACCGAGTATGGCACCGCGACCAGACCATCGCCGTCACGCTTGACCACCGTATAGGGGCTCATGATCGCCTCGCGCTGGTCGGGATGGGCCCCCAGGTAGGCGTCCAGCTCCTCGCGCGTCAGATCGGCGGGCCAGAACCCGGCCCCCTCGGGCATGGGCGTATCGCCATAGAAGGGGTGCTGGTCGGCGCCCTCGTCCCAGGGTCCGAAATTGCGGTCGAACATGTCGAGCAGATCGGCATCGCCCTGCGCGGCAATCTCCACCCGCAGGGTCGGCAGGTCGCCGCCGCGCTGGCGCAGATAGATTTCGCTCATCAGATGGCTGGCTGCGATGAGCTTGTTGACCACCTGCTGCTCCTCGTCAGTGAGGTAGCTGGTGTCCGGGGTCATCGCGACATCGGCAATCGTGTCGCGGCTGGCGATCATGTCGTAGCCGTCGGCCACGCTCTCACCATCGGGCGCCTGCGTGCAGGCGGCGACGATGGCGGTGAGCGGAAGGAGGGCGGCGGCGAAGAGGCGCATGGCGAAATCCGGATACAAATGAAACCGGATCGGGCTCTAGCGGGATGTGGCCGCGCTGTCACGCGGCGGAACAGGTTGCGCCCTAGCTGTCGAGGTCGCGCCAGCGCCATTGCTGCGGGGCCGCGCGGGTCATGCTCTCGGCCAGTTCCATCACCGCGTCGAAAGCTTCGCCTTCCATCGCCGGAGCGGGGGCCGGAACAGCCTGCTGCAGGCCCGACAGCGCGAGCGGGGTGAACTGGAAGATGTTGCGCGTGGCCTCACCCGTCTCGGCGACGGCGACGGTCACATATTGCGTCCGGCCCGAGGCGAGATGCAGCGCAATCTCATGCTCGCCCGCCGGCAAGTTCTCGAACCGATAGCTGCCGTCCGCTGCGCTGACGGTTTCGCGGGCCAGCGCCTCGATGGTCAGCTGCAAGCCGGCCTCCGGCGCGCCCTCGCCATCATGGACGACGCCCGCAACATCGCCCGCTTGAGCGGCGGTGGTGGCGGCAGCGGCGGTGCCAAGCAGTGCGGCAAGCGCGAAGATTCGGGTTGCGGTACGCATGAAGAGCGCCAGAGCGCAAGTTTATGACTCCACCATTACAGTCGATGACAATTTCGCGACGCCGCCATGCGTGGATCGCCGGAACGTGGCGCTTTCGCCGCAGCCCGCTGCCCTCTATCCCGCATGACCATGGACGAGAGCGAACGCCATTTTGTCGAACAATGCGCGGGGGACCGGCTGGCGCTGATCGCGGCGAGCTTCGACCGGCTGACCGGCGAGTCCCTCGTGCCAGACGGCGCAGACCTGTGGACCCTGCCCCTGCCGGTGCTGGCACATGACACGCAGGCGAGTCCGCGCTTCATCTATGCCAATCGCGCCGCGCTCAGCCAGTTCCGCATGGGTGCCCGCGACATGATCGGGATGGAAAGCCGCCGCTCCGCCGAGCCTGACCTGCGGGCCGCGCGGCAGGCGATGTTCGACCGGCTGGAAAGCGCGAATGTCGTCACCGGATACGAGGGCATCCGCATCGCCGCCGATGGCAGCCGCTTTCGCATGGTCGATGCGGTGATCTGGAACCTGGTCGACGAGGCCGGACAGCGGCACGGACAGGCTGCGCTGCTGCGCCGCTGCGTTCCGCTCGCCAGCTGAGCGCCCCGCCGACCCAAGCCTCCAGCCGAAAAGGCAGACTGCGTCCGCGCCAAGGCAAACTTGCTTGTCCGGTGCGGCTGCCGTTACCACTCTCAACCAAGACGAAAACGCATCGCAGAGGAAGGCCCGATCATGTCCGACAACTATACCCCGCCCGAAGTCTGGGCCCCCGAAACCGACAGCAGTGGTGTCCTGTCGGGGATGAACCGCCCGACTGCCGGACCGCGCGAGGAGCGCGAGCTGCCCGTGGGCGAGCATCCGTTCCAGCTTTACTCGCTGGCCACGCCCAACGGGCAGAAGGCGGCGATCATGTTCGAGGAACTGCTCGAAGCCGGTCATGCCGATGCCGAGTACGATGCCTGGATGATCAACATCATGGAGCAGCAGCAATTCTGGTCCGGCTTTGTCGAGCTCAACCCCAATTCCAAGATCCCGGCGCTGCTCGACCGGACGGGGCCGGAGCCAGTGCGGGTGTTCGAAAGCGCCGCGATCCTGATGCATCTGGCCGAGAAGTTCGACGCCTTCCTGCCGCAGACCAATCCGGGGCGCTCCGAGGTCATCAGCTGGGTGATGTGGCAGATGGGCACCGCGCCGTTCATCGGCGGCGGCTTCGGCCACTTCTACCGCTACGCCCCGGCGAAGCTCGAATATCCGATCAACCGCTATGCGATGGAAACCAAGCGCATCTTCGACGTTGCCGACCGCCGTCTGGGCGAGACCGAATATCTCGGCGGGGCGGACTATTCGATTGCCGACATCGCCGCCTATCCGTGGCTCTCCTACCTGTGGCACGGCGGCTATGACGGGGCGGATCGCTTCCTCTCACTGCAGGAATACGAGAATGTCGGGCGCTGGGTGACGGCCATCGACGCGCGTCCGGCGGTCATCCGCGGACGGCTGGTCAACCTCGAGCTGCCCGAACGGCACTCGGCCGCCGATTTCGACAAGGTCGAGGACCGCAGCCTGTTCGAGCCCGTCCGCAAGCGCGCGGACATCTGACCGGAGCCGCTGGCGCGGCTTTCCGGCCCGCTCGCAGGCCGCGCCATCGGACGCCTTGCCAGCCGCGATGCGGAGGCTATATGGGCGCCTTCCCGTGCGGGGCGATCAGCGCCCCTGCCCTTCGCGGGCTGACATGCTGGGGCGTCGCCAAGTGGTAAGGCAGCGGCTTTTGGTGCCGCCATTCGCAGGTTCGAATCCTGCCGCCCCAGCCAGTTTCTCATTCTCCGCAACGTGAGTTCGCGAACCCAACGCCCGCCTGCCCGGCGCGGTCAGCACGGGGCAGCCACGCACGACGCCCCTCAGCCGGTCACCGGACACGAAAAAGCCGGGCACGCTTGGCGTACCCGGCTCAATCTCAATCAACATCCAGTGTGGATGAAGTCTGCGTCCTACGGGCTGGCAGGCTCATCTTCGCCGTCGTTGCTGGTGATGATCACCATGGCGGCAACCGCGACCAGCAGGGCCAGAATGTAGAAGGCGGAATCGTTCCCACCCACCAGCGATTCGGCGCTGTCGACGGACGACGAGGTGCGGTCCGCCTCGGCAGCGGAAGCGCCGGCCGAGACGGCAACCAGGGACGCCGCAGCAGCGGATGCAATAATCTTGCGGACCATACTAAAACTCCTTGTTGCCCCGTCAGGCTAACATATCCATTTCGCGATGCAACAAACTGCTTGATTCTGGAATATATTTTCCAGAGCCTCCCCAATTATGTTGCATCGAAGCAACGCCCCTGACGGTTCAGATCGCCGGCTCTACGGGTTCCTGCGGATGGTGCGGGACGAGGACCAGCACATCGCCCTCGACCCGCCAAGAGGCCAGCCGCGAGAGCAGGTTCATGCCAATCACATTGGTCGTGCCCAGCCCCGGCGCGATGATCGCGTCGAGCCCGCGCGCCGCCACATTGCCGAAGCGCAACTCGTCGATCGAGGTCATCTGCGCCGCGACCGCGCCATTGGCGGTCTGCAGGCGGATCGGCAGCCCGCCATCGCGCGCCTCCAGCCGGGCCGCCTCGGCGGTCTGCTCCGACACTGCGGTCAAGGTCGCGCCGGTATCGACGAGGAAATTGGCCCGGTGTCCGTTGACGCTTGCCGCCAGCCAGAAATGCCCGTCACGCGCCAGCTCCACCCGTGTCTCGCCGCCCTCGACCACCTGCTCGGGCAGGCCCAGCTCGGGCACGGCGAGCGAGAAGCGCGGATCGAGGCGTGACAATTGCAGCACGATCAGCACCAGCACCGCCATCAGGCCGAGCGTACTGGCCAGCCGCATGGCCCTGCCCAGCGCCGGACTGCGCCCGATCACGAAGGTGCCCAGCAGGCCCAGCGCCATCGCGCCCAGCGCCACGATCAACAAGCCCGAGCGCGGCAATTCGCTGATCGAGTGCGCCAGCTGGTCCCAGATCGGTGCGAATTCCATAGGTGCCTATATAGGAACCCCCGGCAGCTTTGGCGATGGCCCCGCTCGTTTCACGGCGCGCCGCGCGGAATGGTCGCGCGCGCCATGATGAGCGAGAAGCAGCCATCCGGGTCGAGCCAGCGCGCCTCCGGCGTCCAGCCCCCCGCCAGCAGCAGCGTGTTGGCGCTGCGGCGACCGAACTTGTGGCTGTTCTCGGTATGGATGGTCTCGCCCGCACGCATGGCAAAGCGTTGCCCGGACACGGTGAAGGCGATGTCACGCGTCGCCACCAGATGCATCTCGATCCGGGCATAGGTGTCGTTCCAGATCGCCCGGTGGCGCAGGGCCTCGACCGGGATCGTACCGTCCAGCTCGCGGTTGATGCGGTGGACCATGTTGAGGTTGAAGCGCGCCGTCACCCCTTGCGCGTCGTCATAGGCGGCGAGCAGCAGCTTGCGCTTCTTGATCAGGTCCATCCCGATCAGCAGCATCGCATCCTCGCCCAAAGTGGCGCGCATGGTCCTGAGCAGGTCGACCGCCGTGCGCGCGACCATGTTGCCGATGGTCGAGCCGGGGAAGAAGCCGAGCCGGGACACGTCGCCGATTGCAGCGGGCAGCTCCACCCGGCGGTTGAAATCGGCCTCCACCGGCAGCACCAGCAGGCCGGGAAACTTGGCCGCCAGTTCGGCGGAGGAGGCGCGCAGAAAATCCCCGGCAATGTCGAGCGGGACATAGGCCGCCGGGTCGATCGCACGCAGCAGCAGCGGGGTTTTCACCGAGGAGCCGGAGCCGAACTCCACCACCGCCCGCCCCGGCCCGGCCAGAGCGGCAATCTCGTCGGCGCGCGCCTCAAGGATGCTGGTTTCGGCCCGCGTCGGGTAATATTCGGGCAGGCGGGTAATGTCCTCGAACAGGCGCGAGCCCGCCTCGTCATAGAACCAGCGCGCCGGAACCGCCTTCTGCGCCTGCGCCAGCCCCTCCAGCACATCGGTGCGAAACGCCTTGTCCACGCCTTGCTCGTCGCGGTCGACGAGCTGCAATCCTTCGCCTGCCGCCATGTTCAGAGGTCCTTCGCCAGCCTGAGGCCGGTAAATTGCCAGCGCTGGTGCGGGTAGAAGAAATTGCGATAGCTGGCGCGCGAATGGCCGCGCATGGTGGCGCAGCTGGCCCCCTTGAGGACGCACTGGCCGGACATGAACTTGCCATTATATTCGCCGACCGCGCCCGCCGGGGGCTGGTAACGCGGATAGGGCAGATAGGCCGAGCGGGTGAACTGCCAGCAATCGCCGAACAGCGCGCTGCCACCCGTCGACAGCGGCGGGCCACGCCACTGGTGCGGATGGTCGAGCTGGTTGCCTGTCGTGGCACTCGCGCCCTCTGCCAGCGCCAGCGCCTCCCACTCGAACTCGGTCGGCAGCCGCGCCCCGGCCCAGCTGGCGAAGGCATCGGCCTCGAAATAGGAGAGATGGGTGACGGGGGCATGCGGGTCGCGCACCTGCCAGCCCTGATGGGTGAAGTGCCCGCCCTCCCGGTCAGCGTCGCCCCAATAGAGCGGCGCGGTAATGCCGTTGGCATTCACCCACGCCCAGCCATCGGACAGCCACAGCGACGGCGTGGCATAGCCGCCATCGGCGATGAAGGCGGCCCACGCCTCGTTGGTGACGAGGCTGCGCGCCAGCGCGAAAGGTTCGAGCAGCACCCGGTGGACGGGCCCCTCATTATCGAAGGCGAAGTCCGCGCCGTTACGACCGGGCTCTGCGCCAATGCGGGCGATGCCGCCGGGATGGTGATACCAGCCTTCGTCCGGCTCTCCTGCGGCGGGTGGCGGCACCCCGTCCCACAAGGCCGGGCCGAGCGGGTTCTGGAACAGCGCATGCTTGATATCGGTCAGCAGCAATTCGGCATGTTGCTGCTCATGCGCGAGGCCCAGCGCAATAAGATCGGCCAGCGCGGGATCGTCCAGCAGCGGTGCCATGGCTGCATCGACATGGGCACGCCAGTCGAGGATTTGCGCCACGCTGGGCCGCGACAGCATGCCGCGACGGCCCCGCGCAATCCGCGCGCCTTCGGCCTCGTAATAGGAATTGAACAGGAACGGCCAGTCGGCGTCGAACAGGCGATAGCCGGGCCGGTGATCGCGCAGCAGGAAGGTCTCCCAGAACCACGTCGTATGCGCCAGATGCCACTTGGCGGGCGAGGCATCCTCCATCGACTGGATGGTGGCATCGGCCTCGCTGAGCGGGGCGGCGAGCGCCTCGCTCAGCTGCCGGGTGGCGGCATAGCGCCCGGCGAGCGTGGCAGGTGCCGCGTAGGGTTGTGGCGACGGGCGGGACTGGGCTTCGGGCAAAATGCCCTCCTGCTGGCTGCGAGAATGCGGGTGCAGGATCGCACCTGTCCCCGGTTCTTCCAACCCCCGGCAGGCCGGGCCGTTCCGAAGATTACGCCAGCAGTGCTTAAGCCGCGCGGCGGACCTGATTGCGGCCGCCTTCCTTGGCGCCGTAGAGCGCCTCGTCGGCGCGGGCCAGCAGGCTGCCCGCATCGTCCTGCGGCTCCATGCAGGCGATGCCGACCGAGACAGTGACCGGCGGCAAGTCCTCAACCGCACTGTCGGCAGCAATCGCGCCGCGCAGCCGTTCGGCCAGAGCGCGCGCGTCGTTCGGGCCCAGCCCCGGCATCAGGCAGACGAATTCCTCGCCGCCGATCCGGCCAACCAGGTCGCTGCCGCGCATCTCGCGCCGCGCCAGGCTGGCCACACGCAGCAGCACGTCGTCGCCGGCCTTGTGACCATAGGTGTCGTTGACCTTCTTGAAATGGTCTATGTCGAACAGCAGCACCGACAAATTGGTGCCGTCGCGCTGCGCCTGTTCGACCAGCCGTTCGAGCAGGCCGAGCGAGCAGCGCCGGTTGGGCAGTTCGGTCAGCACATCGGTATTGGCGAGCTTCTGTGCCTCGGCGGCGAGGCGGACGGCGCGGCCACGGGCAAGGTCGAGCGCTTCCTCGCGGCGGACCTGCCCGGTAACGTCCATCGCCACCGCGAACACCGCCTTCCTTACGCCAGCGGCATTGAAGTCGTTCTGCGCGGAGAAGCGCAGGATGCGTTCCGGCCCGGTGGTCGGCTTGATCCGGCAATCGAACGAGAAGGGCGCACTTTCGCGGCAATTACGGTCGAGTTCGTCGAACACCGTGTCGCCGCCGCTCTGCAGCAGGTCGCGAATGTCATTGCCCTCCGCCTCGGCCAGTTGCGAATCCGTGCCCAGCAGATCGACCATCACCGGCGACAAGACCTGCGCCCCGCTGGCGAGGTCGAGCTGCCAGCGGCCAATCCCGGCCAGTTCCTCGGCCAGCCCGAAAATGGTGACATTCTCTTCCAGCCGCGCGTTCTGCTGGGCCAGCTTTCCGGCGAGATTGTCGCGCCGGGCCAGCACCGAGGCAATCGGCACCGCCGTTGCCAGCGCCAGCGCCAGCCAGGTCTGGATCAGCAGCATAGCCTCGGCCGGGTCGGAATCGAGATTGGGCAGCGGACTGCGCCCGCCGGTGCTGAACAGCGTGGCGATGGCGGCGACCAGCAGCACGTTGATCGCCGGGGCCGGTGCGGCCAGCCGGATCGTCGCCAGCACCAGCCCGGTCAGGAGGACCGGGACCAGCAGGTAGTTCTCCGCCTGCAGCAGGACGATCGACAGCGCCGCCACAAAGGCCATGGTCCAGGCCAGTTCCGCAGTGAACATCGGTCCTGCCGCAGGGTCCCGCTCGACCAGCCGCCGCCGCAGATGCAGCACCAGCGAGGTCATCGTAAGCATCCCCAGCAGGTGGGCAAACAGCTCGCTGGCGACGGCCTGCCCGCCGCCGGGGCCGCTGGCACCAATCATGACGACGGTAAAGCCAATGCTCCCGGCAAAGGCCGCGCCGAACAGGCCGACGACCTGCCGCGGCCCCTCGGGCACCTGCACATTGCCCTGCAAGGCCCACAGGCCGAGCGTCGCGCAAATCGTACCCTCGGCCAGGGTCGCGAGGGCAAAGATCGTCGCGTCGGTGAGCGAGGCGCCCGCGGCCAGCGTCACGGCCAGGCTGGCCGTGCCCAGCGCGGCGCAGGCCAGCGGCCAGCGTTGTTTCGGCAGCAGCCCGAATTGCGCGACCGAGAGGCCCGCGGGCAGCCAGATCGGCAGCTCGGCCCCCAGCCCCACCGTCATGGCGAGGCAGGCAGCCGCCAGCAGCGCCCAGACGAGCGCGCACAAGACGACTATTCGCAAGTCCCCAACCAGCTTCACATCCGGTCCCCACAGCATCTGTGCGGGGACTAGCGGGAAGTGGTTAGCGAGCCCGGGCGGTTGCCTAGGTATTCACGCGAGGATAGCGCGGCTCGGCCCACGCTTCTGCTCCCAACCTGCCGCTATCTACCCTATCGGGAGGTTGGCCCCCTCAGCGAAAACGTCCCCCGGACGTTTTCGTAACCTTCGGGACGGGAGCGGGCCGGAGCCGAACCTGTTTCAGCCACACTGACACAGCATCAATTCAGGCCGCGTCGCGGCGCCGTTCCTCGATCTCCAGATTGAGCATCTCGGCCAGCGTGAAGGCCAGCTCGAGCGACTGCGCGGCGTTGAGGCGCGGATCGCAATGCGTGTGATAGCGATCGGCAAGGCCCGCATCGGTGATGGCGACAGCACCGCCGGTGCACTCGGTCACGTCCTGCCCGGTCATCTCGACATGGATACCGCCCGCATGCGTACCCTCGGCGCGGTGGACGGCGAAGAAGCCCTTCACCTCGGCCAGGATGCGGTCGAAGGGCCGCGTCTTGTAGCCGCTGTCGCTCTTGATGACGTTGCCGTGCATCGGGTCGCAGCTCCACACCACCGGGTGCCCTTCGCGCGCGACAGCACGGACCAGCGGCGGCAGGCCCGCCTCCACCTTGTCGTGGCCGAACCGGCTGATCAGCGTGATGCGACCGGCCTCGCGCTGGGGGTTGAGCAGGTCGAGCATGCGGAGCAGCGCATCGGGCTCCAGGCTCGGGCCGCATTTCATCCCGATCGGGTTGTTGATGCCGCGCATGAACTCGACATGGGCGCTGTCCTCGAAGCGGGTGCGGTCGCCGATCCACAGCATGTGCGCCGAGGTGTCGAACCATTCGCCGGTCAGCGAATCCTGCCGCGTCAGCGCCTGTTCGTAGGGCAGCAACAGCGCCTCGTGGCTGGTATAGAGGCTGGCCGTCTTGAGCTGCGGCTGGTCCTCGATGTCGATGCCGCAGGCTTCCATGAAGTCGAGCGACTCGCCGATGCGGTCGGCGATCGACTTGAACTGCTCGGCCCAGGCGCTGCGGCCCATGAATTCGAGCGTCCATTTGTGGACCTGGCGCAGATTGGCATAGCCGCCCGTTGTGAACGCGCGCAGCAGGTTCAGCGTCGCCGCCGCCTGGCTGTAGGCGCGCAGCATGCGCTGCGGATCGTTCTGGCGCTGGTCGGCGTCGAACTCGATGCCGTTGATGATATCGCCGAGATAGCTCGGCAGCGTGACGTCGCGCCCTTCTGCGTCCTTTTGCGTCTCCGTCGGGGCGCTGCGCGGCTTGGCGAACTGCCCGGCCATGCGCGCCACCTTAACCACCGGCAGCTTGCTGGCATAGGTCAGCGTCGCCGCCATCTGCAGGATCACGCGCAAAGTGTCGCGGATATTGTCTGCCGAATATTCGGCGAAGCTCTCGGCACAATCGCCGCCCTGCAGCAAGAAGGCCTCGCCGCGCGACACCGCGCCCAGCTTGGTCTTCAGCGCGCGCGCCTCGCCGGCAAAGACCAGCGGCGGATAGCTGGCCAGCTTCTCTTCCGCCTCCACGAGGGTCGCCTGATCTTCATATTGCGGCAGGTGCTTGGCCACGAAGCCATCCTGCCGCCAGCTTGCCGGGTTCCAGTCCTGTGACACGGTATTTGTGCTTTCTTCTCAAACCTGTGGGAGGAAAAGGCGGATGCGCGGCGCGAAGGCCTTGCAAGCGTCCAATCCTGCCGGGATGCGCCTATCTAGTGTCGGCAAGCGCGGCTGACAAAGGTTTCATGTGCAATCGGGTGTAGCAAAAAGTCGTAGAGACTGTTCGGCTTGCTCGATCTAGCGTCCTGCCTTTGGTTTCGGTTACACCGAAACATGGGCGGCTCCGGCCCACTCCCGTCCCGAAGGTTACGAAAACGTCCGGGGGACGTTTTCGCTGAGGGGGCCAACCTCCCGATATGGTCGATCTCATGAGGTTGGGAGCGGGAGCGGGCTCGTGCTGTGCCCACAGCATTGGGAAGTGCTCTATCTTCCTGGTGCCTCCACCGAACCCGCCGCGGCGCCCGGCAGCACCGCCAGCCGCCATGCGCCGTGCTCGCCCGCAAGATATTGCTGCACCAGCTGCTGCAGCTCGGCGGGCGTGGTGTCGGCATAGTCGGCATACCAGCCGCGCAGATGGACCAGCCGGTTCACGTCGAAGGTCGCCCCCTCCAGCTGGTTGAGCCAGAACGTATGCCCGGTCTGCGCGCGCCCCAGATATTGCCGCACGGGTTCGAGCACGCGCGCCATCTCGTCTTCCGTCGGACCATTGGCGGCGAGATCGGCGACGATCCGGTCGGCCTCCTCGAAGAAGGCGGGCACGTCATCGGGGCGCAGCTGGACCATGGCGAACAAGGTCCCGCCACTGGCGATATCGAGCGGCCAGACCGAATTGGCCGAGGGCGAATAGCTCGCGCCCGAACGCTCACGCATGGCGTCGAGCAACCGGTTGCCAAGCAGCTGGGCAAGCAGGTCGAGCTTGCGCGCCTCGGGCAGGCGGTCGGACCCGCCGCCGGTCGGCCAGGCGATGACCGCCGCCGCCTGATCGGCATCGCCGCTATGGGTCAGGACCACGGGTTCGTCACTCGCCTCAGGGAAGCCGAAGCCGCGCGCGGCCAGCGCGGGATCAAGCGGTTCGCGCGGCGGCAACGCGCCGAAGGTGCGCGCCAGCGCAGCAATCGTCGCGGTGCGGTCGATATCGCCGAACACCGCCACTTCGACCGGCCCCTCGGCCAGCAGGCGCGCCCAGACGCGGGCGAATTCCTCCGGCGTCGCCGCGCTGATCTGCGCGGGCGTCGGCGTGACGAAACGCGGGTCGGAGCCACGGATCAGGTAATCGAAATCGCGCGCCAACACGCCATTGGGGTCGCGCCCATAGGCGGCATAGCCCTGCAGCGCACTGGCCTTGGCCCGCGCCACCGGCGGCGCGTCGAAGCGCGGATCGGCCAGCTTGGCGGCGAACAGATACAGCTGGTCAGCAAGGTCTTCGGCCCGCGTCAGCCCCTCGAAGGTGAAGGCGCCGTCCTCGATATTGAAGTTGAAGGTCAGCTTGCGCCCGGAAGCGAGCCGGTCGAGCGCGTTCTGGTCGATCTCGCCAAAGCCCTGGCTGACCATCGCCATGCGCCCGAGCATCGCATAGACCCCCTCGTCATCGTTCAGGGCGCGCCAGCCGCCACCGAACCGCACGCGCACGGTGACGCGGCCCGGCTCGTTGTCGCGGCCGTAGATCATCGCGCGCACGCCATTGGGGAATTCGAGCTGTTCGAGCGTGTCGAAGCCCATCGGTTCGATACTGGCAGGCAGCGTGGTCTCGCCAATCGGCGGCAGATCGTCGAAGCCGAGCGCTGCCGCATCGTCCTGCGCGCCCATATCGGCATCGGCCGGGGCCATCAGCGCGGCGCGCAGCTGCGCCGCCTCGTCCTCGCCCGGCGTGGCTTCTGGCGCGAGCATCACCGCGCGCGCCACATTGCCGGAAAACAGCCCGCGCGTATGGTCCAGGATCGCCTCGGGGGTGAAGCGGTCGTTCATGCCGCGAAACACCGAGAGGAAGGTTTCCGGCGCGGCAATCGCCTCGCGGATATCGACCGCATCGACGACCGTATCGGCCAGCGTCGCGCCCGCCTGGATCTCGGACTGGCCGACCATATCGACAAAGGCGATGTCGTATTCGGCCACTTCGCGGTCGATCGCCTCCTGGCTCGGGGCCTCGGCCAGCGCATCGGCGATCACGCCGCGCACTTCGGCCAGTGCCGTCTCCCAGTCGTCGCCCAACGGGGCGAGCGTCACGAAAGTCGTATCGGCGGAGCGGCTGACCTTGTCGCGCCCCACCGAGGCATAGAGGAAGCTGCCGCCCGCGCGGGCGCGCTCCTCCAGCCGCCGGTTGATGACCTGTTCGGCGATGGAATCGATCAGGATGCCGCGATTGTATTCGAGATTGTCGACCACCCCGACCCATGGGCGCAGGATGGCATAGGTCACGCTGCGCGGCTGGCCGGGTTCGACGATCACGCGCACCTCGTCCACGGGTACGTCATCGCCATTGTGGTTGGCGGCGCTGCCTGCGGGCGGCTGCGGCGTACCGAAATTGGGCTGCGGGGTCCGCTCGCCGGGCACCTCCCAGTCGCCGAAATAGCGTTCGACATAGGCGGCGAGGACTTCCGGATCGGCCTCGCCGACCACCACCACGACGGCATTATCGGGCCGGTACCAGCGCCGGTGGAAGGCCTGCACCGATTGCGCCGTCGCGCCCTGCAGGGTCTCGACCGTGCCGATGGGGATCCGGTCGGCATAGGGCTGTCCGGCGAATAGAGTCTCGCGCATGGCGTTGGCGATGCGCTCGCCCGGCCCGGCCCGCTCGCGCCGCTCGGCCAGCACGATGGGCACATCGGCGGCGAGGTTCGCAGCTGACAGCGTCGGCTCGCGGATCATCCCGGCAAAGCGCTGCATGCTGTCGGTCAGCACACGCTCCTGCGCGTTGGGCAGGTCGAGCTTGAACACGGTCTGGGTATGCGTGGTCAGCGCATTGGTGTCATAGCCGAGCCGCGCGCCCAATCGCTGGAAATAGGGGATCGCCTCGGAATCGGCGAAATAGCGCGACTGGCGGAACACCATGTGCTCGATCAGGTGGGCATAGCCCTGCTCGTCCTCGCGCTCGTACAGCGCCCCCGCGTCGATCCGCACCCGCATCGAGACCTGGCACGGCGGGACGCCATTCTTGCGGACCGCATAGCGCAACCCATTGGGCATCTCGCCCATCAGCCACTCTTCGTCGACCGGAATATCGGTACCGCGATAGATCCACGGGTCGTTGGGGCGCGTATATCGGGGCGCGGCGAACGGCTCGCTCAGCGGCAGGCCGCAAATGGCCTGCGAGGCGGCAGCAGGTGCCGGCGCCGCCTGCTCAGCCTGTGTCTGGGCCTGTGTCTGGGTCTGCGATTGGGCCTGCGCGTGGAGCGGCAGAAGCGCGGCCATGACAGCAAGGGGGAGGGCGAGCGGGAGCGTGCGCGCAAGGCGCTGGGAAATCGTCATGGGGAGCAATAGGCCTTCAAGCTATGAAGCTTGTGTGAATGGCCAACCCCAAAAGGGCAAGATCGCAGGGCGCATGTTCCCCTGCCCCGCCTCTTCCCCCCGCCCCTTGCCCAATCATTTGCGGCCACCTACCTAGCGGTCATGTTCATCGAGACCGAAGCCACGCCCAACCCGGCGACCATCAAGTTCCTTCCCGGCCAGCAGGTCATGCCCTCGGGAACGCGCGATTTCGCCAGCCCCGAACAGGCCGAGGCCAGCCCGCTGGCGCAGGCGCTGTTCGATACCGGCGAGGTGACCGGCGTATTCTTCGGCGGCGATTTCGTCTCGGTCACCGCCGCGCCCGGCGTCGACTGGGGCGTGCTGAAGCCGCAGGTGGTCTCCGTCCTGCTCGACCATTTCGTCAGCGGCGCGCCGTTGTTTGTCGGCGGAGATGCCAGCGGCATTGCCGTGCCGGTGGACGAGGCGGATCTCGGCGACGATCCCGCCGACGCCGATATCGTCGCGCAGATCAACGAGCTGCTCGAAACCCGCGTCCGCCCGGCGGTGGCCGGCGATGGCGGCGATATCCGCTATCGCGGCTTTCGCGAGGGCGTGGTTTACCTCGAAATGCAGGGCGCCTGCAGCGGTTGCCCCAGCTCCGCCGCCACGCTCAAGCACGGGATCGAGGGGCTGCTGAAGCACTATGTCCCCGAGGTGACCGAGGTCCGCGCCGCCTGAGGGCAGAAGCAGGCGCGCTTTTTTCGCGTCTGCGAGAACCAATCCCGGCCTCCTCCGTTGCCCCGGCAACAGAGCTGAAAATTCACCGGAGAAATCATGTCCGACACCCTGACCGATTCCGCGCTCGACCAGCTGTTCCGCGAGGCTCGCACCTATAATGGCTGGCTCGACAAGCCGGTCACCGACGCGCAGATTCACACGCTTTACGAGCTGGTGAAGATGGGCCCGACCTCTGCCAACCAGCAGCCCGGCCGGTTCATCTGGTGCCGCTCGGACGAGGCCAAGCAAAAGCTTGCCGACTGCGCGGCGGAGGGGAACAAGAAGAAGATCCTTAGCGCCCCGGTCACCGTCATCATCGGCTATGACCTCGACTTTCACGAGCAACTGCCGTGGTTGTTCCCGCATACCGACGCGAAGAGCTGGTTCGAGGGCGATGAAGCCGGGCGCCGCGAACACGCCTTCCGCAACTCGGCATTGCAGGGGGCCTATCTGATCATGGCGGCGCGCGCGCTGGGCCTCGATTGCGGGCCGATGTCTGGCTTCGACCAGGAGGCGACGACCAAGGCCTTCTTCGCCGACCAGCCGCGCATCCGCGCCGACTGGCTGTGCTCGATCGGCTATGGCGACCCGAGCAGCATTTTCGACCGCTCCCCGCGCCCCGAATTCGATACCTTCAACAGCGTGATCTGACGCGCTAGACGGGTGCCGTGAAGACGCTCGCGATAGATTGCGCCACGGAAGCCTGCTCGGTCGCCCTGTTCGACGGCACCAATCTGGTGGCCAATGCCCACGAGATTCTCGGGCGCGGCCATGCCGAACGGCTGGTCCCGCTGATCGCGACGCTGCCCGACCGCGGTCGCGCCGAGCGCATCCTCGTCTCGCTCGGCCCCGGCAGCTTTACCGGCGTCAGGATCGGCCTCGCCACGGCGCGGGCGCTGGGCCTCGCCTGGGGCGCCGAGGTGATGGGCTACCCGACGCTGGCACTGGTGGCCGCGATGGCCCGCGCGCAGGCCCCGGCCATGCTCACCGTGTGCATGGCGGGCGGGCATGGCGAATGGTTCGTGCAGGATTTCGACGAGCACGGCCTGCCTGAAGAGCCCGTGACCTCACGCACGCCGCAGGACGCGGCCAGCGTCACCGGCTACCGGCTGCTGGCAGGCAATCGCGCTGCTGAACTGGCGAAGCTGACGGGTGAGGCGCACGACGTGCGCGACCTGCTGCCCGATGCGCGGCAGGCCCTGCTGGTGCCAGCAGACCTGCTCACCGGCGATCTCGCGCCGATCTATGGCCGCGGCCCCGACGCCAAACTGCCGGGCAATGTCGTGGGCGCGCCTGCATGAGTACGCTGCCATGAGTACGCTGCCCCGGACCGAACCCGCCGCCGACATGCTCGACGCGGTGATGCCGGTGATGGAGGCGGGGTTCGACCCGGCCTATGGCGAGGCGTGGACCCGCCGCCAGGTCAGCGACGCGCTGACTTTCCCGGCCACGCACTGCCTGCTGGCCGACGCCGCCGGGCGCGAGCCGCGTACGCCAGACGAGACGGTCGGGTTCGCGCTGTCGCGCAGTGTCGTCGATGAAGAGGAATTGCTGCTGATCGCCGTTCTGCCGGAATTTCGCTCGCGCGGGATTGGGCAGGCCTTGCTCGATCACTTTGAAAAATCAGCAATAGCGCGTGGTGTTACCCGTGTTTTTCTTGAAATGCGGCGCAATAATGATGCCGGTCGCCTGTACCGACGCAATGGCTATGAACAGGTCGGCGTGCGCCGTGACTATTATCGTCGTGGCACGGGCGGGCCTATTGATGCGCTAACCTTCGTCAAGAACCTGTACTTGTAGATCAGCCTAACAGGCCGCAAGCATCCGCAGTCGGCTGCCAATAGTTTGGCGATAGTCGGCCCGGTCGCTCTTGTATTGTACCACGCGTCATGCAATTAACCCGCCACGCCATGACAAAGCCGGTCGTTAGAACCGTGAACGTAGTGGTCGCAATTTGAAGGAAAGTAAAATGGATACTGAGAATCCCGACGTGACCGAGATGCTTATCACGCTAACCTCGGACATTGTCACCGCGCATGTCGCGAACAACAATGTCGATGTCGACGCCCTCCCCGCGCTGATCGGGAATGTCTATGGCGCGCTGGCCGGCCTGGGCAAGACCGAAGAGGTCGAGAGTCCGCCCGAGCCGGCGGTGCCCGTGCGTCAGTCAGTCAAGCAAGACTATCTCGTCTGTCTGGAAGACGGCAAGAAGATGAAGATGCTCAAGCGGCACCTGATGACGGCTTACGGCATGACGCCCGACGAATATCGCCAGCGGTGGAACCTGCCCGCCGATTATCCGATGGTCGCCCCCGCCTATGCCGAGAAACGCCGTGAGCTGGCGAAGAAAATCGGCCTCGGCCGCAAGCCCGGCCAGCGCCGCGGCCGCCGCAAGAAAGTTGCGTAAGCCTTCACGCGCAGGAGTTGAAATCGCGCCCCGCCATCCGCATAGTTGATCTGTATCGTCTTGGTGAGTGCGGGGCCCGGTTTGCAGCAGCGAATAGATCTCGAAGCCTTGTGCGCGGAACGCGGGCTTCGCATAACCGACCAGCGTCGGGTGATTGCGCGCGTCCTCTCCGAAAGCGACGACCATCCGGACGTGGAACTGCTGCACGAGCGCGCCTCGGCGATCGACCCGAAGATCTCCATCGCCACCGTCTATCGGACCGTGCGCCTGTTCGAGGATGCGGGCATCCTCGACCGCCACGATTTCGGTGACGGCCGCGCCCGCTACGAGGCCGCGCCCGAGGCGCATCACGATCACCTGATCGACGTCGAGACGGGCAAGGTAGTCGAATTCGTCGACCCCGAGCTGGAGGCGTTGCAGCGCCAGATCGCCGAGAAGCTGGGCTATCGGCTGGTCGACCACCGCATGGAACTCTACGGCGTCCGCACCGACCGCGAGGATTGAGGGCCGCGCCATGCCGTCCGCCGTCTCGCACAGGCTGACGGGCCATGCGTAACCAGCATCAATCCGGGCACCATTCGTCGGAACGCCTTGCCATCGCGCGCGGGAAACCCGCCCCGCTCTCGCTGCTTGGTTGGCTGCGCGTCGCAGTGCGGCTGCTCGCCATCCTGGCGGTGCTGATCGTCTTCGTACCGCTGCACTATTTGTTCCGGCTGGTGCGCTATGGTTCGCCCTTCCCCAAGTGGTTCCTTGCCGCGACCGCACGGATAGCGGGCGCGCGGGTCAGGCGCGTCGGCACCCCGCTGCGCCGCGACGTGGTGTTCATCTCCAACCATGTCTCGTGGCTCGACATCGCGGCACTGGCGGGCGCGAGCGGCACGGCGTTCGTGAGCAAGGCGGAACTCGCGCAGGCCCCGGTGGTCGGCTGGCTGGCGAGCCTCAATCGCACGGTCTTCGTCCAGCGCGAGAACCGCATGGGCGTGGCGCAGCAGATCAATTCCTTGCGCGAAGCATTGCTCGACAATTGGTCGATCACCGTCTTTCCGGAAGGGACCACGACCGACGGCCACTCGCTGCTGCCGTTCAAGTCCTCGATGCTCTCCGTGCTCGAACCGCCGCCGCCCGGCGTGATGGTCCAGCCCGTGGTGCTCGACTACCGCGAAGTCGCCGAGTGGATCGGCTGGATCGGCGAGGAAAGCGGCGCGCATAATGCGCTGCGGGTGCTGAGCCGGCGCGGCACGTTCCGGCTTGACCTGCATTTCCTCGACCCGTTCAGCCCCGAAGATCATCGTGGGCGCAAGGCCATCGCGCAGGCTGCGCGCACGGTGATCGAGGAACGGCTGGTGGCCACGCGCGACGGGGCCCCCTTGCGCGACTATGCGCTGACGGTCGAGGCGATCCGCTATACCCCGCCGAACACGGACGGCTGACGGCCCGCGCTTTTCTTGTCGGCGCGTTTGCTCTATGCGCGGCGCCCCATGCGACAACGCGATCTTCCAAAGACCTACAGGGTCAAGAGCTTCGGCTGCCAGATGAACGTCTAGACCCTGTAGGTCTTTGCAAGATCGCGTTGTCGCATGGGGCGCCGCGATCTTCCAAAGACCTACAGG
>CAYOSE010000011.1:0-44202 GCA_964406535.1 uncultured Sphingomonadaceae bacterium
CTGCAGGATCCGAACCGGCCGCTCGGCAGCTTCCTGTTCCTCGGCCCCACGGGCGTCGGCAAGACCGAGCTGACCAAGGCGCTGGCCCAGTTTCTGTTCGATGACGACCGGGCGATGGTTCGCATCGACATGAGCGAATTCATGGAAAAGCACGCGGTTGCGCGGCTGATCGGCGCGCCGCCGGGCTATGTCGGCTATGAAGAGGGCGGCGTCCTGACCGAGGCGGTCCGGCGGCGGCCTTATCAGGTGGTGCTGTTCGACGAAGTCGAGAAGGCGCATAACGACGTCTTCAACGTGCTGTTACAGGTGCTTGACGACGGCCGCCTGACAGACGGGCAGGGCCGCGTGGTGGACTTCTCCAACACGCTGATCATCCTGACCTCGAACCTTGGCAGCCAGTATCTGTCCAATATGACCGACGACCAGAAGGTTGCGGATGTGGAGCCGCAGGTGATGGAGGCGGTGCGAGCGCATTTCCGGCCCGAATTCCTCAACCGGCTGGACGAGATCATCCTGTTCCACCGGCTGGCGGCGGAGCACATGGCGCCGATCGTAAAGATCCAGGTGGCGCGGGTGCAGAAGCTGCTCGCCGACCGCAAGATCACGCTCGACCTGACCGATGGCGCGCTGAAATGGCTGGGCCGCGTTGGTTACGACCCGGTCTACGGCGCGCGGCCCTTGAAGCGGGCGGTGCAGCGCCACCTGCAGGACCCGCTGGCCGAGAAGCTGCTTGCGGGCGAGGTGCCCGATGGCAGCACTGTCAAGGTCGACGAGGGCGACGGCGCGCTGAATATCAGCGTGGCTTGACGTCCCGCCTACTCGCACCCTCGACGCAAAAAGAAAGGGCGGCCCCGCGGGGCCGCCCTTCCTGTGTGGTCGGTTGGTGACCGGTTAGAAGCTGACTTTCGCGCCAGCATAGAAGCGGCGACCCAGCGGGTCGTAGGTACCACCGAAGACTTCCTGGCCGGTATCGGCCGCGCCCGGAATGTTCGCCGCGAAGATCGGCTTGTTGTCCAGCAGGTTATCAACACCGACGAACAGTTCATAATTGTCCGCGATGAAGAAACGCGCCTGCGTATCCAGATAGAATTCCGGATGGAAGCGATAGGTATCGTCATCACCCTCGGGAACGCCGGTGACCTGATCGTCGAAGAACGCTTCGCCGATATAGGTGCCGGTGAACGAGAGACGCATGAAGTCCGTCGCAAAGGCGAGGTTGCCCGTGAAACGGTCCTTCGAATTGCCGATTTCACCATCGGTGTAATCCAGTGCCGAAGTCGGCAGCGGCTGGATGTACTGTTCGATCAGGCGCGTATAGCGCAGTCCGAAGCTTGCATCGACTGGCAGCGAACCGATGTCGAACGTGTTGGTGTAGTTCATCGTGAAGTCGATGCCTTCAACACCTTCTCCACCGGAGTTCGACGGGCCCGTATTCACCTCTTCCAGCGCACCAGCGTTACGCGAACCCTGTGCGTTGGGGAGGCGTTTCACGAACTGGCAGAAGGAATCGATACCTTCATTGAAGCACTGGTTCAGGATGTACTGACGCGGCGTATTCACGATCGCATCTTCGATCTCGACGTTGAAGTAATCGACCGAGAAGACGAAGTTGCGAAGGAAGTCGATCGACCGCGGGTTGACGGTAACGCCAACCGTCCAGGTCTGGCCGGTTTCTTCCTGCAGGTTGGGGTTGCCACCGGTGAAGCCGGTGACGCCCTGTTCGTCGGCCAGCGTGACCGCGAAAGTGCCGCCATTGTCGTCCAGATTTTGCTGGACCCCGGCGAAGGCCAGGCAGTTCTGCGAAAGCGCACTGCCGTCATCAGTGATGCCAAGGCACGGATCGTCGACGGTCGGGAAGGTCTGGTTCAGACCGTTGTACAGCTCCGCAATGTTCGGGGCACGGACCGTTTGCGAATACATGGCGCGGAAACGGATGTCCTCGATCGGCGCGAAGTCGATGCCGGCATTCCAGCTGAACGTATTACCGATCGTCGAATAGTCCGAATAGCGCGCTGCACCACGGATCGACAGCTCTTCCACGATACCCCCGCTAATGATCGGTACGATCGCTTCACCGTAAAACTCGATCAGGTCAAAGGCACCGGACGTCGGCGGGAACGCGTTCGAAGCGTTCAGACCGAGGGTCTGCAGCGGATCCCAGACTTCGTCGGAAGCCTCACGGCGATATTCCGTACCAACCACGATACCGACGGGTGCGTCGGGTGTGATGTAGAACGGCTCACCCGTGACGTTCGCTCCCAGGACGGTCTGCTTGACCGTCGCGTTGAAGGTGGAATTGACCGCGAGGTAGTTGATTGCGTCCGGACCGTACGAGTTCAGGCCGAAGATGTTGACCGGAATACATCCCTGGGCAACGGCATCGGCATCGGCGCACTGATAACCACCCTGACCATCGGGAATGATTTGGGCCGCTTCACGGAAGTTAAGCGTATTGTACTGGCCGGAACCGATCTGCGTGGTATCCGACTGCCCATACTGCGCGAAAGCCTCGAAATCCCAGCCATCGGTGATTTCGCCGCGAACGCCGCCGACAACACGATAGGTCTGGCGACGAGCTTCCGAGCGACGCGGACCGAAGTCGAGCAGACGCTTGGAGAAGAAAATGTCGCGCAGGCCGTCACCGTTGGTGTCGCTGGCATCGTCGAAGATCGCGTCCGGAACGAACGGGTTACGATAAATCACGCCTTCGTACAGCGTCTCGATCGGATACTGGCCGTCGCCGTAGACGTCGCCCGAATCCGAAGCGAACGGCTCGATGTTCGACACGGCGTTGACCGAGGCGAAGCTGGCTTCGGCGAACACTTCGATGTCGTCGGCAACTTCATACTTGGTCGAAGCCGACACCAGCCAGCGTTCGACCGGCGACGAAAGCAGGCGGTAGAACGCACGGTTGAAACCATCCGGACCGATGGCCGTGCCGTCCAGCGCCGACCCTGCGAGGGGCGTACCGCTCAGGTCGCAGACACCGCCGCTTGGCGCGACACAGGGACGCAGCGCCCCCGCGCCCTGATCGGCATAGGTAAAGGCATAATTGTCCGTGAAATAGGTCCCTTGCGGGGCATAGGACGAAAACGCCGGTACGACGGGAGAGTTAGGAGCCAGCATACTGCTGGTTGAGTCGAAGAAAGAATCACCGACTTCGGTTTCCAGATTGCGGCGATAGGTGCCTTCTTCGTTCGAATAGCCGACGTAGAGCACGGCATTGCCGCGACCATCTGCGAAATTGCCACCCAGAGTAAGGTCGCCCTGATAGCGGAAGTCCTCGCCACCTTCAGTAATGCCGGTCAGGCCACTGATTTCGATGCCTTCGAAATCGTCCTTCATGATGAAGTTGACGACACCGGCAACGGCGTCAGAACCATAGATGGCCGAGCCCGAGCCCGAGGTCAGCACGTCAACGCGCTCGATCAGCGGGGCAGGGATCATGTTGAGGTCGACAGCGTTCGAACCGGGGATACCCGAAACGAAGCGACGGCCGTTGACCAGCACCAGCGTACGGTCGACGCCCAGGTTGCGAAGGTCGACCGTGGCGATGCCCGAGGTTGCGGAGTTGAAAGAGGAGTTGGTGCGCGAGACGGTCGGCGTGCCGAAGACCGGGTTTTCCAGCAGCAATGCCTGGATGTTGGTAACGCCGGAATCATCGATCGCTGTTTCATCGACAATCTGCAGCGGAGCAGTCGATTCGATGATGTTCGTCGAGATGCGCGAACCGGTCACGATGATACGGTCGCCCATATCTTCGATAGCCACGTCGGAATCCTGCGCGGCGGCAGGGGCGGCAGCGATCGCGGCGACGGAGATGCCCGCGCCGACCATCGCCAGGACATTCAGCGCGCTGCTCGCGCCAAGAACGCCTTTGCGAATGTTGGAAGTTTTCATGAAGTTCCAGTCCCTCTGGAGTGAGATTTAGTTCAACCCTGAACTCAACAGCCCGCCCCGAGACATACGCAGGTCGCGGGCTGATGGGGTTCAGTGAGCGCCCTCGCAGATGGTTTCAATGCTAACCGTTACTTCTGATACCTGTTTTCATCGGGCTGTTGCGAAAGCGCAACATGACTGAAACATTGGCGCGATGGGGACATGAAATTTTCCATCAAACAGTCCTGCTGGCACGCATGTAAAAAGGGCGGGAATCGCTTCCCGCCCTCACAAAGTTTCATGTTCGGGCGCTGTGCCCGATTTATGACTGCGCCGGGTCAGAACGGCAGCGCATCGGTCCTCAGACGCAGGCCCGCGTAGAAATAGCGACCGCGCCAGCCGGTCGGCGAGTTCACATCGCCGAGCGTGGGCTGTTCGTTGGTGAAGTTGTTGATGCCGGCGAAATAGGACCATTCATCGCTGGTGGTCGTATATTGCACCCGGATGTCGTGCATGAAGCGGCTGTCGATCACCAGGTATTCGGGCGCGACAATGTCCGGGTCGGCTTCGATTGCCGCATGGCCATAACGCAGCTGGTCGCCGACATACTGCACGCCGTAATTGACCGTCCAGTTGTCGAGGCTCCAGGTGAGGTCGGCATAGCCGCTCCACTTGGGCGCGCCGACTTCGCCGCGGTCGTCATCGACCACGCCGCCATTGGCGGGCAGGAAGTTGAGCTTATCGAGATAGCCCGCCGTAACGTTCAGGTCGAGCGTACCCATGCTGCCCAGGTCACGGGCGTAGGCGAGAGTGATGTCCGCGCCCGCCGTTTCGAAGAAAGCGACGTTTTCGGGGCTCAGGATGTAGTCGCTGACATAGCCGGTCGTGCCCGAGCGGGTGATGTTCTGGCAGAACGCATTGTCGAGCGTCGGGGCATCGACGCAGAAATCCGCCGTCTCCTGCAGGGTCGCGGTGTTGATCGCGTCCGTGATGGTGATGTCGTACCAGTCGACGCTGAGCGTCAGACCCGGCACCATGCGCGGCGCGAGGACCAGACCAGCGGTCCAGGTCTCGGCCTCTTCCTGGTCGAGCGTATCGTTGCCTACCGCGAGACCGGGCACCAGGTTCGCCGCGAAGGGCGACGAATCGTAGTCAAAGGTCGCGTAGTCAACCCCCAGCCCGGTGATCAGCGCGGCGCAATTGGCCGCGCGATATTGTGTACCGGCATCGACATTGATCGGGCTGCACGGATCGTCGAAGCTGGCCAGCGTCGTGGCGGTCGGGGCGAACAGTTCGGTGATGTTCGGCGCACGGACCGATTTGGCGTAGGAGCCGCGCAGGCGCACATCCGCAACCGGGGCATATTGGCCCGAGACCGACCAACTGGTGGAGGAGCCGGTGGTCGAATAGTCGGACAGGCGCAGCGCGGCGTTGACTTCCAGCAGCTCCGCGCCCGGCCTATCGGCCAGCAGCGGCAGGCGCAGCTCGGCAAAGGCTTCCTTGACGTCGAAGCTGCCTGCAAGGTCGGCCAGCAGGACGCCATCGTCGAGCACGCCGATGGTGTCAGAGCCGAACACCGTCTGCGTTCCCAGCGGGTCGGCGGTGAAGCGGCTGCGTTCCTTGCGATATTCGCCGCCGAGCGCGAAGCCGACTGGGCCGCCCGGCAGTTCGAAATATTCGCCGAAATCGCCGCTCACATAGGCGGTGACCACATGCTGGTCGATCGCGTAGCGGTTGTCGAGGTCGGCCACGACCCAGTCGATCGCGGCCTGATCAGCAACGCCTTCGCCAAAGATATTAAGCGGCTGGCAAGTGCCGTCGCCAAAGGCAAAGGTCTCGGGCGAGGGGAACATGCCGCCGTTCAGCACGTCCGACAGGCTGAAGGGTTCGATGAAGCCGGGGGAAAGGTCCGAGCGGCAGACGATATTGCCGTTGGGGGTACCGGTCAGGAACTGGCCTTCGTCTACCGCGTCGAGCGCGGCGTAATAGCGGTCCATGATGCGGCGGTTGCCGGAAACATAGGTGGTCTCGTTGCGTCCATAGACATAGCTCACCTCGAACCGCGCGTGGTCGGTCAGGTCGCCGTCGAGGCCGATGACGCCGCGCCACAACGAGCGGTCGAGCCGCTCCTCGCGCCGACCGAGGTCGAAATTGTCGCGGCTGACCAGCACGCCGTCAGGCAGGCCCAGTCCGGCGAGATAGCCCGGCTCGATAAAGGGGCGGATCGTGTCCGGGATATAGGCATTGTCCGCCGGGATATAGGCCAGCAGGTCGAAGCTGGGCTGGGCCTCGGTGCGGCTGTTCGTGTCGACATATTTGCCCTCGGCGAACAGGCGCACGGCAGGCGTCAGATCGTAGCTGAGGCTGAGGTTGAAGGTGTGATGCTCGGACTGCGGCTGAAGGTCGCCTGCGTAACCGGCCACCGGGGTGTCGTCGCCGCCAACCGAGAGCCCGCCCGGCAGCAGGGTGCTGAGCTGGTAGAATTCGCCATCGCCGCGAAACAACGGATAGAACAGCGAATTGGTGATCACCGCACCGCCCGGCGCGCTGTCGGCCCAGCCGACATTCTGCAGTGGAACGAAGTCGGGCACGGTGGGGTCGTCGCCCACATCGGCGGGGTTCTGGACGAAGGTGAAGGCATCATCGCGGCCGCCCGGCCGGTCGGAGAAGGCAACGCTTTCCTCGCGCCGGAATTCGTAGGCGGCGGCGATATTGCCGCGTCCCTGCGCGAAATTGCGGCCCGCCGTTACCGAAAACAGTGTGCTCTCGGCATCGCCGAAATCGGAGATGCCCTGCTGCGCGCGCAGGTCGAGCCCCTCGAAATCGCGCTTCATCACGAAATTGACCACGCCCGAAACGCCATCGGCGCCATAAATTGGCGAGACACCGCCGGTCATCACGTCGACGCGCTCGATCAGGGCGAGGGGGATGGTGTTGATGTCGACGCCCGCCTGCCCGGCGACACCGGACACGTGGCGGCGACCGTCGACCAGCACCAGCGTGCGTGCGCTGCCGAGGTTTCGCAGGTTGAGCAGGTTGACGCCCGCCGTACCCGGATTGAGCGCGGCATTGGTCCCGGCGGCCTGGAAGTTGTCGATCGAGCCGATCAGCGCCGGGGTCTGCTTGAGCAGGTCGGTGACATTGGTCTGACCCGAATTGGCGAGTGTCTCTTCGTCGATCGTCGCCACGGGCGCAGCACCTTGCGCTTCGGGCCGGGCGATCCGTGAATAGGTGACGATGATCCGGTTCTCGTCAGTGCTTGGCGACGCTGCGTCCGCCTCCTGCGCCTGCACGGGGCTGGCCAATAGCGCTACGGCCAGTGCGAGCGGTGCAGCTGCGGCCTTGAGGCCGCTGCGCGGGCGGAGAAAGTACGTGTCGGCGCTGCTCATAAATACACCCCTTGAACTTGCACATCTCATGCATTTTGGCGGCGCGCAGGGGCGCACCACTTCGGAAGTCCCGGGTGGCGAAATACGACCGCATCGCTCTCCATATGGTTAATTTCGCCCCGTATCTTTGGTAACTAATTCGTTTCTCCCGCCCGACTGTTACGGATGATGGTCCACGAGGCTCGACATGACGCGGTGCAGCGTCCATTTGCTGGTCAGCTAATGAGGGAAGGTGACGTGGCAGAGTGGCATATCGGCGTGATCGGCGGGTCCGGGCTGTATGAGCCCGGCGCGCTCGACGAGGCGCAGGAGATCGCGGTCAGGAGCGCTTTTGGCGAACCATCGGGGCCAGTCGTAACCGGCCGGCTGGAGGGCGTGCGGTTCACCTTCATCGCGCGCCACGGCAAGGGCCATGTCCTGTCTCCCTCGCACGTGAATTACCGCGCCAATGTGGATGTGCTCAAGCGATGCGGCGTCACCGACGTGCTGGCGATCAGCGCGGTCGGGTCGCTGCAGGAGAAGCTTGCCCCCGGCCAGTTCGTGACCGTCGACCAGTTGATCGACCGCACCGTTCTGCGCGAGCGCAGCTTCTTCGGCGATGGCGTGGTCGCGCATGTCCCGCTGGCCGACCCGACCTGTCCGCGCCTGACCGAGCTGGCCGCCAAGGCGGCGCGCAAGGCCGGGGCCAAGGTCACCGCCAAGGCCTGCTATGTCGCGATCGAGGGGCCGCAATTCTCGACCCGCGCCGAAAGCGAGCTCTATCGCAGCTGGAAGGCCGACGTCATCGGCATGACCGCCATGCCTGAGGCGCGGCTCGCGCGCGAGGCCGAGCTGCCCTATGCACTGCTCGGCATGGTCACCGACTACGATTGCTGGCGCACGCCCGAGGACGATGTGGACGTCGCCGACATCCTCAAGGTCATGCACGAAAATGCCGCGATCGCGCGCGGGGCGCTGGGCCATCTGGCCGCCGCGCTGCCAAAAACACGCGCTACCAGCCCGATCGATATGGTCCTGAACACAGCTATCGTGACTGACAGAAATGATTGGGGCGCGGAAAACCTGGTCAGGCTTGACGCGGTTGCAGGGCGTCTGCTTAAAAAGCTACCGGGACGAGGGGCATAGCGAAACTGAGTTGCGTTTTGCGTCTTGCTCCAGCAAGGTAATAACAAATGCAACCTAATAGCCCTTTGTCGCAATTCCTGCCGTATCGCCTGTCCATCACCTCTAACGCGGTGAGCAGTCGTATTGGGCAGGAATATCGCACCCGCTTCGGCCTGTCGGTGCCCGAGTGGCGCGTCATGGCGGTGCTCGGCGATGCGGGCTCGATCACGCAGCGCGAGCTGACACGCCTTACCCTGATGGACAAGGTGGCGGTCAACCGCGCCTGCAAGATGCTGGAAGAACGCGGGCTGGCGACGCGCAAGCCCAATGCGCTCGACGGGCGCTCGCACCTGCTGACCCTGACCGAGGACGGGCAGGCCATGCATTGCGAGATCATGCCGCTGGCGCAGGAAATGGAAAGACGCATCTTTGCCGGGCTGACGGTGGAGGAACAGTCGCAATTCAGCGCCTTGCTCGGTCGGGTGCTGGAACAGATCAGCGATCTCGACGAGGAATTCCAGAGCGGCGGTTTCGGCATCGCCTGAGCGACCGCAACCGGCTGCTGTGGCGCTCACGGCAGCGCGGCATCCTCAGACCATGACCCAAAAGGAACCCCGCCCCCCGGGGGAGGGGAGCGGGGCAGTTCCGGCTGCAGGCCGGTTTTGGTTTATTCGGATCAGTTGCCGGCGGCACCGCCCGGCGCGAACGCATCGGCGATCGAACAGGCTGCCGGACCAAGGATGACGATGAACAGCACCGGCAGGATGAACAGGATCAGCGGCACGGTCATGATGGCGGGCAGGCGCGCGGCCTTTTCCTCGGCGCGCATCATGCGTTCGTTGCGGAATTCGGCCGACAGCACGCGCAGCGCGGAGGCGAGTGGCGTACCGTAGCGCTCGGTCTGCACCATCGTGGTGACGACGCCTTTCACCGCATCGAGGTCGACGCGATAGGCGAGGTTGTCGAACGCCTGCTTGCGCTCCGTCAGGAAGGACAGCTCGATCGCGGTCAGGGCGAATTCCTCGCCCAGTTCGGGATAGGCGCGGCCCAGTTCCTTGGCGACACGGTTGAAGGCGGCGTCGACGGTCAGGCCAGCCTCGGCGCAGATCACCAGCAGGTCGAGCGCGTCGGGCAGGCCCTTCTGGATCGCCTTGGTGCGCTTGGTCGACTGGTTGGCGAGGAAGATTTCCGGGCCCTTGTAGCCCAGTATGACCAGCCCAGCGAAGGCCATGAAGCGCTTGAAGCTGCCCCAGTCGGGGAACATGTCGGTCCAGTAGAGCACGACGACGCCGATCAGGCCCAGCACGATCGGCAGGACCATCCGCAGGCCGATGACCATCACCGCCAGTTCCTTGTTGCGGTAACCGGCCTGGGCCAGCTTCTGCTGGACGATCTTGACCTGGCTTTCCTGCAGAACCTTCATGTTCTGCAGCGCGCCCTTCATCTTTTCGGTCGTGTCGGTCTTGCGGACCACGCTCTGGCGCTTGCGCGACCCTGCCGTCAGCATGCCGGTCTTCAGCTCGGCGCGGCGCGCATTGAGCGACTTGACGCGCTTGGACATCGGGTCCTTGACCGTAACGGCGGCGTAGATCGCGGCCATTGCAGCAAGCGCGGCAACCGCGGCCAGCAGGGTGCCGACCAGGATGACGTCGACGCCGAGGAGAGTAGGTCCTGAAGAAGGAGCAATCATGATCTTTCAGCCTTCCTCGCTCAGATCTCGAAACTGACCATCTTGGCCATGATGAAGGCGCCGAGGCTCATCCACACCAGGCCACCCAGGCCGGTGATGATCAGGCGCTCGTCGATGAAGAACTCGCCAATATAGCCCGGGTTGATCCAGTAGATCAGGCCGAACACGATGAAGGGCAGGGCACCGACGATATAGGCCGAGGCCTTGGATTCGGAGCTCATCGCCTTGATCTTCAGCTTCATCTGGGCGCGTTTGCGGAGCACGTCGGCAAGGTTGGACAGGGTCTCTGCCAGGTTGCCGCCGGTTTCGCGCTGGATCGCCAGCGTGATGACGAAGAACTGGAATTCGGGCGTGCCCAGCTTGTCGGCGGTTTCCTGGAGCGATTCCTCCATGGTCCGGCCGATCTTGATGCGTTCCACCGCAGCGCGGAATTCGGCGCCGACAGGGCCGGGCACCTCGCTTGAGACCACGGACAGCGTTTCGCCGACCGGGAGACCAGAGCGGAGGCCACGCACCAGCAGCTCGATGGCGTCCGGAAACTTGGACGTGAACTGGTTGATCCGACGCTTGATGAAATAGCCGACCACCATGTGCGGCAGGGCCGCGCCGACCAGCACGCCGAGGCCCAGCGACAGCAGCGCGGCACCGGTCTGAAGGTACAGGAGCGCGGCAACCACCACGATCAGGCCGACTGAGGCATAGACGTACTGGCTCACGGTCCAGCCCATGCCGGTGCGTTGCAGGCGGACCTGCAGAGCGTCGACCCGCGAGCTGGAGCCGGCGACGCGATGCATCTTCGGCTTGCGCGCGGCGATCGCCTTCTTCAACTGCGATTCGACCCTGGCGCTGGTGCTCTCTGAATGTCGGTAGCGCAGAGCCTCAAGCCGCCGATGACCGGCCTTCGCGGTCGATGGCGACGTAACCAACACGTAGATCAGATATTGCAGCGCCAGCAGAGCCGCGGCAATCAAGACTATCTGGAGGATGCTCATATCCCGCCTTCACTTACCCTGTGTTGCACTTCACGGCAGGTGACGCGCGCCCCTTAGCGGAACGCGCGCCGCCGCCAGTTCATTCGGCCGGTTCGACCGCAGCAGGCGACTTGTCCTTCTTGGACATCATCGATTTGAGGTCGAACTTGCCCAGCAGTGAGGACGCCTGCCCGGTGTGGTCGAGGCTCGCGCCCTCGTCACCGGCAGTGCCGATGATCGCGTCGCCAATGGCGCGGATCGCCGACGCCGCCTTGGACGAACGGTTGGCCTGGATGAACACCTGGCCCAGCTTGGCGGCATTGGCCGCAGCCTTGCCGTCATAGGGCACGGTGAAGTTGATCTTGTGTTCGATCGAGGCCTCGAAATCGGCCTTGCTGATCTCGGCCAGTGCCGGCTGCACCTTGCTGGCGATGACCAGCGGCTGGGCCGACGGCGCATTGGCCTTGAGCCACGACAGGATGCGGATCGTGTCGCGCGCCGAGGCGAGCGTCATTTCCGCGACCACGCCGACCACATTGGTTTCGGCGAGCAGGTGCGGGTAGTTGATCAGCATGTTGCGCGGCAGATCGACCACGGTCATCTCGAAGCCCTGGCGGAACTCCTCCTGCAGCTGCAGGAAAGCCGATCCATCCGTCATCAGTGGCGAGTTGAGCGGCGCTTCGGCCGACATGATCGCAAGGTTGTCCTGAGCGCGGACCATGGCGCGTTCGATGAACAGCCCGTCGATCCGGCCCGGATTCTCGATTGCATCCACAAGGCCGCGACCGGGTTCCAGATCCAGCGTCAGCGCACCCGTCCCGAAATGCACGTCGAGATCGAACAGCGCGGTCGAGCGCTTGTGCTCCAGCGCGAACTGCCAGGCCAGCGAAGTGGCGATGGTCGATGACCCGACCCCGCCACGCGTGCCCACGATCGCCGTGGTCAGATGCGGACGGCCGGCATCGGCTTCGTTGCCGCGCGGCGTCGCGAAGACGGCCTGCGCCTGGGTCAGCGAATCGCGCAGCTGGCCAGCGGAAAGCGGCTTCAGCAGGTAATCGTGAATGCCGCTCGACAGCAGGTCGCGATAGAGGCGCACATCGTTGACCTGACCAACCGCGATCACCACCGTGCCGGGCTCGCAGACCTCGGCCAGGGCGTTGATGTCGTTGAGCGGGTCGCCGCTCTCCGACAGGTCGACCATCAGGATGGCCGGGCTGGCGGAGATGGACAGCGACTGGATCGCGTTCCTCAGGCCACCCTTGTTGCACTTCTCCGGCTGCCAGCCCATCTCGATAATGACCGGGCGCAGGACATCCAGCGCGGCCTCGTCGCAGATATAGGCGGCGAAGACGTCGCGGTTGGCGGGAATGGCGGACTTGAAACTAGCGGACATCTTACTCGCCCCCCTTGCTCGAAGTTTGCTGGACGGTGGTGCCGCCATTGCCGGTCGGCGCGGCCTCGCGATAGGCATTGATGGCCCGGGTGGAGCTCATCACGACCGTCTCGCCAGTGCCTTCCGCGCCCTTCAGCAGGTGCTCTGGATCGGCGATCATGGCGGCGATGTTGGAGTTCACCGCGCAGCCGAAATTGTTCGAGGTCTCGTTCCCCAGCGTATGGGCGTACTCGTCCGAAAAATCGGGGCAGCCCGGCACGGAAGCGGTCGAGCGGCTGACGATGACGCGGATCTTGCCCGGATCGATATAGCCTTCGGTAACCGGGGCGGCCTCGCTGACGATAATGCCGTAGCGGCTCGCCACGGCGGCCACATCCTCGCGCACGGCGGGGCTGGTCATCGGGTCGTCGATATGGACCCGGTCGCCATAGCCGATGTCGAGCGTTTCGAACCAGGCGGCGAGGCGGGCCTGTTCGGGCACCGGCAGGCCGGTCGCGTTCGAGGCAAGGTCGAGCGTGTAATTGGCCCGGCTCACCACCGGCTGCTTGACCGAGTAGAGCGAACGGTTGTGCTGGGTATCACCGCAGGCGGCGAGGCCCAGCCCCAGCGAAAGGGCGATAGCCGTAGCGGCAGCGCGTTTCATGGCGTTGGTCATTGCAATCACCTTTTTCACTTGAGGCTGAAGCCGGGCCGGGCGGCCGCAGCATTGGTCTGGTCGGCGGCCAGCGACGGGCCGGTCTGGTCGGCGAGGCCGATCTCCGGATTGCCGGAAGCAGGTTCGGCAGCCGTCGGCTTGGGCCGTTCGGGCAGTGCGTCGGAATCAACTTCCTGGTTGAAGAAGAACTGCTGCGCTGCATTGGTGGCCGACAAGCCATCGGTCGGCAGGACGATGTCGCTGTCGTCGACCGGCTTGACGAGGTAGGGCGTGACGACGATCACCAGCTCGGTCTCGCCGCGCTGATATTCGGTCGAACGGAACAGGCTGCCTAGCACCGGCAGGTCGCCGACGCCCGGGGTCTTTTCGATCGCGTTCTGCGAGCTGTTCGACAGCAAGCCGGCGATCATGAAGCTCTGGCCGGAGCCAAGCTCGACCGTGGTTTCGGCCCGGCGGGTGGTCAGGGCAGGCACGTTGAAGCCGTTAAGCGTGATCGAGTTCTGGCTCGACAGCTCGGACACTTCCGGGCGAACGCGCATCGAGATGCGGCCATTGGCCAGCACGGTGGGTGTGTAGCTGAGGCTGACACCGTAGTTCTTGTATTCGATGGTGGTCGTGCCCAGGCCCTGGCTCAGCGGGATCGGGAATTCGCCACCGGCAAGGAAGTTGGCGGTCTCGCCCGACAGCGCGGTCAGGTTGGGTTGCGCCAGCGTGGTCACCAGACCTTCGCGTTCACCCACGTCAAGCGCCCCGGAAATGTCGAGGCCGAGGAACCGACCGACACCCGCCAGTGTGCTGCCGGGGCTGATCTGATCGACGATGTTGTAGCCTTCGCCCTCGAGATTGGTACCGACCGCGAGCGGTCCGGCATCAATCCGCTGGCCGGTGAGCGGGTCGATGTAGGAGGGGACGACCTGCGAGAAGGGCGAGCGGCCCTGGCCGAGGCCGAACTTGAAGCCACTGGAGTCGTCGACCGTGTTGATGTTGGCGCCAATTGCGCGGACCAGCGAACGGCTGACTTCTGCGAAGCGGACGCGCAGGTTAACCTGCAGCGGGGTCGCCATCTTGAAGCGGCTGACCACGTTAGTCTCCTCGCCGACGAAGGCCGCGACGAGGCGTTCGGCCTCGGCAGCGTCTTCGGGGGCAGCCACGGTGCCGGTCAGCAGCACGGTGTTGGAACCCATGGTGGCGACGTTGACCTTCGCCTCGGGCATGGCCAGCGCCAGCATCTGGTCGATGCTGTCGATGTTCGAGCCGACGCGGATATTGGCCGACCAGACGATGTCGCCCGCCGCGTTGCTGGCGTAGATCGTGGTCTCGCCGCCCGACAGGCCGAAGATGTACAGCTGACGCTGCGACTTCACCTGGACGTCGGCGACGGCATTGTTGGCGACGAAGACGTCGGCCATGGAACCGGGAACGTTGACCAGCTCGCCGCGACCGATCGACAGGACGATATCCTGTGCCGGGCTGACGGTCTGGGCGCTGGCGGTGCCGGCGGGTACCGCGACGGCCAGCGGCGCGATGGCGCAGGCGGCGGAGAGCGCGGTCTTGAGAAGGCCTGTGTGCATTACCTTGCCCCTTGCTTGGATGCTTTTGGCGGTGGTTACGGTGTGTTCGGTACGGGTCATGGCGATCAGAAGGCCATCATGCCGGTGGTGGCCGAGGTCACCTTGCCGGAGCTACGCAGGCCGTTCGCCTGGCGGTCGAGCAGCGCCCCGGCGCCGGTCTTGACCGGAACCTCCTGAGTGGCGTTGCCGCGGGTGACACGCACGGTCGGACCGGCATAGGTGTTCGTCGGTACACCCATTGTAGGCGGGGCCGCGTTGCCCCCGCCCGTCGCGGGCATGGTCGAGCGCTGGAAGCGCGAGACGTCGCCGCCCGTCACATAGGTGGTGGCACCGTCCATCGGACGCGCAACGGCCTGGCGCAGCAGGGTTTCTTCTTCCTGCGGCGTGGCATCGTCGGGGATCGTGACCGACCCGTCGGCGAGGGCGCGCTCAAGTTCGAGCTGGTTATCGGCGATCGAGCGCAGCGACAGGCTCAGCGAGCCAAGCGTCTGGGCGACCGCGATCTTCTCGGCGATGCGCGGGGTCACTTCGATGGTGACGTTGCTGAACTCGCGGACGACGGTCCGGCCATCCTCAGTCGTGGTGGTCTGGGTCGACTGGTCGGTCGCCAGCACGCGCAGGTTCTGCAGGATGGTCTCGGAGGTCTTGAGCGGCAGGCCGTCATCGCCGGCTACTGCCTGGGTCAGGACCAGGTCGACGCGGTCGCCCGGGAAGACGAAGCCGGCGACGGCTGACTGGGCCGAGGCGGGCACCGTAACGGCACGCATGCCAGGGCCGAGGGCCGCGGCGAGGAAGCCGCGGTCGCCGGGCGCGACAAGCGAGCCCTGGGTAACCGGCTCACCGGCGGTGATCGCGTTACGCACGACTGTACCCAGCAGCACATTCATGTCCGCTTCGCCGTCCAGGAAGTAGGCATCCTGCACCATTTCTTCCGGCCACAGCTGGTAGGCCACGGCGTCGGCGGTGATGATGGTGCCGACCGGCAGACCGCGCTTGGCGACCAGGACCTTGGGGCCCTGCGGTTCAACCGGAGCAGCTTCCGCCTCAGGGGCGGAAGCGCCTGCGAACATGCTGCGGGCGGCGAGCGCGGTACCGATCGCTATGACCAGCGCTCCTACCAGCAAAATCAGCTTCTTCTTGTCCATGGCTAGATAGCCCCCTCAATGGTCCTTGCGGTAAGGTTGATGTTGGATAGTGCGCGAGTGGTTAAAATCGGGTTCACTGCGCGTTATGGGTTTCGTAAGTGTTTGCTTTCGCACCGCTCGCCTCCATGGCAGAGGCTGGCGTGTAGACGGTGCCGATGGTCCACAGACCTGCCAGTGCGATGGCCACGCCATAGGGAATGGCGATGCGGTCCTTCTGTCGGCGCATGACGTGCCAGGCACCGAACATCAGCGTAAGTACGCCGCCGAGCAGCGCCATCATGATGAGCAGCTGGAGATAGGGCTGCGGCTGGATCCACAGCGCCAGCGCGGTCAGCAGTTTGACGTCACCGCCGCCCATCGCCTTCAGCGCGAACAGGACGGACAGCACGGCAAAGGTTGCAACCGCCAGGCCCAGCTGGATGGCCATGTCGGGCCAGATCGCAAGGCCGTTGGCCCACCAGAAGACGGGCGCACCTGCGGCAATGGCGAGATTGAGCCAGTTGGCGATCCGGCGGCTCTTGAGGTCGGTAAAGGCCGCGATAACCAGCGCGACGGCGAGTGCCGCCAGCAGCGCGTACTTGATCGGATCGTCCAGCATTGAATAAGCCCCCCGGGTTCCCCCTTGAAGCCTGCTGACTAGCGGCTACGGCTTACCAAAAAGTAACCAAGGGCAGGAGGCCCGGATTAGTCACGATCAAACCCCGCCAGCCGCACCCTTCGACCGGCGCGCCATTCCGGTCGCGGCGCGCGAAAGCGTGTGGCGTGCGCCCGACGGGCTGGCGATCCGGCGGATCGACTGGCCCGGACCGGCTTCGGCCCCCACAAAACCAAAGGGCGCGCTGCTGTTCATGTGCGGGCGCGGCGACCATTACGAGAAATACCTGGAATCGCTCGACCACTGGCACGGGCTGGGCTGGGCGGTGACCGCCTCGGACTGGCGCGGGCAGGCAGGCTCTGGCCGGCTCGGCGCCGATGCGCTGACTGGCCATGTCGACAGCTTCGATACCTGGGTCGCCGACCTGGCGCTGTTCTGGGCCGACTGGGTGCGGGAGGTGCCGGGGCCGCATGTACTGATGGGCCATTCGATGGGCGGGCACCTGGTGCTGCGTGCGGTCGGCGACGGGGCCTTGGCATCGGCACCCGATGCACTGATCCTGTCCGCGCCAATGCTCGACATGTTCCCGGACAAGGTGCCGCTGGTCCTGCGCCGCGCGGCGGCTGCGCTGATGAACGCGATTGGCGATCCGCGGCGCGAGGCGTGGAAGTGGAGCGAGAAGCCGGGCGAGTTCCGGCGCGAGCGGATGTTGCTCCTGACCCACGATCCAGACCGTTACGAGGACGAGCGCTGGTGGCGCGAACAGCGCCCCGAATTGAAGATGGGTCCCGGCAGCTGGGGCTGGGTGCGCGCCGCGCTGCAATCGGTGGCCAAGCTGGAGCGTGCAGGCTATCTCGAGGGCGTGAAGGTCCCCACCCTGTTGCTCGGCACGGCTGCCGACCGGCTCGTCAGCCCCGCCGCGATCAGGCGCGCGGCGCGGCGCATCCCCGATGCCACGCTGGCCATGTATGGCGAGGAGGCCGCGCATGAATTCCTGCGCGAAGTCGATCCCGTCCGCGAGCGCGTATTGGCGGACGTCGATGCCTTTCTGAGCCGGATTGCCACTGCATGACCCACACATACGACATTGCCGTGATCGGCGCAGGGATCGCCGGGGCGAGCATCGCCGCCGAGCTTGCCCCGCATGCCAGCGTCGTCGTGCTGGAGGGGGAGGCGCAGCCCGGCTACCACACGACCGGGCGCTCCGCCGCCTTCTGGGAAGAGTGCTATGGCGGGCCGGGGATCGTCCCGCTGACGCTCGCCTCGCGCGCGCTGCTCGACCAGCTTGGGGCGCTGTCGCAGCGGCGGGCACTTTATATCGCGCGCACCGGGCAGGAGGGCGAACTCGATGCCTTCATGGCGCAGTTTGCCGGAACCGGGGTGACCATCGACAAGCTTGCCGGGCATGCGGCGCTGCAGGCCATTGTTCCGGGCATCAAGCCCGATTGGGCTTTTGCCGTCAGCGAGCCGGCTTGCGCCGATATCGATGTCGCGGCGGTCCATCAGCACTACCTTGCGACCATGCGCCGCGAGGGCGCCGAACTGCGGGTGAATGCGCGGGTCGAGGCGCTCGAACGCGATCTCGGTGAGGGGGGTGACGGATGGCGCATCGATCTCGGCAAGGCTGGCGAGGTGCGCGCGGCGATTGTCGTCAATGCGGCCGGGGCCTGGGCGGACCAGATCGCGCAGCTGGCGGGTGCGACGCCGCTCGGCATCCAGCCCTACCGCCGCACGGTCGCTCAGCTGCGCGTCGATCCGCCGCCGCCTGCCGACCTGCCGCTGGTGCTCGATCTCGGCGGAGAATTCTACTTCAAGCCTGAAAGCGGGCGGCTGTGGCTGAGCCCGCATGACGAGACTCCAAGCCCGCCCTGCGATGCCGCGCCCGAGGAGCTGGATGTTGCCATCGCCATCGACCGCTTTGAGCACGTGGTCGACTGGAAGATCGCGGCGGTCGAGCGCAAGTGGGCGGGCCTCAGGAGCTTTGCGCCGGATCGCCTGCCGGTGATCGGCCACGCGACCGACCGGCCCGGCTTCTTCTGGTTCGCCGGGCAGGGGGGCTATGGCATCCAGACCGCACCCGCCGCCGCCCGGCTGGGTGCACAGGTGCTGCTGGGTAGCAGATCTGACGCGGTCACCGCCCGGATCGACGCGGTTGCCTATGGCCCGGCACGATTTGCGGCACAGACCGGGTAGCCAAGCCGGTTTGTCGTGCTAGGTTGGCCACCCTAATCTTTTCCATACAACATGACTGGAGAAAACATGGCGCATCGTTTCGAGATCCGGAAGAACAAGAAGGGCGAGTTCGTCAGCTACTTCGTCTATAATTCCGAGACCATCTGGTGGACCGAGGGTTACACTTCGAAGGCGAGCGCCAAGAACGCCATCGAATCCGTGCTGAAGAACGGCCCGGGTGCCGAAGTGGTCGACACGACCGTCGAATAGTTTGCGTTTCAGCTGAGCTGAAACAGATTTTGGAGCGTGACGACTTGGCACTGAACCGTTCGTCCTGAGCTTGTCAAAGGATGAACGGGCGGGCCAGTTTCGTGGTTCGACAGGCTCACCACGAACGTGGAATGGTCCTTCCTAGAGTCGTCACACTCCAACCTCAGATCGCCGCGTTGGCGGCATCGCTGGCGAGGCGATCGACCCGTTCGTTTTCCGGATGGCCGTTATGGCCGCGGACCCAGACCCATTCGATCCGGTGCGGGGCGGCCGCCTCGATCAGTTCATGCCATAGCTCGGCATTGCGGACCGGCTTCTTGCTGGCATTGACCCAGCCCTTCCTCTGCCACCCTTCAACCCACTTGGTCATGCCGTCGATGACATAGCGGCTGTCCGAGTGGATGGTGACCTCGCACGGTTCGATCAGTGCCTTGAGGCCCCTGATCACCGCGGTCATCTCCATACGGTTGTTGGTCGTGTCGGGATCATTGCCCGACATTTCCTTCTCATGCGGGCCCATGCGGAGCAGCACGCCCCAGCCGCCCGGACCGGGATTGCCCTTGCAGGCCCCGTCAGTAAACACATCCACCCTTTTCATGGCCAGCGACCTAGCTCACGCTTTTCAAAGGGGAAAGGCCGCTTTTTCGGCTTTGTGATAGAATTCCAGCCGCCGGGTGAAGTCGCGCGGGTCTTTCTTGGCGACCAGCGCATCGGCCGGCGTGTTGACCCAGTCATAGGCGCGTGTCGAGACGAAGCGCATGCAGGCGCCGCGCGCCAGCACGGGCAGCGCCTCGACCTCGGCGGGGGTCAGGCTGCGTTTCGTCTGGTATCCGGCAAGCAGCGCCTCGGCGATGTCGGGGCGAAAGCGCGTGCCGCCCTTCTCGAAGCACCAGGCCGCATGGGTGACGGCGAGGTCATAAGCGAAGAAGTCGTTGGCGGCGAAGTAGAAGTCGATCATGCCGCTGACCTCGTCGCCCAGCATCAGCACATTGTCGGGGAACAGGTCGCAATGGCACACGCCGCTCGGCAGGCCGCCCGGCCAGTGCCCCGCAAGCCAGGACAACTCGCCGAAGGCCGTATCGGGTAGCACCGGGTCGATCGCCGCCATGGCCTCTGCGCCGCATTCATTGACCAGCCAGTCCCACGCGGCCAGCCCCATGGTCTGCGTGCGCGCCTGCCCGAAGCTGGCGGCGGCCAGGTGCATCTCGGCCAGCGCCGCGCCGACGCTGTGCGCCTGCGCGGGAGTCGGGTGATCGACTGAAACGCCGGGGAGGAATTCGATGAGCGCGACCGCCTTGCCTGCCCCGGACGTTGATCCGGGGTCGTCATAGGTACGGTAAGCCGCGCCCGAACGGTCATGGATCGTGCGTGGGACGGGCGCGCCGTGTTCGGCAAGGTGGTCGAGCAGGCCGAGGAAGAAGGGCAGGTCGTCCAGCTCGATCCTCAGCTCGTACATGGTCAGGATGAAACGCGTGCTCTCACCCGTATCGCGGCGCGTCTCGATCAGCCAGTTGGAGTTCGACACGCCCTCGGCAATGCCCTTGGCCGAAACCAGCTCGCCGACATCGTATTGCGCGATGATCTCGGCAAGCTGTTCCGCCGAAAGCTGGGTGTAGACTGCCATGGGCTTCCGCGTGTTCCTAGTCGACCAGCTGGCGCGGCAGCTTGAAGACCATGTTTTCCTGCGCGGTCTCGACTTTGCGTTCTTCGACGACCCGCCATTCTGCCAGCTTTGCCACCACTTCGCGGACCAGCAATTCGGGGGCCGAGGCCCCGGCGGTGATGCCGACGGTGCCGACGCCGTCGAGCCATTCGGACTGGATCTCGCTGGCGCGCTGGATCAGCTTCGCATCGGTGCCGCAGCGCTCTGCCACTTCGACCAGCCGCAGCGAGTTGGAGGAATTGGGGGCGCCGATTACCAGCACCAGGTCGCAGGAGGGCGAGATCTGCTTGACCGCCGACTGGCGGTTGGAGGTGGCGTAGCAGATATCCTCGGCCTTGGGCGCGACGATTTGCGGGAAGCGTTCGTGCAGCGCGGCGATGATATCGGCGGTATCGTCGACCGAGAGGGTGGTCTGGGTGAGATAGGCGAGCTCGGTGCCGGGGGCGAAGTCGAGCGTGGCGACATCTGCGACCGTCTCGACCAGGGTGATCTGGCTGTCATCGACCTGCCCCATCGTGCCGATCACTTCAGGGTGGCCCTTGTGGCCGATAAACAGGATGTGGCGACCGCCCTCGATCTGGCGTTCGGCCTGCCGGTGGACCTTGCTGACCAGCGGGCAGGTGGCATCGACATAGACCATGTTGCGCCGTTCGGCCTCGGCGGGCACCGATTTGGGCACGCCATGGGCGCTGAAGACGACCGGCATGTCGGCCGGAACCTCGTCCAGTTCCTCGACGAAGACTGCCCCCTTGGCCTTCAGCCCGTCGACCACGAAGCGGTTATGCACGATTTCGTGACGGACATAGACCGGCGCGCCGAACCGCTCGAGCGCGCGTTCGACAATCTCGATCGCGCGCTCGACGCCCGCGCAGAAACCGCGCGGTGCGGCGATCAGCACCAGCAAGGGCAGGTTGTCTTGCGGGACGGCCGGATCTGGAAAGGGAGCGTTCATGAGGCCCGCTCTAGCGGTTGTCGGGTGCGGGCGAAAGAGCTAGGGCATCGCCTCCGTATCGCAGGATTAAGGACGCTCGATGAACAGGGCCATATTCGCAGGTTTCGCATTGACCGCCACGCTGGCGCTGGCTGCCTGCAAGAAAGAAGGCGAAATCGTCGTCGAGCAGGGCGTGGGCATTACCGCGCTCAGAACCGCCTGTCCGGCGGTCGGGATTCCTGACTATACGGGCGACGTGACCCTGTTCTCGCCTGCGGGCGCGCTTACCGCAGATGCCATCGACGTTACCGCGACCATGACCAATGTTCGCGCGGCCTGCGACGATGCGACCGGCGCGGAGGTCTATGTCACCGCCAGTTTCGACGTCTATGCCCAGCGCCGCGACACCAATGGCGCGCGCAGCGTCGAACTGCCCTATTTCTCTACCGTCATGCGCGGCACCTCTTCGGTGGTGGCCAAGCGCATCGGCACGGTCCGGCTCGACTTTGCCGATGGCGAGGCGCGCGCGCAGGCCAGTGGGCAGGCGGGCGCAGTGGTCGACCGCGCGGCGGCGACGCTGCCCGCCGATATTCGCGAGCGGATTACCCGGCAGCGCCGGGCCGGCGATGCCGATGCGGCAATCGACCCGCTGAGCCAGCCCGACGTCAAGGCGGCGCTCGACCGCGCCACGTTTGAACTGCTGGTAGGCTTCCAGCTGACCGAGGACCAGCTCGCCTACAACGCCACGCGCTGATTGCATCGCTAGCCGGCCCATGGCGGCCTGCGAACGCTACCCTCGGTCGCTTCCGGTGCTCACGACCCCATCAGGTCGCTGTGCGCCGGTTCGACCGAGGGCATCATTCTCGGCTCGCCCTGAACCGGCTTTCCACGCAATCAGTTGGAGAGTCTGCTAGCCCTTTCGCCACAGCCTCTAAAAGGCTAACGGCGCGGCCCATGACCGAGACCCAAACCAAGACCCTCTATTCCGCCTATGCGGCGAAGATCGATGCCGTGCTCGGCGCGCTGGAGCAGGAGGGCGTGCTCCCCGCCGAGACCTCGCGCGCCAATGTCAGCGTCGAGCCGCCACGCGACCCGTCGCATGGCGACCTGGCCACCAATGCCGCGATGGTGCTGGCCAAGCCCGCCGCGACCAATCCGCGCGCGCTCGCCGAGAAGATCGTCGCCCACCTGGCCGCCGATCCGCAGATCGAAAGTGCCGAAATCGCCGGACCCGGCTTCATCAACCTGCGCCTCATGCCGCAGAACTGGATCGACGAGCTGCAGGCGATTGCCACGCTCGGCGATGTCTATGGCCGTTCGGCCATGGGTGAGGGCGTGCGCGTCAATGTCGAATATGTCTCGGCCAACCCTACGGGGCCTATGCATATGGGCCATTGCCGCGGCGCGGTGGTCGGCGATGCGCTTGCCAGCCTGCTGGAATTCGCCGGGCACGAGGTCACGCGCGAATATTACGTCAACGATGCGGGCGGGCAGGTCGATACGCTCGCGCGCTCGGTCTGGCTGCGGTATCGCGAGGCGCTGGGCGAGGATATCGGCGAGATCCCGCAAGGCCTCTATCCGGGCGACTATCTGAAGCCGGTGGGCGAGAAGCTGGCCGCCGAGTTTGGCGACCAATATGTCTCTGCGCCCGAGGCAGAATGGCTGGTTCCGTTCCGCCAGCGTGCGGTCGCGGCGATGATGGACCAGATCCGCGCTGACCTGAAGCTGCTCGGGATCGAGCATGACGTGTTCTCGTCCGAGGCCGAACTGCAGGCGGCGCGCAAGCCTGAGGCCGCCGAGGCCTGGCTGCGCGAGCATGACCTCGTCTATGACGGCGTGCTGGAGGCGCCCAAGGGCAAGGCCCCGCCCGAGGACTGGGAGCCGGTCGAGCTGCCGCTGTTCCGCAGCACCAGATATGGCGACGACCAGGACCGCCCGATCCGCAAGTCAGACGGCAAGTGGACCTATTTCGGGGCCGACCTCGCCTATCACATGCAGAAGGCCGAAAATGCCGATGCGATGATCGACATCTGGGGTGCCGACCATGCGGGCACGGTCAAGCGGATCAAGGCGGCGGTCGCGGCGCTGAGTGCGGGGCAAGGGGAACCGATCCCCTTCGACGTCAAGCTGGTCCAGATGGTCCAGCTGCTGCGCGATGGCGAACCGGCCAAGATGTCCAAGCGCTCGGGCAATTTCGTCACCATCGCCGACATGGTCGAGGAGGTGGGCAAGGACGTGGTGCGTTTCACCATGCTGACCCGCAAGCCCGAGGCGCAGATGGATTTCGATTTCGCCAAGGTGGTCGAGGTGTCGAAGGACAATCCCGTGTTCTACGTCCAGTATGCCCATGCGCGGATTCGCTCGATCCTGCGCCGGGCAGCGGAGGAAGGCTATGCCGTGTCTGACGCAAATCTGACTCTGCTGGGCGCGGACGAGCAGGCACTGGTCAAGCAGGCCGCGCAGTTCCCGCGCGAGGTCGAGGCGGCGGCGCGGGCGCGCGAACCGCACCGGATCGCCTTCTATCTCTATGATCTGGCGGCTACGTTCCATGCCTTCTGGAACCTGGGCAATGACGACCAGCAAAAACGGATCATCCTGGCACAGAAGGATGAACTGACAGGCGCAAGGCTTTTCCTTGCCACACAAATCGGGCAGGTTCTGCGTGTTGGTCTGGCCCTCCTGGGCGTGGAGGCCGTCGAGGAGCTTTGAGACATGGACTTGCCGCGCGACGGCGAGAACGAGACGGGACGCGGTGCGTTTACCCCAGAGGAGCAGCTCAAGCTGCCCGAAGAGGATGAGCGCCTGCCCTGGCTCGAATCGGACGAAGATTACCGCGAACCGGGCATCGACCCGTCGCGCATCGTCGCCTTTGCGCTGATCGGCGTGCTGGCGCTGGTGCTGGTCGGCGGGGCCGTGTGGTTTGTGATGCATAGCCGGGAGCAGGGCTCGATCCTGCCCGATGGCCGCACCATCGCGGCCCCCACCGAACCTTACAAGACGCGGCCTGACGACCCGGGCGGCGCGCAGGTCGCCGGCACGGGCGACACCACGTTCGAACGCGCCGAGGGAATCGATTCCGAAGGCCAGATCGCCGCGACCGATACGCCTGCCCCGGCGGCGACGCCCGCTGCCACGCCCGTCGCGACTCAGGCCGCAGCCCCTGTGCCCACTCCGTCTGCCACCGCCACGCAGCCGCCGACCGTGTCGGGTGTTCCGGTGCAGGTCGCGGCCTATTCGCGCCGCAATCAGGCGGTGGATGGCTGGACCACGCTGACGCGTCGTTACGATGTGCTGCAGGGCATGAAGTACCGCATTGTCGAGGCGGTCGTCGATGGCGCGACCGTCCACCGGCTGCAGGCGCTGGCCTCCGACCGGGCGGCGGCGGACAATCTGTGCCGGGCGATCAAGCAGGCAGGCGGCGACTGCCAGGTCAAGGGCTGACGCTTCAGCCTGCCGGGCACTCGGAGGGCCGCTTTTCCCCGGACCACCGGCAGCCGGTGCTTGCGCGTATATCCGCTTTCATGCAGCCTTTCCGGCCATGATTCCGGCGATTTTCAGCCCCGCGGGCCTGTCCCTGACCGATGCCGAGCGCGGCTTCTTCGCCGAGGTCGATCCGGCGGGCTACATCCTGTTCGGGCGCAATGTCGAAAGCCGCGAGCAATTGCGCGCGCTGACGGATGAATTGCGGAGCCTGCACGGCCGCGACGATTTGCTGATCTCGGTCGATCAGGAGGGCGGGCGCGTCTCCCGGATGAAGCCGCCCGTGTGGGAAGCCTATCCGCCCGGCGGGGTCTTCGCGCAGTTGTGGGACATTGCCCCGGCCAGCGCGATCGAGGCGGTGCGCGCCAATGCCGAGCTGATCGGCCGCGACCTCGCCGAAGTCGGCATCAATGTCGATTACCTGCCATTGCTCGATGTCCGCCGGCCCGAGGGGCATGACGTGATCGGCGACCGCGCGCTGGGCGTTGAGCCGAAACAGGTCGCGGCGCTGGGCCGGGCGGTGCTGGACGGGCTGGCGCGCGCCGGGGTGACGGGGTGCATCAAGCACATCCCCGGGCATGGCCGCGCGCTGGTCGACAGCCACAAGGACCTGCCCGTGGTCGAGGCGAGCGAGGACGAGCTGGCGGTCGATATCGAACCCTTCGCTACGCTGGCCGATGCCCCCATCGCGATGAGCGCGCATGTCGTCTACACCGCCTGGGATGCCGACCATCCGGCGACGCAATCGCCCTTCGTTATCGACGAGATCATCCGCCGGCGGATCGGCTTCTCCGGCCTGCTGCTGACCGACGATATCGACATGGAAGCGCTCGACGGGACGGTGCCCGAACGCGCGGAAAAGGCCATCGCGGCGGGCTGCGATATCGTCCTCAATTGCTGGGCCAAGATGGACGACATGACCGGCATGACCGAGCGTTTGCCCGCTATTTCAGACGTTTCCGCCGCGCGGTTGGCAGCGGCACTGAACGGTACCAAAGTCGACCAGAACGTGCCCGAGCGCGCCGAACTCCTCGCCACGCGCGACGCATTGCTTGGCCCTGTACTCGGTCGGGCAGGGCATCTGGCATGAACGAGGAAAACCTCCTCTTCAGTGCCCCCGAAGCTGCCGAGAGCGGCGCAGCGGAGGAGGCGTGGGACGGCGTCGCCACGCGGGCGAAGGACGACAACGCGCTCTACCTTGAGCTGGAGGGTTGGGAGGGGCCGCTCGACCTGTTGCTCGACCTCGCGCGGCGGCAGAAGGTCGACCTGAAAGCCATCTCGATCCTCGCGCTGGTCGACCAGTATATCGACTATATCGAGCGGGCCGAGGCGCTGAAGCTGGAAATCGCCGCCGACTATCTGGTGATGGCGGCGTGGCTCGCCTACCTCAAATCCTCGCTGCTGCTCCCGCGTGAGGAGCAGGAGGACCCGTCTCCTGAGGAGCTGGCGTTGCGCCTGCAATTGCGGCTCCAGCGGCTGGGCGCGATGCGCGAGGCGGCGGCGCGGCTGATGGCGCGCGACCGGCTGGGCCGCGATGTCTTTGCCCGTGGCGCGCCCGAGGGACTGAAGGTGCTTCGCAAGAACGCCTGGCGCTGCGAATGGCTCGACCTCGTGCGCGGCTATGGCCAGGTCAAGCTGCGGAACGAGCCGGTCGTGCACATGGTGCGCGAGCGTCCGGTAATGACGCTCGACGCGGCGATCGACCGCGTGTCGGCGATGCTCGGCGTGACGCTGGAATGGCTCGAACTCAAAAGCTTCCTGCCCGGCGGGGCGGAGCCACGGCTCAGGCGCTCGGCGCTCGCCTCCAGCTTTGTCGCCGCGCTCGAACTGGCGCGGCTGGGCGAGGCCGAGCTGCGGCAGGAGGAGATCTTCGGCCCGATCCACCTTAGGAGACCGAAAGCGTGAGCGAAAAGGGGCTGCCCGAATCACCGGCAACGGTCGAACCGGACGATCTCGTCCGCGCGGTCGAGGCGTGCCTGTTCGCTGCCGAGGACCCGCTGACCGCCGAGCAGATCAGCGCCCACCTTGGCGGAGCCGAAGTGCGCGACGCGCTGCGCGAGCTGGCCGCCCATTACCACGGGCGCGGCGTCCAGTTGGTCGAGCTGGGGCGGCGCTGGCAGTTCCGGACCGCGCCCGACCTCGCCCACCTGCTGCGGCGCGAGAAGGAGCAGGTTCGTTCGCTCAGCCGTGCGGCGACCGAGGTGCTGGCGATCATCGCCTATCACGAGCCGGTCAGCCGCGCCGAGATCGAGGCGATTCGCGGCGTCCAGACCAGTTCGGGCACGCTCGACGTGCTGATGGAGGCGGGCTGGGTCCATGCCGTGGGGCGGCGCGAGGTTCCAGGCCGTCCGGTGATCTTCGCGACGACGCCCGATTTCCTCGTCCATTTCGGGCTCAAGAGTCGCCGCGACCTGCCCGGAATCGACGAATTGAAGGCTGCAGGGCTGCTTGACCCCGTGGATGACGCCTTTGAAGCCCTGATGGGCACGCCCGAGAGCGAGGTCGCCGAGGCTGACGGGGAGGAGGATGACGACGCGGCAGATACCCCGGATAGCGCGACCGACGACGATACTTCGCTGGAAAACCCACCGCAAAGCGCCTAGATACCCTCCGCATCAACTCGGAGAATTCCTGTGGGTAGTATCGGACCGTTCCAGCTTATCATCATCGCGGTGGTGATCCTTATCCTGTTCGGTCGCGGCCGGATCTCGGAAATGATGGGTGATTTCGGCAAAGGCGTCAAAAGCTTCCGCAAGGGGATGGCTGACGAAGAGCAGCCGTCCAAGCCTTCGGCGCAGATCGCGCATGAGAACAAGACCTCCGCCGATCCGGTCGAATCGACCGAGAACGAGAAGACGTCCGGCTGATTTGGCCGGCCCCGGCTGGTCGTAACCGGCCAGCCTGAGGAGGCCGACCTCGAAAGGCACCGCCAATGCCGGATATCGGCGCCAGCGAATTATTGCTCATCGCGGTCGTGGCGATTCTCGTCATCGGCCCGAAGGACATGCCGCTGGCGATGCGGACCGTGGGCCGCTGGATCGGCAAGATGCGGAAGATTTCCGGCCATTTTCGTGCGGGCATGGACGCCATGATCCGCGAGGCGGAGATGGAGGAAATGGAAAAGAAGTGGGCCGCCCAGAACGAGCGGATCATGCGCGAGCATCCGGGCACGGCCCCCACGACCGAGGACATGACCGGCGACTATCCGCCTGAAACCAAACCAGCGGCGCCAAAGGCCGCCGAGCCGAAGGCCATTGCGCCCAAGGCGGCAGAGGCACCGGCCAGGCCCGCCGCCGATGCTGTTCCGGCCCCGGCCCCAAATCCTGTCCCCAATCCGGCTAGCGCCGAGGGCGGCGTGAAGAAGTCCGGGGACTAGGCCGCGTGGACACATTCCGTGTGGTCACGGCCGGTGGCGAAAAACCGTCAGTTCAAGGAGCGAGAACGAAGAACATGTGGGCATATTCGAGGACGAGAGACGCTGAAGTGACGGTTTTTCGTCCGGCCCCTGCCGGGGTTCGGCCCTGCGGGGCGCTGACATCGTCGGTCGGGCTTGAAAGAGGCCCACTCTGTCGTCGCCCTCACTTCTTGTCAGCACCCCGCAGGAGCCAAACCGTGGCTCACGCCGAATTTGTCCACGCGGCCTAAGGCAATGGCCTTCAAGATCAAGGATCTGGACGACACGCAGGCCCCGCTGCTCGAACATCTGGTCGAGCTGCGGAAACGGCTGGTGCGCGCGGTGCTGGCGCTGGCGGTGTGCTTTGGCGTGTGCCTCTATTTCGCCGACGATATTTTCGGCCTGCTGGTCCGCCCGCTGACGCAGGCCTTCCCCGAAGGCGAGGGCAAGCTGGTCTATACCGCGCTCTACGGGGCGTTCTTCGTCGAGATAAAGGTGGCGCTGTTCGCGGCCTTCTTCATCAGCTTCCCGATCATCGCCAACCAGCTCTGGGCGTTTATCGCGCCGGGCCTCTATGCGCGCGAGAAGAAGGCGTTCCTGCCCTTCCTGATCGCGACACCGGTGCTGTTCACGCTCGGCGGATGCCTTGCTTATTTCGTGGTCATGCCGCTCGCCTTCCCGTGGTTCCTCGGCTTCCAGGGCAATCTCGGCGGGTTGCAGGCTGAGGCGCTGCCCGAAATGGGCGAGTACCTGAGCCTCGTGATGCGGTTTATCTTCGCCTTCGGCATCAGCTTCCTGTTGCCGGTGCTGCTGATGCTGCTCAACGTCGCGGGGCTGGTGACGCGGGCGCAGCTGGCGAGCGCGCGGCGCTACGTCATCGTCGGCGTGTTCGGCGCGGCGGCGGTGATCACGCCGCCCGACGTGATCTCGCAATTGCTGCTGGCCGGGCCGCTGCTGGTGCTGTTCGAAGGCTCGATGCTGCTGATGCTGCTGGGCGAACGCAAGCGCGCGAAAGAGGCGGCCAAGGCGGAGGCCGAGGAGGCTGAAGCGGCGGCGGAGAAGCCCGTGCCGCAGTTTGGTGAGGTCAGGGAAGAGTAGGGCGACATTCAGCCCTGACGGCCTGCAAATGGTACAACTCCGCGCTTCCGGTGCTCACGACCCACAAAGGTCGCTGCGCTCCGGTTCGCGAATTTGCACCATTTTCGGTGCGTCATCATCTGAATGCTATTGGGTCTCAGCAGGCAAACTCATGCGCCATGCTGGCGTCTTGCTCCTGAGAGGCCCAAAAAGAAAACGGGGCCACAATGGGCCCCGTCCACCTGAACAAATCTGTTCGCCAGCAACCAACCGGCGACTAGGGGCTGGCCGGCTCCGGATCGTCGCCATCGTCGAAGGCGATGACCAGCGCGGCCACCACGGCGGCGAGCGCCAGCAGGCCAATGATGAGGCCCGATCCGCCGCCGCCGAATTCTTCCGACTGTTCGAGCGCGGTCGAGGTGCGGGTGGCGGAGGCCGTTTCGGCCCCGTTGGCGGCCTGGGCCATGACGGGCGTCGCAACCAGAGCGGTGGCGGCGCAGGCGGTGGCAATCTTCTTCAGCATCACGCGTGACACTCCCTGACGAGTTCTGATCCGCCCCCTAACGGGCGCAGGTTTCAAATATGCGACACCCCTTGTGCATCAGCGAGATGGGATTTCCAAGTCCTTTCGGGTCGCGATGCCCCGGTTATTCCACGGTTCAGCGTTCCAGCGCATGGACGCGCTGCCCGGCCACCCATGTCTCCAGCACCTTGATTTCGCGCAGTTTGTCCGGCGGCAAGGCCAGCGGATCGGCGTCCAGCACGAGGAAATCGGCAAATTCGCCCGGCGCGAGCGAGCCGAAACGCCCCTCGGCAAAGCCCGCCCAGGCGGCATTGGCGGTATAGGCGGCCAGCGCCGTCTCGCGGCTCACTGTCTCGCCCGGCAGCCAGCCGCCTGCCGGTTCGCCATTTCCGTCCGTGCGGCTGATCGCGGCGGCTATCCCGGCAAAGGGGGTGGGCGGTTCGACCGGCGCGTCGGAGCCGAAGGCCAGCGGCGCGCCGGTGGCGGCGATGCTGCCCCAGGCATAGGCGCCGGTGAGCCTTCCCGGCCCGAGTCGCGCCTCGGCCATCAGCCGGTCGGAGGTCTGGTGCTGCGGCTGCATCGAGGCGACGATGCCGTGCTGGCCGAACAGTGCGATATCCGCCGGGTCGACGATCTGCGCGTGCTCTATGCGCCAGCGCCGGTCGCCGCTGTAATCGCCCGCCAGCTCGTCCACGGCCAACAGCGCCTCTTCATTGGCGGCATCGCCGATGGCGTGGATCGCGACCTGGAAATTGTCGAGCGCGGCGCGGCTCATCAGGTTGCGCGCCTGCGTCCCGCTCAGCCGGGCAATGCCGCGCTGGCCCGGCTCGTCGGCATAGTCGCTTTTGAGCAACGCCCCGCGCGAGCCGAGCGCGCCATCGAGCACCAGCTTCAGCCCGCCCATCCTGAGGCGGTCGCCATAGAGCCACTGGGTCGGCCCGGTCCCGCCGATCAGCAGCATCTCGTCGACGCTCCCGGCGTAGGCCATCACGCGCAGCCGCAGCCGCCCGGCATCGCCCGCGCGGCGATAGGTCATCCAGTCCTCGATGCTGGTGCCCATGTCGGCGACGGCCGTGACGCCATTGGCGAACAGCAGTTCCTGCGCGCGGTGGAGGGCGAGGTCGCGGTCCTCGGCCAGCGGCGGCGGGACGGCGGCGCTGACCAGCGCGGCGGCATTGTCGACCAGCACGCCTGCGGGGGCCTTGCTCCCGGCGACGCGCAGGATGCGTCCACCTGCCGGGTCGGGCGTGGCGGCGGAGATGTTCGCGGCCTCCAGCGCCTTGCTATTGGCCCATCCCGCATGGCCGTCCACGCGCATCAGCCAGACCGGGCGGTTCGGGACCACGGCGTCGAGCTCGGCGGCGGTGGGGAAACGGCCCAGTCCCACCGGACCCCAGTTCTCCTGATTCCAGCCGAAGCCGACCAGCCAGGGGCGGTCGGGGTGGCGCGCGGCATAGGCGGCGAGGCGGGCGAGTGCGTCGTCCAGCGAGGTCGCCCCGGTCAGGTCGAGCGAGAGCTGGGCGAGGCCCAGCTGCATCAGGTGGACGTGCGAATCGATAATGCCGGGAATGACCACCCGTCCCTTGCCGTCCTCGCGGTAATCCACCTCGACCGTGGGGGTGTCGCCGAAGTCGAGCAGTTCGACCACGCGGCCCTCGTCATCGATCACCATCGCGGCGAAGCGGTCGACGCTGCCGTCGCGGTGGACCGCAATCCCCTCGACATTGTCGATCAGCGTGGTGGCCTGCGCGGGCAGGGCCGCCAGCATTGGCCCCAGCACCAGCGCGGCGAGCGCCGCAAGCCTGCCGATCATGCCGGTTTGGCGCGGGGGAAGCGGCGCAGCAGCGAGGACGTGTCCTGCCGGTTGCCGCCCAGCGCCTGCACCTCGGCATAGAACTGGTCGACCAGTGCGGTGACGGGCAGCGGCAGGCCCGCCTCCTTCGCGGCGCTCAGCGCGATGGCCAGATCCTTTCGCATCCAGTCCACGGCAAAGCCGAAATCGAATTCGTCCTTCGCCATGGTCGCCCAGCGGTTGTTCATCTGCCAGCTCTGCGCTGCGCCGCTCGAGATCGCCTCGAACACCTTGTCCATGTCGAGCCCGTTGGCCTGCGCCAGCCGCACGCCTTCGGAGAGGCCCGCCAGCACCCCGGCAATGCACACCTGGTTGACCGCCTTGGCCGACTGTCCGGCCCCGGCCGCACCGACATGGGTGATGCGGAGCGCATAGGCTTCCATCACTGGCGTGGCGGCGTCCATCGCGGCCTGTGTGCCGCCGCACATGATCGAGAGCTTGCCGTTCTCGGCCCCGGCCTGACCGCCCGAGACCGGCGCGTCGATGGCGTTGAGGCCCAGCTCGCTGGCGGCCTCGGCAATCTGGCGCGCGAGGGCGGGGGAGACGGTCGTGTGATCGACGAAGGTCGCGCCCTTGGGCATGGCAGCGAGTACGCCTGCCTCGCCCAGCACGACCCCGGCGACGTCGTCGTCATTGCCAAGGCAGGCGAGTACCACGTCCGCGCCCGTGGCGGCCTCGGCAGCGGAGGCGGCGACGCTGCCGCCCGGATGCTTCGCGCCCCATGCCTCGGCACGGGAGCGGGTGCGGTTCCATACGGTGACCCGGTGTCCGGCGTTCAGCAGGTGGCCGGCCATCGGTCCGCCCATCACGCCCAGGCCCAGGAAGGCGATCGTCTTTGCGCTGGTCATGCCCGCCACCTGCCCGCTGCCACGTGAATAAGCAATGATTGCCTGATGGCGCGCTTTCCGCGATAGGCGCTGCCATGGGCGAAGCCGAGACAATGAAAGCCGATCTGACCATCGAAGAGGTCCGCGCCGCCGCCGGGCGGATCGCGGGCGCTGTCGTGCGGACGCCGACGCTGCATTCACGTACCCTCTCGTCGATTACCGGGGCCGAGGTGTATCTCAAGTTCGAGAACCAGCAGTTCACCGCTGCCTACAAGGAGCGCGGGGCGCTCAATGCGCTGCTGCAGCTGACGGACGAGCAGCGCGCGCGCGGTGTGATCGCGGCGAGCGCGGGCAACCATTCGCAGGGGCTGTCGTACCACGGCTCGCGCCTCGGCGTGCCGGTCACCATCGTGATGCCCAAGACCACGCCCACGGTGAAGATCATGCAGACCGAATCGGTTGGCGGGAAAGTCATGCTGGAGGGCGAGAGCTTCGACGAGGCCTATGCCTATGCCCGCAGCATGGAACAGCAGCTGGGCCTCACCTTCGTGCACCCGTTCGACGACCCCAAGGTCGCGGCGGGGCAGGGCACGGTGGCGCTCGAAATGCTCGAGGATGCGCCCGATCTGGACATGATCGTGGTGCCGGTCGGCGGCGGCGGGCTGATCTCCGGCGTGGCGACGGCGGCCAAGGCGATCAAGCCCGACATCGAGATCGTCGGCGTCCAGACCGCCGAGTTCCCGGCCTTCTACTCGCTCGTCACCGGCAAGCAGCTGCCCCAGGGGGCGGCCACGCTGGCCGAGGGCATTGCGGTCAAGGAACCGGGCCAGTTCACCCGCACCATCGTCGGCGATCCGGCGCTGGTCGACGAGATGCGCGTGGTGAAGGAATACGCGATCGAGGAGGCCATCGGCCTGCTGCTCGATATCGAGAAGACCGTGGTCGAGGGCGCGGGCGCGACGGGCCTCGCTGCATTGCTGCCGCCGTCGAACGGCGCGCCGCGCGAACGGTTCAAGGCCAAGCGGGTCGGCGTGATCCTGACCGGCGGCAATATCGACCAGCGCTTCCTCGCCAATGTGATCCTCAGGAATCTCGTTCGCAGCGGGCGGATCGGGCGGATCAGCGTCGTGCTCGATGACCGGGCCGGGGCGCTCTCGAAGCTGGCCGAAATCTTCACCGAGCATAATGCCAACATCATCGAGGTCACCCACCAGCGGGTTTTCGGCAATTTGTCGGTCAAGAGCACGCAGACCGATATCGAGTTCGAGGTGCGCGACCTGAAGGCGCGCGACCGGCTGCTGACCGCGCTGGAGAAGGCGGGCTATCGCTTCGACCTGATCAACCTGCAGGGGAACAAGGGCGATCGGTTCAACCGCGTCGACAGCGACGATTGACATCTGTGCGGCACGGCACGCGGTCCCGCAGGCCGTGCCGCGCTGCACAATCTGACCCGTTCTGGGGCGATTGCCTGCGATCTGGCGGCAATTGTGCAAATTAACCCTGCAAACCTCCACAATAATGGTTAATATGGTTCCAACGGGCGAATCCTGTGGGCATACAAATGGCGTCTGGCCCACAGACCACACTGGGCTGGCAGACGGGTCGTTTTAACTGAGCGAGGGAGACGAGAGCGCGTGACGGCTCCGGTGAGATTTCCGCGATTTTTCGTCACGAGCCCGGCGCCGTGCCCCTATTTGCCGGGGCGCACAGAGCGTAAGGTCTTTACCGAGCTCAAGGGCCCGCACTCCGAACAATTGAACGAGGCACTCGGCCGAATCGGCTTCCGCCGCAGCCAGACCGTCGCCTATCGCCCCTCGTGCCACGAATGCCGTGCCTGCGTGTCGGTGCGCGTCGTGGCGGAGGAGTTCGCGCCGTCCTCCACGCAGAAACGGATTGCGAAGCGGAACAAGGACCTGGTGGTGAGCGAATGCCGCCCCTGGGCCACTGCCGAACAGTTCGACCTGCTGCGCCGCTACCTTGCCAGCCGCCATCCGGGCGGGGGCATGGCGGCGATGGACGAGGTCGACTATGCGGACATGGTGGAACATACCAGCGTCTCCACCTTTGTTATTGAATACAGGGAACCTTCAGGTGAGGACGGGCAACCGGGCCGCTTGGTCGCGGCCTGCCTGACCGACCGGCAGGGCGACGGGCTGTCGATGATCTACAGCTTCTACGACCCTGATGTTGAGGCGCGTAGCGGACTTGGAAATTTTGTCATTCTTGACCACATCCGCCGTGCGCGCGAGGCAGGGTTGCCCTATGTCTATCTCGGCTATTGGGTCGAAGGCAGCCCGCGCATGCAGTACAAGGTGCGCTACCGCCCGCTCGAACGGCTCGGCCCCGACGGGTGGAGCCGCATGTCCGATGACGAGCAGCAGGCGCTTATCGCCGGGCTCTCCGGCCAGCGCCACGAACGCAGCCCCGACGGGTCGAGCAAGCACGGCGCTCCGGGCGAGCAGAAGCAATACGACATCGTCTGACGCGCTAGTCGGCGGGCTCGTTCGCCCGCTGCTGGCCTCTGTCGCCGCGCTGGCCGTGTGCCTTGCGGCGCCGCTTTCCGCGCAGGATCGCAATGCCCCCGCTTCTCTCGAAGACCTGATCCCCGACAGCGCGGTCGACAATCCGGAAGACTGGGCCGCGCAGGGGGCCGTTCAGGGCACCGACGCCCCGGCGACCAGCGCGCCGGACAACGAGGACGCCCCGCCGCCCGATCCCGATGCCGATCCGCTCGACGAAAATGGCGGCTATACGCTCGACTGGCCGGATGCCGCGGGCGACGAGGACTTCCTTGCCGATGTCGATCCGGTCGAGGGCAATGAGGATGAGGTCGAATTCCTGACCTTCGAGGATGTGATCCCGCCGCTTCCCGAAGGCAGCGAGGAGAAGATCGCCGACGAGCTGATCCTCGTCTTCCCGAGCGAGAAATCTTTGTTTCCCGAACGCGATGAATTCCTCGACCGGTTCAAGGCGCTGTCGACCGTGCGCGAGCTGGATGACAACGATAATCAGGCGGTGCTGGCCGCGCAGGCGCGCGAGGATGACGCGCTGTTGCAGCGGCTGCTGCGGATCTACGGCTATTACGACGCGCAGGTGATCCGCTCGACCGGCAATGTCGATCCGTCGACCGATGTCGATCTCGACCGTCCGGCGGCACGCTTCGATATCATCCCCGGCCAGCGCTACCGCGTGGGCGAGGTTGACTTGGGCAATCTCGATACGGCGACGGCGGATGCCGAGCGGCTGCGCGCCAGTTACGAGGTCTTTCCGGGCGATTATCTCGATCTCGACGTGATCGAGGCCGAGCGGTTCGATCTCGACTCCGCGTTGGGTGAGAGCGGCTATCCCTTCGCCGCGATCGAGGCGCCCGAGCTGCTGGTCGACCATGACCGGCAGGAAGGCGACGTGACGATGTTCGTGACGCCGGGCGGCAAGTATGTGTTCGGTGAGGTTACCAGCAATCTGCCGCGCTTCATGTCGGGCCGTCACCTCGCCGACATTGCCCGCTTCGAAACCGGCGAAACCTATCAGCGCAGTCTGGAGATGGACTTGCGCCGCGCGGTCCTGGCGACCGGCATTGTCGGTTCGGTTACGCTCACCCCGGTCGAGACGCAGGCTCCGGCGGGCGACCAGCCGGGGACGGTCGATATCGCGGTGGAGATGACCGAGGCGCCGCTGCGGACGATCACGGGCAGTCTGGGCTACGGCACGGAGGAAGGCTTCACGCTGGCGGGCAGCTGGGAGCATCGCAATCTGTTCCCGCCCGAAGGCTCGCTGAAAGTTCGTGGGATTCTCGGCACGAAGGAGCAGTTGCTGGGCGCGACCTTGCGCAAGAACAATTTCCACGGGCGCGACCGGGCGCTGTCGCTCGACGCCTTCGTCAGCACGATCGACTACGATGCCTATGACGCGCAGACCGCCTCGCTGGTCGGCACGTTCGAGAAGACCAGCACGCTGCTGTACCAGAAGCCGTTCTCGTGGTCGGTCGGGCTGGAACTGGTGGCGACGCGTGAGCGCGAGCGGCGCGCCGACCGCAGCTTCGCGCCGTTCCGCAACTATTTCATCGGCGCGGTGCCGTTTTACGCCCAGCTCGACACGTCGGACGATTTGCTCGATCCGACCGAGGGGTTCCGCGCCTCGGCCACCATCTCGCCCGAAGTCGCGCAGACGGTGGGCACGCAGTTCTTCTATTCGCGCAACCAGGCCGATTTCTCCTATTATCAAAGCCTTGGTGAGAGCGACAAGGTCGTGCTCGCGGGCCGTACGCGGGTTGCCAACATCATGGGCGCGCCGCTTTCGGGCATTGCACCTTCGCGCCGGCTCTATGCCGGGGGCGGCGGTTCGGTGCGCGGCTATGGCTATCGCGAGATCGGTCCGCGCGACACGGCGGGCGACCCGACCGGCGGGCGCTCGCTGGTGGAGCTGTCGCTGGAGGCGCGCATCCGCACCGGGCTGCTCGACGGGGCGCTGGGCATCGTGCCCTTTATCGATGCGGGCACGGTGGGCGAGGATGACGTGCCCGCCTTCAAGAACATTCAGTGGGGTGCGGGCGTCGGTGCGCGCTATCTGACCGGTTTCGGGCCGCTGCGGCTCGACGTCGCCTTCCCGCTCAATCCGGGGCCGGAGGATGGCTGGGTCGCCATCTATGTCGCGCTGGGGCAGGCCTTCTGATGGCGGAGGAGGAGGTTCTCGACGCTGACGAGGCACTGCCCGCGCGTCGCCGCCGTGCCGTGCCGCTGCGGCTGACCCGCTGGCTGGGGATCGTCGGGGCCGCGCTGGCGGCGTTGCTGCTGCTGCTGGTCGCCTTTCTCCATACCGGGCCGGGACGCCAGCTGATCGTCGACGAGATTGGCCGCTTTGCGCCGGCCTCGGGCCTCAAGGTCTCGGTCGGCGCCATTGATGGCTCGGTGCTGTGGAGCGCGACTTTGCACGATGTCGAGTTCCGCGATGCCGAGGATGTGCTGTTTCTCGAGATCCCCGAGATCGATCTCAACTGGCGGCCCTATCGCTGGTTCACGAGCGGGCTCGACATCCGCCATCTGGTGCTGAACGGCGGGACGCTGCATTCCCTGCCGCAGCTCAATCCGGGCGATCCCGACGCGCCGCTCCTGCCCGATTTCGATATCCGCGTGGACCGGCTGGTGATCGACGGGCTGCAGGTGGACGAGGGCATCATCGGCGAGGCGCGGGTGATCGACTTTGACGCGAAGGCCGATATTCGCGACGGGCGGGTGATGCTCGACGCCGAGGGCGCGCTGGGCGGGGCGGATCGTTTCGCGCTGCTGGTCGACAGCGAGCCCGAGCGCGACCGGTTCGACCTCGATGCGACGTGGAATGCACCTGCTGGCGGCCTGCTTGCCGAGGCGGTCGGGGCCGAGAGCGATCTGGTGGTGCGGCTGGAGGGCGATGGTAGCTGGTCGCGCTGGCGCGGCGACCTGATCGCCGTGCAGGGAGCGGACGGCGCTGAGACGCAGGTGGTCGACCTCGACCTCATCAATGAGAGCGGCCAGTACCGGGTGGTCGGCAATATCCGGCCCGCAGGCTATGTCACCGGACTGCCCGCGCGGGCGCTGGGCGCGCTGGTTGCGGTCAATATGGAGGGCACGCTGGAGGACAGCGTGGTCGAGGGCAATTTCGTCCTGCGCGGCGCGGCGCTCGACGTCGATGGCGGCGGGGCGGTGGATCTGGCGGACAATGCCTTCCGGCGCTTCACGATCAATGCCGACCTGCTCGACCCGACGCTGCTCGGCGCGGATTTCGCAATGAAAGATGCGCGGCTGGAGGCGGTGCTGGATGGCCCGTTCCGTGACCTGACCGTGCCGCACACGCTGACCATCGGCGAAGTCGATGCGGGCGGCACCCTGCTGATGAACCTCACGCAACGCGGGACGCTGACCTGGGACGGCACGCGCGCCACGCTGCCGCTCGATGTGGCCGTGGCGCGGGTGAAGAGCGGCAATGAGCTGATCGATCCGCGGCTGGTCGGCGGCACGCTTGACGGGACGCTGACCTATACCGGAGCGGAGCTGCTGTCGGACGATCTGGCGCTGCGGTTCTTGGGGCTGTCCGCCGACCTCGACCTCAGGGGCAATCTCGACCGGGGCACTTACCACCTCGCCGGTCCAGCGCAGGTGAACGCGCTGGCGCTCGACGATATCGGGCGGATGGATGCGCGCGCCAATCTGCGCTTTGCCATCGGCAGCGACACAAACTGGCGGCTGACCGCGCAAACCAATGGGCGGATCAACCGGATCGGTAACTCCACGCTCGCCAATCTGGCGGGCGAGGTAATCAACTTCAGGGGCGGCGTGGCGCTGGGCTCCGGCGCGCCGATCGACTTCAACGGCTTCAGCGTGGCCGCCCCGAAGGTGGAATTGCGACTCGACGGGCGGGTGGAGAGCGGCACGACCACGCTCGCAGGCACTGGCAGCCATGTCGATTACGGGCCGTTCACGGTCGAGGCGCAAGTGGCCGACGACGGGCCGCGCGCGACACTGGTGCTGGCCGATCCGCTGCCTGCCGCGGGGCTCAGCGATGTGCGCGTCGCGCTCGCCCCCGTGGATGACGGCTTCACCATAGAGACTTCGGGCGGCTCGATGCTTGGGGCGTTCGAGGGACTGGTGAACCTCGTCATTGCGGAAGGGGGCGATACCACCATCGGCATCGACCATCTCGATGTCGCGCAGACGCGCATCTCGGGCGATCTGCTGCTGGCGGATGGAGGCGTGGACGGCACGCTCGACGTCGCGCGCGGCGGTGTGGACGGCACCATCGCACTGGCCACGCGCGATGGCGGGCAGGGCTTCGATGTCGATCTGAATGCCCGAAACGCCCGTTTCGGGGACGGCCAGACCCCGATCGCCATTGGGCGCGCGCAAGTGGATGCGAGCGGCTTTATCGCTGCGGGCTCCTCCACCGTGGATGCCAACATGACCGCGCAGGGCCTGCAATATGGCTCGCTGTTCATTGGCCGGATGGCCGGGCAGGCGCAGGTCGAGAACGGCACTGGCAGGTTCGATGCCGCGCTGACGGGCGCGCGCGGAACGCGGCTGGAGCTGCGGCTCAACGGGCGGGTCGCGCCGGAGCGGATCGCTGTCGCCGCCGAGGGCAATTACGAAGGCCGCGACATATCCATGCCGCGCCATGCCGTGCTGCTGAAGACCGCTGACGGCGGCTGGCAATTGCAGCGTAGCCAGCTGTCCTATGGCAGCGGCTATGTCATCGCCAGCGGGCGTTTTGGAGGGACCGAGCCGGCGCAGGGTCGGGTGAGCCTGGGCGACATGCCGCTCTCGCTCGCCGACATCGTCGTCACCGATCTGGGGCTGGGCGGCTCGGTTTCGGGCGTGGTCGAGCTGGCGGCGGATGCCAGCGGCCTGCCCACCGGACAGGCTCGGCTGAAGGTCAGCAAGCTGACCCGGTCGAGCGCGCTGCTCTCCTCGCAACCGATGGACATCGCGCTGGTGGCCGAACTGTCGCCCGCCTCCTTGCAGGCCCGCGCGGTGATCTCCGACGATGGCGGGGCGGATGGACGGCTGCAGGCGCGCATCGCCAGTCTGCCGCCAGCAGGCACTCTGACCGAGCGGCTCTATGCCGGGTCGCTCCGCGCACAGCTGCGCTACGAAGGGCAGGCGGCAGCTTTGTGGCGGCTGGCGGCGGTCGACCTGCTCGACATCACCGGGGAGCTGAGCGTTACCGCCGATGCCACCGGCACGCTGGCCAATCCGCGCGTCAGCGGCGCGCTGGGCGGCGACGAATTGCGCGTGCGGAGCGCGCTGACCGGCACCGATATCCGGGGGGTGAAGGCGCGCGGCACTTTTGCGGGTTCGCGCCTGCAACTCACCAGCTTTGCCGGGACTGCGCCCAATGGCGGCGCGGTCAGCGGCAGCGGCATGGTCGATCTGGCTGGCATCACAGAGGGGCGCGGGCCGCAGATCGACCTGAGGATGGCGACGCGCCGGGCCGAGCTGCTCGACCTGCCGACCATGGGCGCGACCGTGACCGGGCCGATGCGGATCGTCTCCAACGGCGTGGGCGGCACGATTGCCGGGCGGCTCAACGTCACCGCCGCGCGCTGGCGGCTGGGCGGCAGCGAGGTCGAGCAGAACCTGCCTGACCTCAAGGTGACGGAGACCAACCTGCCCGCCGACCGGGCCCCGGCACCGGCGCGTTCCGCACCATGGCGCTACCTCATCGACGCGCGCGCCAATGACAATATCAAGGTCGACGGGCTAGGCCTCGACAGCGAATGGCGCGGCGACGTGCTGCTGCGCGGGACCACCGACGATCCGCGCATCGGCGGCAGCGCACAGGTGATCCCGCGGCAGGGCTTCTATGAATTTGCCGGTGTGCGCTTCGATATCACGCGCGGCGAGATCGCCTTTGATGAGAACGTGCCGGTCGATCCACGCGTCGATATCGTGGCGGAGACGCAGGTCGACGACCTCTCGGTGCAGGTGACAGTGCGCGGCCCGGCGACGCAGACCGCTATCGCTTTCTCCTCGACCCCGGCGCTGCCCGAGGAGGAGCTGCTCGCGCGGCTGCTGTTCGGCGGCTCGATCACTGACCTGTCGGCGACCGATGCACTGCAACTGGGCGCGGCGGTGGCCTCGCTCAGGGGCGGGGGCGGGCTCGGCCCGATCAACCAGCTGCGCGATGCGATCGGGCTCGACCGGCTCAGGGTCCTCAGCGCCGACCCGGCGCTCGGCCGCGAGACTGCGGTGGCGCTGGGCAAGAACATCAACCGGCGGCTTTATGCCGAGATCGTCACCGACGGACGCAGCTACAATGCCAGCGAGCTGGAATTCCGGGTGACGAGCTGGCTGTCGCTGCTGGGCGCGGTCAACTCGCTGGGCCGCAAGAGTGCCGGGGTCGAGTACCGCAAGGACTATTAGGTTTCGTACGCATCAAACTTGCAACAGGCGCAATGTACATTCAGATGATGACGTGGCGAAAATGGTGGGATTGCGTGATCCGGAGCGCAGCGACCTTGTTTGGTCGTGAGCACCGGGAGCGCGCAAACACGCCATTTGCAGACCGTCAGGGCTGAATGGCTGTCTGGCGATAGAGCGCCGCCTCGGCCTCGCGGCGGCGGACCAGCCCCTGCATCACGCGGCCCCCCGCATGGACCCAGCGGTCAAACTCACGCGCGGCCCCGGCATGGTCGCCCGCGACATGCTTGCGGGTCAGTGTCGAGCGGCCAATCGCGCCGGTATTGTAGTGGAAGCTGACCAGCGCATCGAACTGGTTCTGGCTGGTCGGTGCATCGCCCAGCGCGGCGGCCACCTCGGCAGAATAGAGAGCAAGGTCGGAGGTGAGCCGCGCATCGCACTGCGCCTGCGTCCAGACCGTGCCTTGCTCGATACCGGTGCCGGTCGCGCCCCAGCCGATGGTCCATGGTGCGCCGCCCGTGCCGGGGTCGGGATACGCCTCGACCAGGCCGTCTTCGCGCCGTTTCCCGCAGCCTTCGAACTGCTGGATCAGCGCGATACCCGCCTCACCGATGGTGATCGGATTGGCAACCTGCGCGGCGGCGGATGGAACACATGGAACACGGTCCTGAGGCTGAATTTCCAGCACCTGATCGAGTGCCCCGTCAATGGCGTCGACCTCGCTCTGGCTGAACCCGCGCCCGATGACGCGGCGAATGGTGTCGAAGATGGCGGTACGGTTCATGTCGGGTGCCCCTTGGCGTGTTTGTATGACGCCGGGCTAGGAAGGGGATGCGGTCGTAGGAAAGGGGGGTAGAGCATCTTGCCTCGTACTGCCGGTTGAATGTTGTGCAACTGTTGTCAATTGTAGGTTTTATCCTGGTAGGCATTATGCTGATGAACCGAATGGAGAATACCTTGCAGACGACTGGCAGGCTTGCATTTTGCGCGGCTATTTTCGGATTAATGACATTGTCTGCAGGTGCCGCAGCCCAGGACGATGTACCCCCGTCCGAGCTCACCTGGAACGGCGATACTGGCGCGGTGGGATTCAGTGCTGAGGAATATTCGGCCTCGGTCTTCCTCGTAACCGCAAGCGGAGACCGCATCGAATTGCGGACCATCACAAACACCGACGATGCGCTGGCTGTGTTGGCCGACACGCGGTTGAGGCCCGTCTGGGCCGCGCTCACGGGCTGGGCAGGGCCGGGTCTGGAACGCTTGCGGGACCTGTCAGAGATCAGGGCAGAACAGATCTATCGTGAAGGTCTGGAACCGAACCCAACGGACGAATCGATGATGAGTTCATATCCCAAGGATTTCATCGCATCTTCGCAGTACGCACAAGCGCTGTTGCGCTCCGGAAAATACAAGCAAGCAATAGGTCTCCTTGAGGGCAGTATAGATGAAAGAGAGGTTCACTCTTTTAATGGACGAAGGCGTCGTCAGAAGAAAAGAGAAATTAATGAATTTTTGAATTCAATACGGAAGATATCAATAGCGGAGATAGTGTTCGAAAATGGAGACGCGGAAGGCGCCATAAATTATCTTGACCAATTTTTGGAAGAGTCTGGCTTGCATGAAAATTTCAAGATCAATATTGAAACGAACCTGGCATTGATGCTGGCTCGAAATGGACAATACGACCAAGCCTTGCGTATATCCCAGACACTGGAACCCCGGTTCGAGGACATCCGTACAGGTTTTCTTAGCATGAGCCGGAAAAGCCCGGATGCCGTCAGCTGGTTCGACGCCATTCATGCCTGCGCGCTAAATGGTGTTGGGCGTTCGGCTGAAGCTACAGCTATTGTCGGGCAGATTCCCCGGCAAGTGCCTGACACTGCCCGGGTTCCGAAAACAAACACGGCGAGAAACTGGGCCTTCTCCTGTATGCGCGATCCGGAAGGTCTCGCCGATGAGCTCGTCGCGCAGCTTGAAGCAGCTCCGCCTGGCTCCGACCTTTTCGTAATTTTTCAGCCGGATGCCGATCAACCGACCACCGAGCGCGACACGTATGCAGCTGCGTTGCAGGACGAAGGTCTGAAGCAGGCCATCGCTGGGAGAGTAAAAGCTCTTGGCCCGGAGTTTTCCGATGCTCTCGGGCATTGGCAGGCAGAACCGTAAAAAAGGGCGCCCGGTTTCCCGGACGCCCCTCTTATGCTGCCCTACCGCTTCGCTACTTGAGGGCGGTGGGGTGATCCTTCGATCAGGCCCGATCAGGCGCTGTAGTACATGTCGAATTCGACCGGGCTCGGGGCCATTTCCCAGGCGTAGACTTCCGGCCACTTCAGCTCGATATAGGCATCGATCTGGTCCTTGGTGAAGACGTCGCCCTTGGTCAGGAACTCGTAGTCTTCGGACAGGGCGGTCAGCGCTTCGCGCAGCGAACCGGCGACGGTCGGCACGGTCGCCAGCTCTTCCGGCGGCAGGTCGTGGAGGTTCTTGTCCATCGATTCGCCCGGGTGGATCTTGTTCTCGATCCCGTCGATGCCGGCCATGAGCAGTGCCGAGCACGACAGATACGGGTTGGCCAGCGGATCGGGGAAACGGAATTCCACGCGGCGCGACTTGTCGCCGGTGCCGTAGGGAATACGGCAAGACGCCGAACGGTTGCGCGAGGAATAGGCCAGCAGCACCGGCGCCTCGAAGCTCGGCACCAGACGCTTGTAGATGTTGGTGGTCGGGTTGGAGAAG
>CAYOSE010000012.1:0-43911 GCA_964406535.1 uncultured Sphingomonadaceae bacterium
TGGCGGACGGGACGGGTGCGGGCGCAGTGGTAGGCGCGGCTGCCGGCGTCGCTGCGGCTGGCGGCGTTGCCTCGGGTTCCGGCCCTGCCCCGCGCGCCAGCAGCGCTTCTGCCGTCACCGGTACATCGCGCATCACCTGGTCTTCCTCGGCCAGCCTAGGGACCTGCTGGCCGCCGATCGTGATCGCCAGCGCATCGGGCCGCCCGGTCCATAATTGCGGACCCACCGCATCGGCAGGGACCGTATAGCTTTCGCCGCTGGCCAGTTCCTTTTCCATCAGCCGGTTGCCGTCAGCGGTGTAGAAGCGCACCCAGATGCCTTCCTCCGTCGCCGTGAACACCACTGGCCCGCTGGGCGGGACCGCTTCGGCGGCTGCCTGCTCGGCCTGGGCGGCAGCGAGCGCGGCCTGCTCGGCGCGCTCCTGCTCGACCAGCGAGGGCAACTCGGCCGCCGGGGAGAACACCGCCCGCGCGGCAAAGAACAGCCCTGCCAGCAGCAGGATAACGGCAATTATCGAGAACCAAACCAGCCCGCCAGACGGCGCGCGCGCGGAATCGCCGGGTTCGAATTTCTTGCCGCGCGGCCCCTCCAGCCCCTCGGCCAGATCCATTTCGTGGCGCACCATGGCGGCGACATCGTTCTGGTCCAGATCGACCACCTTGGCGAGGTTGCGGGCAAAGCCGACCGCATAGGTCCGCCCGGCCAGCCGCGAGAATTCGCCCGCCTCGATAAACTCAATCTGGTGCTGGGGTATGCGCGTCTGCGCCGCCACCTGCTCGAGCGTCAGCCCCTTCTGCTCGCGCGCGGCACGCAATTGCGGGCCCACGCCCGGCGGCGGCGCGGGCGGAGCATCGGCATCCTGGGGAAAGTCCTCGGGCGGCGTGTTGTCCATGTCCTGTTTCATCGTCGATTGGGCAGCGCCAGATAATCAAGGCGGCCAGAAAATTACAGCGGGGGTCGGTTAGGCGTGCCGGACTTGCTTGTCACCCGTATGAATGAAGCGCGTGGCCCACAAGTCAAGGCACCCGCAAGGACTTGGGCCCCGAACCGGCGATTTATTCGATCTCTATATCATGCGCCCGCGCCCAGTCGGTCAGCGTCTGGCGCAGATTGGCCGGCGGCGAGGCCAGCCAGCCGCGCATCGCGTCGCCGATTTCGCGTGTGTCGACCTGCCGCACCAGTTCCTTGATCGGACCGATCGCGGCGGGCGTGATCGAGAGGCGGGTGATGCCCAGCCCGATCAGCGCCAGCGCCTCCAGCCGCCGCCCGCCCATCTCGCCGCAAACGCCCAGATCGACCTCGTGCCCGGTCGTCTCGCCATGTTCGTCGACCGTCTCCACCACCCGCGCCAGAAAGCGCATGATCGACGGGCTCAGCCAGTCATACCGCGCAGCCAGCAGGGGATTGGCCCGGTCGGCGGCGAGCAGGAACTGGGTAAGGTCGTTGGTGCCGATCGAGATGAAGGAAATCTGCGGCAGCAACTGGTCGAGCATCTCGGCCAGCGCCGGCACCTCCAGCATCACGCCATAGCGGATCGATTGCGGCAGCGAATGTTTGTGCTTCTTGAGGAAGGCCAGCTGCCCGTCGAACACCTCGCGCGCGGCCTCGTACTCCCACGGCTCCGACACCATCGGGAACATGACGTTGAGGTCCTTGCCCGCCGCCCCTTCGAGCAGCGCGCGCGCCTGCACCTTCAGCAGGCCATCGCGTTCGAGCGACAGGCGCAGCGCCCGCCAGCCCATTGCCGGGTTCTCGTCATGGGTCGACGCCTCGCTGGCCATGTAAGGCAACGACTTGTCGCCGCCGACATCGACCGTGCGGAAAATCACCGGCCTGGTCCCGGCGGCTTCGAGCACCTCGCGATAGAGCCGCGTCTGCCGCTCCCGCGCGGGCAGGACCGGCGAAACGAGGAACTGGAACTCCGTGCGAAACAGGCCGATCCCGTCCGCGCCCGCCGCGCCGAGCGTGGCGACATCCTCGCGCAGGCCCGCATTCATCATGATGGTGATGCGCTTGCCATCGCGCGTCACCGGCTCGACATCGCGCAGCCTGGCGTAGGCGGCGCGCTTCTCGCGGCTGCGGGCGAGCCGCGCCTCGAACGCTTCCTCGATCCCGGCCTGCGGGCGCAGGGTCAGCGTGGCGGCGTCGCCATCGACCAGCAGCGTGTCGCCCTCCCGCACCAGCCCGCGCAGGTTCCTGAGGCGCCCGATCACGGGCACGCCCATGGCGCGCGCCACGATCACCACATGCGCGGTGAGCGAGCCCTCTTCCAGCACCACCGCCTTCAAGCGCCGCCGGTCATATTCGAGCAGTTCGGCCGGGCCCAGATTCTTCGCGATCAGCACCGCATCGCCGCGCAGGCCCGAGGTCGCCGCCGTGCCCAGCTGGCCCGAGACGATCCGGATCAGCCGGTTGGCCAGATCCTCCAGGTCGTGCATCCGGTCGGCCAGCAGCGGGTCGGAAATCTCGCGCATCCGCATCCGCGTGCGCTGCTGCACGCGCTCGATCGCGGCTTCTGCGGTCAGGCCGGAATCGATCGCCTCGTTGATGCGCCGGGCCCAACCCTCGTCATAGGCGAACATCTTGTAGGTCTCGAGCACCTGTTCGTGCTCGCCGCCGACCCCGAATTCGGCCTGACCGGCCATGGAATCGATCTGTTCGCGCATCTTGTCGAAGGCGAGAAAGACGCGCTGGCGCTCGGCCTCGGTATCCTCGGCCACGGTCTGCTCGATCTGGACGCGCGGCTGGTGGAACACCGCCTGGCCCATGGCGAGCCCCTTGACCAGCTGCAGCCCTTCCATGACCTGCTGCCCGCTCTGCGCCTCGGAGCGTTCGCCCAGCGCCTCGTCATCGACCAGCCCGGCATTGTGGATCAGCTCGGCCAGTACCATGGCGACGGTCTGCAGCGCCTCGATCTCGACCTCTTCATAGCGGCGCGGCTCGACATGCTGGACAGTCAGCACGCCCACGCCGCGCGCCCGGCGCACGATAGGGACCCCGGCGAAGGAGTGGAACTTCTCCTCGCCGGTTTCGGGGCGGTACTGGAACTCCGGGTGGGTTGCCGCCTCGTCGAGGTTCAGCGTCTCGATATTCTGGGCGATCGTGCCGGTCAGCCCCTCGCCCACGCCCAGCCTTGTGACGTGGACCGCGCTCTGGTTCAGGCCGCGCGTGGCGAACAGTTCGAGCATCCCCTCGCGCAGGAGGTAGATCGAGCACACCTCGCTCGACAGCGATTCACCGATGATCTCGACCACCTGGTTGAGCTTGGCCTGCGCGTTGGTGCGCGCGGCCATCACCTCGTGCAGGCGGGTCAGGATCGAGCGGGCGGCGGCGGCGGCGGTCATTACCCTGAGGACTAGACCATTGCGGCGCGTTTGGGAATGCAGCGAGCGCGGCGAAAATGGCGGTACCAGCCCGCTTCTCCTCCTGACTGCCTAAAGCTTACCCTGTCGGGAGGCTGGAAGAGGGAGCGGGCCGGAGCCGCAGCTGTTTCAGTGCACCTGAAACGAAGGTCTAGTGTAGCGCGATGGCTTCCTTGAGCTTCAACTTCTGCTTCTTGAGAAACTGGATCTTCCCCATGTCAGGGGCCGGGCGCCTCATCTCGTCCTTGAGGCGGCGATCGAGCCCGTCATGCTTGGCCTGAAGGGCGCTGACATGCGAAGTTTCCATGAGTTTCTCCTTAGCGACAAACCCGGCAGGGCCAATCCCCACCGGGGGTGGCTGTCCTTCGCGTGGGAAGGAGCCCACGAGCGCTTCGGCATGACGACTCGGCGTGCAGCCGTGCCCTCGTGATTGTCATGAAATCACATTAGCCCTAAATCGGCAAACCCGGATTGCGACGGGGCGATTGCGTATCGGGGCAATGTGCAGATATGGGCTGGGGGCCGGTGGGCGCAGGGCCGCGCCGGTCGGGGCTGGATAGGGTAATTCGTTGACCGAAGAGGAAATGCGAAAGCGGCTGGCGACCTTGCGGATCGAGCACCGCGACCTTGACGCTGCCATCGCGGCGCTCACCGAGAAGGGCGGGCCCGACCAGTTGCAGGTCGCCCGGCTGAAGAAGCGCAAACTGGCGCTGAAGGACCAGATCGCCATCTTCGAGGATTACCTGACGCCCGACATCATCGCCTGATTTCGGGACAGGTCAGGCAGACCGCAGCGATTCGTGCCTCAAAGGGACAGCGCCGCCAAAGCGCCCCCGCCCCTCTTCCGACAGACGCGGACCCGCGCTACGCCGGGGCCATGACCAGTCCTGCCAAAGACATCAATGCCGCCATCGTCGAGGCGCTCTATACCGAGGCGCTGGTGCTCGCCGACGAGGCGCGCGCCAGTTTCGACCTGCCCACGCCCTATCTGCCGCTGGACGAGGGCGAGGAACGCGAGCGCGTCGCCATGTCGACCGAGGCGCTCAGGACCACCACGCGCATGATGCATGCCATTGCCTGGCTGCTCAACCAGCGCGCCTTCTTTGCCGGGGAACTGACAGCATTGCAGGTCGAGCGTTACGGTCGCCTGCCCGCCGAGCCGCAGGGCCGCGATGACAGCCACCGCGAATTGCTCGAAGACGACGTGGTCGAACTGGCCATGCGGACCGAGCATTTCTATGCCCGTATCGCCCGGCTGGAGGCCGCGCGCGAAAGCGCGGCGACAAAACAGTCTGCGCCGTCCGACGACCACGCTGGCGGCGAGATCGGTCGTCTTCAGCGCGACCTCGGTGCCGCTCTGGGCGCTTCAATCACCGGCTAGTTTCTCGACCGCCTCTTTCCAGTTTTCCAGCCGCCCGGTGCGCGTTGCCGCGTCCATCGCCGGGGTGAAATCGCGCGCCGCGCCGCTCATCGCTGCCGCCGCCTGCGCCAGATCGGGATAGAGCCCCGCCCCGGTCGCCGCCAGCATCGCCGCGCCCAGCGCCGTGGTCTCGACGAATTCCGGGCGCGTCACCGTCAGGTCGAGCACATCGGCGATATCCTGCGCCATCCAGTCATTGGCCGACATGCCGCCATCGATCCTCAGGCCCGACCATGTGGCGCCATCGGCGGCAAAGGCGTCGGCCAGGTCCTTCGTCTGGTGGGTCATCGCCTCCAGCGCGGCGCGGGCGATATGCGCCTTGCCCGTCTCGAAGCCGAGCCCGGTGATGCTGCCGCGCGCCTCCGGCAACCAGTGCGGCGCACCGAGTCCGGTCAGCGCCGGAACCACCACCACGCCGCCGCTGCTCTCGACCGAGCGGGCCAGCGCCTCGGTCTCGGCGGCATGCTCGATCAGCCCGAGTGCGTCGCGCAGATACTGCACCAGCGACCCGGCGACGAACACGGAACCCTCCAGTGCATAGTGGCGCTTGCCCCCGGCCTGCAGCAGCACGGTGCCGAGCAGCCGGTTGTCCGAACGCGGCAGGGTCTCGCCCAGATTGGTGAGGATGAAGGCCCCCGTACCATAGGTCGCCTTGGTATCGCCGGGCGTCAGGCAATCCTGCCCGATGGAGGCCGCCTGCTGGTCGCCCGCCATCCCGGTGATCGGGATTTGAGCGCCCAGCACCGCCTCGTCGGTCATGGCCAGCGGCCCGTAACTGTCGACCACCTCGCCCAGCGCCGAAACGGGCACGCCGAACAATTCGCACAGCCCCTCGTCCCAATGCGCGCCATCCAGCCCCAACAGCAGCGTGCGGCTGGCATTGGCAGCGTCGGAGATGAAGCTCTTGCCCCCGCTCAGCTTCCAGACGAGCCAGCTTTCGACCGTGCCCAGCGCCAGCGTGCCGCGCTCCGCCGCGGCCTTCACCGCCTCGTCGTGGTCGAGCAGCCAGCGCATCTTCGTCGCTGAGAAATAGGGGTCGAGCAGCAGGCCGGTCTTCGCCCGCACCGCCGCCTCATGGCCCGCCGCCTTCAGCCCGGCGCAGAATTCCGCCGTGCGCCGGTCCTGCCACACGATCGCGCGCGACAGCGGCTCGCCGGTCGCCTTGTCCCACGCCACCACGGTCTCGCGCTGGTTGGTGATGCCGATCGCGGCGATGTTCTCCGCCCCGCCCGCATGCTCGATCATCGCCTTGGCGCAGGTGAGCGTGCGCTCCCAGATTTCCGCCGCGTCATGTTCGACCCAGCCCGTGCGCGGATAATACTGCGTCAGCTCGCGCTGGGCGGTGCCGCGCGGCGCGCCGTCGAGGCCGAACAGCATCGCCCTGGTGCTGGTCGTCCCCTCGTCGAGCACGAGTATCGAGATTTCGCTCATGGCAATCCTTCCTGTGAACCGCCATATGTGCAGGGATGACCGGACCCTCGCAACCCCCGCAAGCCGCACAAGCCGCGCACCCCGGACCAGAGCAGGACTGGCCCACCGGCCAGGTCGAGCGGCTGGAGCCGCTGGTGGCACGCGTGCTCGCGCCCAACCCCTCGCCCTTCACCTATACCGGCACCCAGACCTATCTGGTGGGCGATGCCGGCGGGCTGGTTGTGATCGACCCCGGCCCCGACGATCCCGCGCATCTGGCGGCGCTGGAACAGGCCATCGGCGAGGTGCCGGTGCTCGCGATCGCCTGCACGCATACGCACCGCGACCATTCGCCCGCCGCCGCCCCGCTGGCTGCGCGCACCGGCGCCCCGATCATCGGCTGTGCGCCATTGGTGATCGAGAGCGATATGCCACGCGTCGATGCGCCCTTCGACCAGACCTACACCCCCGATGCCGTGCTGACCGAAGGCGACACGATCGAGGGGCCGGGCTGGCGGCTGACCGCCGTGGCGACGCCCGGACATACCTCCAATCACCTGTGCTACGCGCTCGAGCCCTCGGGCGCGCTGTTCACCGGCGACCATGTGATGGGCTGGTCGACCAGCGTGGTGGTGCCGCCCGATGGCGACATGGCCGACTATCTCGACAGCCTCGCCCGCCTGTATGAGCGAGAGGACCGCATCTACTACCCCGCCCACGGCCCGGCGGTCGAAAAGCCGCGCCAGCTGGTGCGCGGGATGATCGGCCACCGCCGCCAGCGCGAGCGGCAGATCCTGCGGCTGCTGGAGGCCGAGGCACGCGCGGTCGAGGCGCTGGTGCCGGAGATGTACAAGGGCGTCGACCAGCGCCTGTGGCCCGCCGCCGGGCAGAGCGTGCTGGCCCACCTGCTCGATCTGGAACGGCGCGCGGAAGTCACGCGTTCTGGTGACAAATGGGCGGTGATCTGATTATGCGGCCTCCAGCAACATTTCCCGGCGGCAATGCCTCCGGCATCCAGCCCTCAAGGAGCGGCAATGAGTATCGAGCATAAAATCCCCACCGGCACCGACCTGATCGAGGAGATCAACCGTCTGCGTAAGGAACGCAATGCGGTGATCCTGGCGCATTATTACCAGAAGCCCGAATTGCAGGACATTGCAGATTTCGTGGGCGACAGCCTCGAACTGTCGCGCAAGGCGGCTGACACCGATGCCGAGGTAATCGCCTTTTGCGGGGTCAAGTTCATGGCCGACACGGCCAAGATCCTCAGCCCCGAAAAGATCGTCGTCCTGCCCGACATGGAGGCCGGATGCAGCCTCGAAGACAGCTGCCCGCCCGACAAGTTCCGCGCCTTCCGCGAGGCGCATCCCGACCATATCGCGCTGACCTACATCAACTGCTCGACCGAGGTGAAGGCATTGAGCGACGTCATCGTCACCAGTTCCAGCGCCGAGACGATCCTGCAGCAGATCCCGGAAGACCAGCCGATCATCTTCGGGCCGGACCGGCATCTGGGCGGCTATCTCAATCGCAAGTTCAACCGCGACATGCTGCTTTGGCAGGGCGTGTGCCTCGTGCAAGAGGCCTTCCGCGCGACAGAACTGCTGAAGCTGAAGGCGCGGCCTCCCGATGCGCCCATCGCCGCGCACCCGGAATGCCCGCCGACAATCCTCGACCATGCCGATCATGTCGGCTCGACCAGCTCGATCCTGCAATTCGCCAAGACCTTCCCCGGCGACACGCTGATCGTCGCCACCGAGCCGCACATCATCCACCAGATGGAAAAGGCGCTGCCGGAGAAGACCTTCCTCGGCGCACCGGGCGCGGACGGCAACTGCAACTGCAATATCTGCCCTTACATGGCGCTCAACACTATGGAGAAGCTCTATATCGCGCTGCGCGATCTGGAGCCGCGCATCGAGATCGAGGAGGACCTGCGCCTCGCCGCCAAGTCGAGCCTCGACCGGATGCTGGAAATGGCCAGCGGCACCATTGGCAAGGGCGATCTGGGGCGTATCGGCGGGGACTGAGCCCTACCGGGCAGGTGCGGGGTCTGCGGCCTCGCGCTCTGGCTCCGCAGCAACCGGGGCAGGCGCGGGTGCGGCCGACGGTTCCGGCTCGGCCTCACCTTCGTCGAGCGCCTGTTCCATTGCATCGGCTTCCGGCTCATCCTCGACCACGGTCGGCGCGGGCTGCATCCTGAGCAGCGGCGGTGAGGACCGAAGCTGATCGGTCGCGATCATCGCATCGCTGACCGTCGGCGCAAACACCTCGCCAGTCGCCTGCCCGCCTTCACCGCTGGTCTCGACATCGGCGGTATCGTCGCCGCAGGCAGCCAACAGCATGACCGGCGCCAGCGCGGCGGCGCACATTGCATAACGGGCGAGTTTCATGCGGTTTTCTCTCCGGCAGTGAGCCCCGCGACAAAGGCCGGGGCATGGGCCAGCAATGCCTCATCCCACTCGCCCGGCGCAAGGCTGATGCCGAGCCGTTCGAGGCTGGTCACCCCCCTGTCGGCAATGCCGCAGGGCACGATGCCGGTGAAATGCGAGAGATCGGGCGTCAGGTTGACCGCGAGGCCATGCATGCTGACCCAGCGCCTCAGCCGCACGCCGATCGCGCCGATCTTCGCCTCCTGCCCGTCGATATCGCGCGTCCAGATGCCGACCCGCTCGCACACGGTCCAGCTTTCGACCCCGAACCCGGCCAAAGTCGCGATCACCCATTGCTCCAGCCCATGGACATAGGCGCGCACGTCCTTGCCCCGTTTCGACAGGTCCAGCAGCACATAGGCCACCCGCTGGCCCGGCCCGTGATAGGTGTAGCGCCCGCCGCGCCCCGTCTCGACCACCTCGAAACGCGGATCGACCAGCTCGGCCACATCGGCGCTGGTCCCGGCAGTGTAGACCGGCGGGTGTTCAAGCAGCCAGATCAGCTCGTTCGCCTCACCTGCGGCAATGGCGGCGTTGCGCGCCTCCTGCTCGGCCAGCGCCTCGCGATAGGGCACCGGCGCGGTGGAGCGGCGCAGCTCTATTCCGGCAAGAACATCCGGCGCGGTAATATCGGTCTGGCTCATCCTCGCGATTGCCTGCCCGCCCCAAAGCCGGTTATCAAGCCCCATAAGTGGAAGAGCGCCCATGCGGCGCCTGTTACGCGTGGGGAAACAGCTAATGAAATTCGACATGAGCCAGGCCTGGAACGAGGCGGTCGCCATGATCCGCGGCAATGCCGAGGTGCTGCTGGTGGTGGCGGGCATCTTCTTCTTTCTGCCCAGCCTGGTGATGACGCTGGTCATGCCCGACATGGCGCAGTTCGCCGCGCTCGATCCCGAAAACCTCGAAGCCATCAGCGCCGAGATCACGCAGGTCTATGCCAGCTGGTGGTGGCTGATCGCGATCGCCTTTGTGCTGCAACTGGTCGGTTATCTGTCGCTCCTCGCCCTGCTGCGCGACGACGCGCGGCCCACGGTGGGCGAGGCGATCAAAACCGGCTTTACCGGCCTGCTGCCGGCCATCGGGTCCTATCTGCTGTTCTCGTTCGGGCTGGGCCTCGCGCTAGTGCTGGTGGTGGCCCCGCTGGCCGCGCTGGGCGTTGGTGCGCTGGCCGCGATTGCAATGCTGGTCGCTCTGGTCGGGGCGATCTATGCGATGGTGAAGGTCTCGCTCTCGGCCCCGGTTATCGCCATCGAGAAGGTGTTCAACCCGATCGCCGTGCTGGCGCGCAGCTGGCGGCTGACCAAGGGTAATTCGCTCAGGATCTTCGGGTTCTTCGTGCTGATCATGATCGTCTATTTCGTGCTGTCCATGGTGGTGGGCATGGTGATCATGGGCGTGCTGACGCTGCTGGGCGACAGCCTGGGGGTGATCGTCAACGGCGTGTTGTCGGGCCTGCTAGGCGCCTTTGCGACGGTGGTGTTCGTCGCGGTGCTGGCCGCGATCCATCGCCAGCTGGCCGGACCTTCGGCAGCCGCCGTCAGTGAGACTTTCGAGTGAGTTAGAGGATCTCTTCGATTTTCTCGGGCGGGCGGCACAGTCGCACGCCCTTGTCGGTCTTGACCAGCGGGCGCTCGATCAGCTTCGGGTCCGCCGCCATCGCATCGAGCACAATGTCGTCATCCGCCTCGGGCAGGCCGCGCTCCTTCGCGTCGGTGCCACTGGTCCGCACACCCTCGCGCGGCGCCATGCCCGCTTCGGCATAAAGGGCCGCCAGCGTGGCGCGCGTCGGCGGGGCCTTGAGGTACTGGATCACCTCGATCTCCAGCCCGTCTTCCTCCTGCAGCCGCGCCAGCGCCGCGCGCGACTTGCTGCAATTCGGGTTGTGCCAGATCGTCGCCTTCACGCCTTGCCTCTCTTTCGGTGGATTCTCAAACGAACCCGGCCTTAACGCCCGTCCGGCGCAGCGCCAAGCCGCATCTCCCCATTGTCTTTGCAAATAACTCGCATTATCGGACCGCTTCTGCGAATCAGTATCAAAGATGTTTTGGGGGAAATCTTGACCGTTACCGCGTTGCTCGCCCACCGCCCTGTCCTGCTCGCTGCGCTCGTGGCGACGCCGCTGGTGGCCAGCGCCGTGCCAGCCCACGCCGAGGACCAGGAACGACGCGACTACCTGCCGAGCGATATCCTCGTCTCCGCCGCGCGCGACACCTATGCGGTCGAGGACGGATCGAGCGCCACCAAGACCCCGACCCGGATCATCGACGTGCCGCAGGCCGTCACCGTCCTCACCGGCGACCAACTGGAGGACCAGGGCATTACCAGCCTGAACGAGGCGCTGGCCTTCGTCCCCGGCGTGTCGCTCGAAACGGGTGAGGGCCACCGCGACGAGGTGTTCATTCGCGGGCAGGAAACCACCGCCGACTTTTACCTCGACGGGCTGCGCGATGACGCCCAGTATTACCGCTCGCTCTACAATATCGACCGGGTCGAGGTCCTGAAGGGTGCCAATGCGCTGATCTTCGGGCGCGGTGCCGGGGGCGGCGCGATCAACCGCGTGGCCAAGCGCGCCGACACGATCATGCCGTTCGCCGCTTTGTCCGGCTCGGTCGACACCTTCGGGGCTTTCGACCTCTCCGGCGACGTCAACCTGCTTGCCAGCGACGTGCTGGCCGTGCGGGTCAACGCCACCTACGAGGAATTCGCCAGCCACCGCGATTTCTATGAGGGGCATTTTACCGGGATCAGTCCGACCGTGACCCTGACGCCGGACGACGATACGCGGGTGTTCCTCAGCTACACCTATGACAATGACGAGCGGGTGACCGATCGCGGCGTGCCCAGCTTCAATAGCCTGCCGCTGGCTGGCTATGACGAGACCTTCTTCGGCGACCCAGATTACAACTGGAGCAGCGTCGAGGCGCACCTCGTCCGGGGCCGCATCGAACACGACTTCTCCCCGGTATGGAGCGCGAATGCGAGCCTGCAATATGCCGATTACGACAAGTTCTACGCCAATCTGGTGCCCGGTGGCGGCACCACAGAAACCACCGTCACCCTGTCCGGCTATGAAAGCGCCACACAACGCGAGAACCTGATCGGACAGGCCAATCTGGTCGGCAGCTTCGCGACCGGCCCCGTCGCCCACACCCTGCTGATCGGCGCGGAATTCACGACGGCTGACACCGTCTCCACCCGCGATCAGGCACGCTTCAATGGCGGCGCGGACAGCAGCGTGACCGTGGACCTGGCCGAAGTGATCGTGCCACCCGCCTTCGTCACCGTGCCGCAACGCTCGACCGCCTCCGACCTCTCGACCTTGTCCTTCTACCTGCAGGAACAGCTCGAGATCGGCATGGCCGAGCTGGTCGCGGGGATTCGCTATGACGAGTTCGACCTGTCGAGCGTCGATCTGGTCAGCAGCTTTGCCGGCGAACGCAAGGATTCCAGCTGGAGCCCGCGCGTCGGCCTGATCGTCAAGCCGGCCGAGGACCTGTCGCTCTATGCCAGCTGGTCGCGCAGCTTCCTGCCGCAATCGGGCGACCAGTTCACCTCGCTCACCGCCACCACCGTGGCGCTCGAACCCGAAACCTTCGAGAACCTTGAAGCGGGCATCAAATGGGCGCCGCACCCCGACCTGCTGGTTACTGCTGCCGCCTTTCGCCTGACCCGCGATCGGACGCAGGCGCCCGACCCCGACAATCCCGGTTTCGTGATCCTCGCAGGCGAAAGCCGGGTCGATGGCTTCGAGCTGGGCGTGACGGGCGAGCCCGTCCGCCACCTCAATATCAGCCTCGGTTACACCTATCTGGATGGCGAGGTGACGCGCACGACCTCCGCCGCCGCAGCAGGCACCACGCTGCAACAGGTGCCCAAGCATCACGTGACGGCCTGGGCGCGCTACGATTTCAGCGCCATGTTCGGCGCCGGGCTCGGCCTCGTCCACCGGTCGGACCAGTTCGCCTCGATGTCGAACAATGTCGTGCTGCCCGCGCATACGCGGGTCGATGCGGCGCTCTATGTGACGGTGAGCGACACTATCGCCCTGCAGGCCAATATCGAGAACCTGCTGGACGAGACCTATTACGCCTCCGCCCATGGCGACAACAACATCCAGCCGGGCGAGCCGCTGAACGCGTCTTTCGGGGCGCGGCTGAAGTTCTAGGCCCTGCGACCTAGCCCTGCTCGTCCGCCTCGGCGGCGCTACCCTCGACCCGCAGGGCCGGAACGTCGCGCGCCGCATCCTCGGGGCTGATATCGGGCGCGGGCGCAGCCGCGATACTCTCACGCCGCTGGACCACGCGCGCGGCCCGCTCGACCGCGCGCAGCAGCCGGGGATGCACGCCGCAGCGGCACAGATTGGGGATCGCCTCGCGGATTTGCGCGGCAGTCGGGTCGGGATTGCGCTGCAGCAGCGCGGCAGCGGCCATCACGATCCCCGGTGTACAAAAGCCGCACTGGATCGCCTGCTCGGCCACCAGCGCCTGCTGCACCGGGTGCCCGCGCGTGGGCGAGAGCCCCTCGATCGTCACGATCTCGCGCCCCTCGGCCTCGTCCAGCGTGACGAGGCAGGAACGCAGCGCCTCACCATCGACCAGCACCATGCAGGCCCCGCAATCGCCCACCCCGCAGCCATATTTGCTGCCGGTCAGGTTCATCGCGTCGCGCAGGCCCCACAGCAGCGGAGTCTCGCCGTGCATGTCGATACGAACGGGCTGCCCGTTGACGGTCATCTGCGTCATGGACGACGCCCTAGCATGGCCGATTGGCGCTTGTCGCTAGGCCGTGCGCCGCACGGCCCGGCATATCCTCAGCCCAGCGGCTTGCTCGACCCGAAGAACAGCGCCTGGCTGATCGCCGCGCGCACCGTGTCTTCCTGGAACGGCTTGGTGATGAGATAGGTCGGCTCGGGCCGGTCGCCGGTCAGCAGCCGTTCCGGATAGGCGGTGATGAAGATCACCGGGACCATGTCGATGGCGAGGATGTCGTCCACCGCGTCGAGGCCCGAGGAGCCATCGGCCAGCTGGATATCGGCGAGCACGAGGCCCGGCGTCTTCTCGGCGACCACTTCCTGCGTCTGCGTGCGCGTGGCGGCGGTGCCGCAGATCTCGTGACCGAGCGAGCGGACGAGGTCTTCCAGCTGCATCGAAATCAGCGGCTCGTCCTCAATGATGAGGACGCTGGTCGTGTTCTCACGCTCGATATCGGCGATCGCCTCGCGCACGAGGTTCTCGACCTCTTCCGCGCCTGCGCCCATGATTTCGCCCGCTTCGGCAGGCGTGAAATCTTCCACCGTGGTGAGCAGCAGGGCCTGCCGGTTGAGCGGGGTAATCCGGGTCAGCTGCGCCTGCGCGGCGCTTTCGTGGATGCTGCCGCCGTCATTGTCACCGGCGACCTCCATATAGGCGCTCGACCAGACCTTGTTGAAGGCCGTGTACAGGGGCACGCGCCCGCCCTTGAGGCTGTCAGCCAGCGACTGGTCGGCCAGCGCCGCCTCCAGCGTGGCCTGAACGAAGGCATCGCCGGTGGTCTGCGAGCCCGTCAGGGCCCGCGCGTATCGACGCAGAAATGGTAGATGTGCAGCGACTTCAGCCCCAATGGACATGCAATTCCCTTCCCGGTTGAACCGTGGCCTGTAAACGCGGCCAGTGTGTCCGGGTTCCCCGAGAATTGCAAAGAAGTGCATTGTCCACCTGTGCAGCCTCTCTCTGGCATCGCTCTCCAGACCATTTTCGTTGCGCCTGCGAAAAAAAGTTAATGTGCCGGGAACCGGCCTCTTTCCCGGTCATTATCGCTAATGTCACCCGCCGAGACCCCCCCTCCCGTCCAAGCGGCCGGTGATACGATCCCGAGAGGCCTCCGCTCTACCCCGAGCGGGGGCCTTTTTTTTCGTTGTTATCGTGAATTGAAAGCCCGCGCGCGAGTACGCGCCACGCGCAATGCAGGCTGGATTCGGGCAGGCTGGATTCGGACAGGCTGGATTCGGACAGCGTAGAAAGGGAATATCAGCCGATGGCGCGGCGCAGACGGGCAATCAGCCCCTTGCGATTGCCCCCCGCCAGTTCGGCGACCAGCTGCGCGGGGTCATAGGGCTTCACGAAGACCGGGCCCATCTCCGCCACCTCCGCCGGGATCGCTTCGGGCGAGCCGGTCGAAAAGGCGATCCGCGGCCGCTTCGGGCCGAGCAGCGAGACCAGCTCGGCCAGTGCCCAGCCATCGTCCCGGTCGGCAAGGTGGACGTCGATCACCAGCGCATCGAAACGCCCCTTGTCGAGCGCGGCCATCGTCGCCGCCATGCTGGAACAGACCTGGACATGGCTGGCTCCGCCCTCGCGCAGCGCATCTTCGAGCGCCATCGCCAGCACGGCGTCATCCTCGACCAGCAACACGCGGCCCAGGGTTTTCGCAAGCGGCCTGGCCGCCTGCACGCCGGACGCGTCAGCTAAGCCGGACTTGCCGGTGATTTTCCTGGCTGCCTTGGTGATTTTCGCGCCCATGAACCTGTCCGGGAGCGAAACTGTGTGCCCCTCTCGCAATCAACACCCGAAGGACCACGCGGTTCCGGCGCTGCCGATGATTTCACGTCCGTTTTCCGGCCTACAGATCCTTGGAATAAATCCGGTATTCCCGGTTCACCTTGGCATTGATGGCATCCGCAATGGCGACCATCCCCTGATTGTCCTCCAGGATCCAGCCGATCTCGGCCCGTTTCACGCCGTGGTCGGACACGGCATAGCGGCGGATATATTCGATCATCATGAAGGCCAGCTGGCTCGCCAGCCGCGTGTTCTGGTACTTCTTGACGACGCCCATGAGCGGCACGCGGAAGGTCCGCACCTGCGGTTTCCTGAGCCACCACAACAGTTTGGCCCAGTTGAACGGGAACAACTTCCCGTCAAGCCCGATCAGCTTCTCGTTGAGGTCGGGCAGCGCCATCATGAACGCCGCCGGTTCGCCGTCCACCTCGGCGATCATGTTGCCACCTTCGAAGATGATCGGCTTCATCTTCTTGCCCGCATAGGCCTTCTCGGTCTCGGTGAAGGGGACGAAGCCCCAGTTCTTCGACCACGCCTCGTTGAGGATCGAGATGATGATCTGCGCCTCTTCCTCGAAGCGCGACTTGTCGACCCGGCGCACGGTTATGCGCTTGTTGCGCTCGCCCGAGGCGACGATGCGGTTGACGATCTCGGGAAAGCCCTGGTCGACCATCAGGTCGTAGGTGAGCAGGCGCTTGGCCGTCTCATAGCCCCCGGCGCTCTCGATCCAGCCCTGGTACTCCGCCTTGTCATGGCCCATCATCACCGTCGCCGGGTGGTCGTGGCCGAGCACCAGCAGCCCCGGCTCCTCCCACACCGACTGGCTGATCGGCGCCAGTACGCGGGTCATGCCCTGCCCGCGCAGCCAGTCCTCCGCTGCCGCGATCAGCGCATGGGCGACCGCCTCGTCCTCGGCGTCGAACAGGCCCCAATTGCCCGTGCCCGGCCCCATGCCCTGCTCGGGCGGAGTGGCCAGCGCCAGTTCGTCGATATGCGCGGAGATGCGGCCCACGACCTGACCGCCGCGACGGGCGAGAAACAGCTGCATGCGCGCATGTTCGTGAAACGGGTTCTTGCCCGGCGTCAGCAGTTCCTTCACCTCGGCGCGCAAGGGCGGCACCCAGTTCGGATCACCCGCATTCAGGCGATAGGCGCAGTCGATGAAGGCATCGAGATCGGCGTTCCCGGCAACGGGGGTGATTTTGATTTCCTGCAAAGACAAGCGTGTGTCCTCTCTCCAGATCGGGCCCGTTCAGCCGAGGTTCGCCCCGACCATGTGAGGAGCCCGCGCGGGTCTAGCAGGCGGCGGCGACTTGTCGAGCGCGGCCATTGGCCTATATTCACCACTCCCCGAGTATCAGGACGACCATGAACAGCGTGTCGCGCGACTTTGAGCCCGCCAAGGGGGCAAGCGGACCGGCCGAGACGCCGGGCGCACCCACGCGCAAGTCGCAGATCCCCGATGACAAGGCGATGCTGCGCGCCGCGGTCGAACTGACCCGCGACATCGCCGAGGCGCGCGCGGGCATCTACTGGAGCGACATGCTTGGCTCGGCGCTGGTCGGCTATGTGGCGCTGGCCGCGGCGATCCTGGCGGAGCAGCTCTGGGTGGCGGTTCTGTGCGCCGTGATTTCGGTCATGGCGCTCTACCGCGCGCTGCTGTTCATTCACGAGATCACGCATTTGCATCGCGACGCGCTCCCCGGTTTCCGCACCGCGTGGAACCTCGTCGTCGGTATTCCGATGCTGACGCCCAGCCTGATGTACGAGCAGGTGCACACGCTCCACCATGCGCGGACCAAATACGGGACGCCCGAGGACCCCGAATATCTGCCGCTGGCCCTGATGAAGCCGTGGTCGCTGCCCGCCTTCGTGCTCGTCGCGCTGCTCGCGCCGGTCGCCCTGGTGCTGCGCTGGGGTGTGCTCGCGCCGCTCGGCCTCGTCATTCCGGCGGTTCGCAAATTCGCGTGGGAGCGTGGCTCCTCACTCTCGATCAACCCCGATTTCCGCCGCCGTACGCCCGAGAGCGCCACACAGCGCCGCTGGTTCCTGTGGCAGGAAGTGGGCGCGAGCCTGTGGGCGATGTTCCTGCTGACGACGCCGTTCTGGCTCGGCTGGAAGCCATTGCTGGTGGCGCTGGCCGTGGCCTCGGCCGTGGCGACCTTCAACCAGCTCAGGACACTGGTCGCGCATCTGTGGGAGAATGACGGCGAGGCGATGACCGTCACCGCACAATATCTGGATTCGGTCAATGTCCCGAACATCGTCGCCGGGTTCTGGGCCCCGGTCGGCCTGCGCTATCACGCGACGCATCACCTGCTGCCCGCCTTGCCCTATCACTCGCTGCACGAGGCGCATCGCCGCATCGCCGCGCATCTGGGCGTCGGATCGACCTTTGACGGGGCTAACTATCCGGGGATGATGCCGCTGCTCGGCAAGATCGCGAAAAGCACGATGGGACGGCGGGGCGTTTAGGTCAGCCGATTGCGATCTGGGCTTCCCGTAGATCATCGGTTATATCGGTCACGCTTGCCTCGCTCCAGATTTCGTCGCGAAGCAGCAACCGGTAGCTGTTTGTGTAACTGACACTGGTGGCCCAGCGCCTCACTATGTCTGCCGGCACAAGTGCTGCTCGTTCGACCCCGTACTGGTGATCGAACAGCACACCGGCGAGAAAATCAAAGCCCGACAGATCGCGAATGGCTGAAAGTTGCCGGGAGCGATTGCGATCATGCAACCTGCGACCCTTTATCTGATATCGCACACCATCGGCCAGGGCATCGTAGGCTTTGGCCGAGTTCGCCATCTGCTCCCAGCCGAAGGCCCTACAACACAAATATTCAGCGTAATCGCCGGTCGGGTTGTTTGCTGATCGTAGGATCTCGCGCGCCCGCAACTCGTCGAGGATTTCGACATGCAGCCCTAACAGGCTGGCGACAGACTGCGCTTTAAGGTCTGCCAAGCTATTCCTCGGTCCTGATCAGCACCGTCTCGCCGACCAGGAAGAACAGCAGGAACGGCCCCCACGCCGCCAGCAGCGGCGGGTAGCCGCCGAAACTGCCCATCGCCAGCGCGGCATTCTCGACCACGAAATAGGCAAAGCCCAGCGCCATGCCCAGCACCGCGCGCGCGAACAATTGCCCCGAGCGCGCGAGGCCGAAACCGGCCACCGCGCCCAGCAATGGCATCAGCACCGCCGCCAGCGGGCCGGAGAGCTTGTTCCACCACTTGGCCTTGAGCTCGGACGTGCGCCGTCCCGCCTCGTCCAGTGCCTCGATCGAACGGGCCAGCTGGAAGATCGGCTCCTCCTCGGCCACCACCCGGCGCAGTGCAATCTGGTCGAGCGTCACCCCCTCGGCCATCACGATATCGGCAGGCAGGTCGCGCCGCTCGGTCGTCGCCACGTCATAGCGGCGCGCCTCCTCCAGCCGCCAGCCGGGCCCGGCCCAGGTAGCGCGGCTCGCCTCCACCATCGAGGAGATCATGCCCGCATCGTCGCGCCCGTAGAGCGTGACGCCGGTCAGCACCGTGCGCTCGTCCCGGCCCGACAGCTGGCGCGCCATCAGGATATCGCGCCCGTCGCTGAAATAGACATTGGCGCGCGTCGTCGGGTCCTCCGGAATCTCGCCATAATCGACCGATTTCCACGCCGCCAAGGTTGCCGTGGCGCGCGTCACCACCCGCTCGTTGAAGCCGAAGGAAAGCACCGCCAGCACCGCCGCCGTCAGCAGCAGCGGGGCGAGGATCTGGTGCGCCGAGAGGCCCGCCGCCTTCATCGCGACCACCTCGGAATTGGCGCTATAGCCAGCCAGCGTGATGATCGTCGCCAGCAGCACCGAATAGGGCACGAAGCGCTGGATCAGCTGCGGGATCCGCAGGCTGGCATATTTGAGCAGCTCGGCATTGCCATTGCCCGGCGCCTCCAGAATGTCGGCGGTGTTGCCCAGCAGGTCGAGCATGAACAGCACCATGACCAGCATCCCCAGCACCGCGAAGATCCTGAGGATGAAGGTTTTCGCGATGTACATCGTCAGCGCGCGCGAGGGGAAGAAGTCGAGCAGCATGGCCTACTGCCCTCCCGCCGGAACCGCATCGCCATTGCTGTCCACGGTACTGTCCGGATGTTCGCCGGGCCCTTCGGCCTCCTCGATCAGCGTGCGTGCCATGCTGCCACGCCGGAAGAGCCGCTTCAGACCGCGCTTAACCTTCGCCAGCCCCTTCTCAAGGAAGCCAATCGCCTGCCCGCCGGGGACATAGGCGACCTGATAATACATCCACAGGATCGCCGCCGCGAGCACCGCGAAAGGGCCCCACAGCGCGAGATAGGGATCGAGCCTTCCCAGTTCGGCCGTTTCCGAGCCCCACTGGTTGACCTTGTGATAGGCGACCACGATCACGATCGAGAGGAACACGCCCAGCGCCGAGGTCGAGCGCTTGGGCGGGATCGCCAGCGCCACGCCCAGCAGCGGCAGCAGCAGCATCATCACCACCTCGACCATGCGATAGTTGAAGACCGCCTGGCTGGCCTGTCGCACCTGCTGGGTGCTGTCGGGGCTCCAGCCGATTTCGAGCAGTTCGGGCAGGATATATTCGCGCTCGTCCCCACCGCGCGCGCGGAACCGTTCGAGCGCGGGCAGGTCGATCGGCATGTCGTGCTGGCTGAAACTGAGGACGCGCGGGGTCTGCCCCCCCACCTCGTGGATGATCGTCCCGTCGACCAGCCGCAGGATGATCGTGTTGCGATCTTCCGCATTGGCAAGGAAGCGTCCCTCGCGCGCCGAGATCGACAGCACCTGCCCCTTGTCGTCAGCGATGCGCGCGAAGATGCCGACCAGCTCGCGCCCGTCATCGCGGCTCTCCTCGATGCGGAGCGCCATGCGGTCCTCGATCGTGTTGAACTCGCCGACCTTGATCGATGCCCCGAAGGCGCCCGATTGCAGGTTGAACTGCAATTCCTTGTAGTTGAACCAGGCGGTCGGCTGGACGAAACCGACAATGGCGATGTTGATCGCCATCAGCACCCCGACGATCATGTAGGGCACCCGCAGCAGCCGGTTATAGGACTGGCCGACCGCGCGCATCACGTCCAGCTCGCTCGACAACGCCAGTTTGCGGAAGGCCAGCAATACGCCCAGCAGCAGACCCAGCGGGATCGCCAGGCTGGCATATTCGGGGATCATGTTCATCAGCATGCGGAAGACGATGCTGATCGGCCCGCCCTCCATCGACACGAACTCGAACAGCCGCAACATCTGTTCGAGCATCAGCAGGCTGGCCGCGAGCGCGAACACGCCGAGCATCGGCACAATGACCAGCTTGAAGATGTAGCGGTCGGTGGCGGTAAGGAGTTTCACGGGGTTAGCGGCGACGGTTCTGCTGGTTCCTTGTTCAGGGGCCTTAGCGGCATTTTCCGCTGCGGTCATGCGCTATGCTCGAGAATCCGCCCATCCCTCCTGCGGAAGCCTATCGATCGGGCCCTCCTGAGAGGGCGCCGTTTGCATAGGCTCTGTCATATGACGCTCCACACATTGACGACACGCGCGCCGTCTCATATGTACCATCATATGACAAGCCAGAGGATTCAGTCATGAAGGTCGTTCTGTTCGAGATTTCCGACGACAAGCTGGTCGACGCGCTCGATGCGTTGCGGCCGTTGTCGCCAGGCAAACTGCGCGTAATGGAGGACAGGCCAGTCCCGCCGTCGCCAGCGCGCGAGCTGGAACTGGAACAGCTTGCCGCGAAGATCGCCAAAGCCATCGCCCCACGACCAGACCAGCATGCCAGACGCGACGCCTTGCGCCTGGTGCTGGGAGGGGGCGACACCTTCAACGCGGGCGAAGGCGAGGCCGATCCGGCACTACGCAATGCGACAGGCGCATTATCGCGGGCCCTGCGCCGGTTCGATCCGTTTGCGGAATCACCGATTGAATTGCTTTGCGAACGACGGCGGGAAATCTTTACGAAGGGTGAGCACAAGGGCACCTACAAGGGCATGCGCTATATCCCGACCCGCCTGGGCGGCATCGTCCACCGCATCCTCAAACAACAAGGCAAGATTTGATCTTGCTGCCTCAGGCCTTTTCCAGCGTACACTGGAGCGGGTGCTGGTTCTCGCACGCGAAATCCATCACCTGGTTCACCTTGGTTTCCGCCACTTCGTAGGGGAAGATGCCGCATACCCCGACGCCGCGCTGGTGGACGTGGAGCATCACCCGCGTCGCCTGTTCCAGGTCCATGCGGAAGAAGCGCTTGAGCACCAGCACGACGAATTCCATCGGCGTGTAGTCGTCGTTGAGCATCAGCACCTTGTACTGGCTCGGCTTCTTGGTGCGGGTGCGGGTCTTGGTGGCGATGCCGACATTGCCCTCGTCATCGCCGGTGCCCGTGTCGCCGCTGCCGCCCCGGTCACCATCCCCGTCGCCGTCACCCGCGCGCACGCCAGCAGGCGCGCCGGCCACGAATGCGGGCGAAAACTGCGTCAGCGGGCCCGTCGGCGCGGGCAGGAGGAGCGTGGTATCCTGATTCATCATCGGTCAGATATCGTAAGCAACGGCCAATGGGCAAGATGGTGTTCGCCCATCCGCCCTTTACCGGCAGCAGGTTAACGCAGGCTTGGCAAGACTTTCGGGCAGGGCCGGGGCAAGGACCGGACCCGGAAACGCGAACGGGCCGGACGGTTGATACCGTCCGGCCCGCTGCTTGCACCGGTTGGAGAGGGAGGAAAACCCGGTGCTTAAATCGGCAAGCGTTAGCTTCAGGCGACCTTCGAGAAGGCCTCAACCGAGGTGTTCACGCGGCCCGAGATCGGGGCGATCGTGTCGTTCATCAGCTTCATCGCCGCTTCGCTGTTCTTCGACGTGGTCGCCATCAGCGAGTCGAAGTTGCGACGCAGGATCTTGCCCTGCAGCTGGAACAGCTCGGTCGGGCTCTTGACCGCAGCCATTTCCTTCATGTCGGCAGTGACGGTTTCGTAGGCCGACTTCGCTTCGTCAGCGAGGGTCTTGCCCATGTCCTGCATGCCGCCCGACAGGATCTTGCCGCTTTCGACGAAAGCTTCGGCATTGCCCTTGGCCAGTTCGGTCATCTCGGAGACGAACGCGGTGCTCTTGTCGTAAGCAGCCTGCGCGCGGCCCTGCATTTCGCTGACGGCGTCGCTCATCGACTTGGTCATCGCATCGGTAACATCGGTAGTCTTGGTAGCCATGATCATTTCCTTCAATTCAGTAATAGTAGGTGCAGTCGTAGTCAGGTTCTGGACAAAACTCGGTGCCGCCGGCTTGGCCGGGGCACTTTTCCGAGCAGGCTTCGGCTTCGCAGCCAGGGCCGGCTTGGCGGCAGGTTTTGCCGCAGGCTTCGCTTTTGCAGCGGGCTTCTTCGCCACCGGCACAGCCGGCTTGGCAACGGGTTCGGCAACCTTGGGGGTCGCCACCGGCTCGGCCGCTTTCGCGACCGGAGCGGGCTTCTTGGCCGGAGCCTTCTTCACCGGCGCTTTCTTGGGCGCGGCAGGCTTCGGCGCAGCGGCCTTGGCCACCGGTTCAGCCTTAATCTCGGGCTGCTTGGCCGGGGCCTTCTTCACTAGGGCCTTCTTCGCCGGCGCCTTTTTCGGCGCGGCTTTCTTGGCCACGGTCTTCTTCGGCGCAGCCGCCTTGGCGGGCTTCACCTTGGCAGCCGCTTCGGCATAAGCCTTTTCAGCGCTGGCGTCGGTCTTCTCCGGGGAGTCGGCCATGAATTCCTCGCATCGTTATGCTGCACCCACTGCAGCTCTATGTTGCAGTGCACAATATTGGATGCGAGGGCCCGGAGTCAAGGAAAAATTGTGCACTGCACAAAAATGTGGGGGCCGGGTAATTTTCGGCGCGTGTCAGCGCATCTTTACGTAACGCCCTGGCGCCTCTTCGATCGCCGGATATTTCTTGGTGCCCGGCTTGCGCGCAGCCTTGGCCGGAACGACGTTCGAATCAATACTCTTAAGCCATTCCAGCCAATCGGGCCACCAGCTGCCCGGATGCTCCTTGGCCGCCGCGATGAAGTCGTCCAGCGACGCCGCGTCGTCAGGCCCGGTCCAGTACTGGTACTTGTTGGCGGCGGGCGGGTTCACCACCCCGGCGATATGCCCGCTGCCCGCCAGCAGGAAGCGCAGCGGGCCCGACAGCCTGCCGGTCAGCTTGAACACGCTTTCGGGCGGGGCGATGTGATCCTCGCGCCCCGCCTGGATATAGGCCGGGGTCTTGATCTTCGTCAGGTCGACCGGCGTCCCGTCCATTTCCAGCGCGTCGGGCTGGGCGAGCAAATTGTCACGGTACATGTCGCGCAGATAGGCCGCATGCCACTTGGCCGGCAGGTTGGTCACGTCCGAGTTCCAGTACAGCAGGTCGAAGGCCGGATAGTCCTCGCCCAGCAGATAGTGGTTCACCACGTAGTTCCAGATCAGGTCGGGTCCGCGCAGCATGTTGAACGCCGCCGCCAGATAGCGCCCGTCGACATAGCCGGACTTGCTCGTCTGACGCAGGAATTCCAGATTGCCCTCGTCGATGAACTGCTTGATCTCACCGGCATGGGTGAAGTCGACCTGCGCGGTGAAGAAGGTGGCGCTGGCGACCTTGGCCGCCTCCTTGCGCCGCGCCAGCACCGCCAAAGTCGCCGCGAGGAAGGTGCCCGCCACACAATAGCCGACCGTGTGCACCTGCTTGACGCCCAGCCGCTCGCGCGTGACGTCGATCGCCTCGATCTGGGCGCGCACGTAATCGTCATTGGTGAACTCGGCCATGCTCTCGTCAGCCGACTTCCAGCTGACCATCAGGACAGTGATGCCCTGGTCGACCGCCCATTTCACGAAGCTCTTCTTCGGATGCAGGTCGAGGATGTAGAACCGGTTGATCCACGGCGGGAAGATTACCAGCGGGGTCTCCAGCACCTCGTCGGTGGTGGGCGTATACTGGATCAGCTGGAACAGCGGCGTTTCGTGGATCACCTTGCCCGGCGTGGCGGCGATGTTCTCGCCCAGCGTGAACTTGGAGGCGTCGGTATGGGTCAGCTGGCCGCGCTCCAGATCGTGGGTCAGCCGCTCCATCCCGGTGACCAGGTTCTGGCCATGGGTTTCCAGCGTCCGTTCGATCACCTCAGGGTTCATCAGCGGGAAGTTCGCCGGGCTCATCGCGTCGATCACGCCGCGGGTGGCGAGGCGCAGCTTCTCGCGGTCTTCGTCGCTCAGGCCCTCGATCGTCTCGACCGACTGGCCGATCCGCTCGGCCAGCAGCAGGTAGGTCTGGTGGATCAGCGCAAAGACCGGCTGTTCGCGCCAGGCCGGGTCCTTGAAGCGCCGGTCGGCGCGCGGGAAGTGGAGGTCCTTGCCGCCTGCCTTGCCGTCGGCTGCCCCCTGCGCCGTCGCATCGGCATCCTCCCCCTCGGGCGTGTAATGGGCCAGGACCTGCTGCCACAACTCCCCAGCCTCCTGCCAGATTTCCTGCTGGCGCGCGGGATCGAGCAGCGGGTTGTCGCGGTAGAGCCGTTCCATCAGCGCGAACCACTGGGCCGGATCGGTCATCATCGAGGGGTGGGCATCCTTCCCCTCCCCTTCAGGCTGCAACAGGTCGTACCAGTGCTGGTACATCTCCACCATCGCCTCGCCCATGGCGTCGATCGCGCTGTTGTCGGGCAGTTTCCGGGCTGCGTCGGGCGCCACCAGCTTCATCATCTCGCGCGAAGCCTCGCCCTGAATGCGAAGCATTTCCGTAAAGATATCTGCGGGGTCGTTGCCCGTCTTTCGCTTGCCCGTCATACCTATCCCGTTGCCGCTCTTGTGTTACAGGCGTTCGACCGCGTTGCGCCTTCGGGCCGATTCGGCCAAACAGACCAACACCTGAGGAAACACCCTAGAGTCAGATCATGGACGACCAGTTCTACCGCATCAAGCGCCTTCCGCCCTACGTCATCGCCGAAGTCAACGCGATGCGAGCGGCCGCGCGCGCCAAGGGCGGGGACATCATTGATCTGGGCATGGGCAATCCCGACCAGCCGCCGCCCAAGCACGTGATCGACAAGCTGTGCGAAGTCGCGCAGAAGCCCGACGCGCACGGCTATTCGCAGTCCAAGGGCATTCCCGGCCTTCGCAAGGCGCAGGCCAATTATTACGAGCGCCGTTTCGGGGTCGAACTCGATCCCGAGAGCGAGGTGGTCGTCACGCTCGGTTCGAAGGAAGGGCTCGCCAGCCTCGCCACCGCGATCACCGCGCCCGGCGACACGATCCTGGCGCCCAACCCCAGCTACCCGATCCATACCTTCGGCTTCATTATCGCCGGGGCCTCGATCCGCTCGGTCCCGACCACGCCGGACGACAATTACTGGGACGCGCTCGAAGCGGCGATGAACTTCACCGTGCCCCGGCCGACGGTGCTGGTGGTCAACTTCCCCAGCAACCCGACCGCCGAGGTGGTCGACCTGGCCTTCTACGAAAAGCTGGTCGACTGGGCCAAGTTCCACCAGGTCTGGGTGCTCGCCTATTCGGAGCTCTATTTCGACGGCAAACCGGCCCCCTCGATCCTGCAGGTACCGGGCGCGAAGGACGTGGCGGTGGAGTTCACCAGCCTGTCCAAGACCTATTCGATGGCCGGCTGGCGGATCGGCTTCGCGGTCGGCAACAAGACGCTGATCTCGGCGCTGACGCGGGTGAAGTCCTATATCGACTACGGCGCCTTCACGCCGGTGCAGGCCGCCGCCGTGGCCGCGCTGAACGGCCCGCAGGACATCGTCGAGCAGAACCGGCAGATGTATCACAAGCGCCGCGACGTGATGGTCGAAAGCTTTGGCCGGGCTGGCTGGGAAATCCCGCCGCCGCCCGCCAGCATGTTCGCCTGGGCCCCGCTGCCCCCGCAGCTGAAGGATATGGGCAGCCTTGAGTTCGCCCGCCAGTTGCTGACCCATGCCGAGGTCGCGGTCGCACCGGGCGTCGGCTATGGCGAGGACGGCGAAGGCTTCGTGCGGATCGGCATGGTCGAGAACGAGCAGCGACTGCGGCAGGCCGCGCGCAACATCAAGCGCTATCTGCAAAGCATGGGTGTGAACTCGTCAGCGGCATAGGCCATTCAGCGCTGACGGCCTGCAAATAGCGCATTTCCGCGCTTCCGGTGCTCACGACCCAATAGGGTCGCTGCGCTCCGGTTCGCGAAAATCCACTATTTTCGTCACGTCATCATCTGAATGTCGCGATGCACTGAAACATTTGCGGTTCAGGCTCACGCCCCCTCCAAACCTCCCAGAGCTTACCCTGTCTGGGGGCCGGGAGGGGGAGCGAGCCGGAGCCGTAACGACGATTAGATGACAGTCCGCCAGCGCTGAGCCCTAAGCGGCGAGGGCATAGCTCTTGCACAGGTGCTCAAACACGGCGTCGTGCAGCGCCTGTTCAAAGCCGATGCCCACACGCCCGTCCTCGACCCAGATCACCTCGCTCGCCTGGAAGCCAAGCCCCGGCAACTGGACCAGCACCCGGTCGCCGGCATTGGGCGACCAGTTGCGCCGGTCGGCCATGCAGCCGCCCTGCGACAGGTCGACGACATCAAGCTCGACCGAACTGCCCGAGCCCGAGCGGCACTTGATCTTGAGTGGTCCGTTGCTGCCAGAGGCGTATTGCGAGCCCATTGTTCATCCTGATCTGTTCGGCCGGGAAATCCCGACTGGCCACGTGGCAATGCCATGGCCGATATTTACCGCCCGTTCCTGCTAGTCGCTAATTGCGATTTATCGGTTAACCCTGCCGACAAACTAGCCATTTTTTCCCGTTCACCCGCCCTTCGGTGAGATCGCGCAGGTACGGACGAAAGCGTTTGCATGGCGCAGGCGCATTCGCTAGGTGCGCGCCTCCTGTCACCTGCGCGTGATAATCGGCGGCCCGATGGCGGAGTGGTTACGCAGAGGACTGCAAATCCTTGCACGCCGGTTCGATTCCGGCTCGGGCCTCCAACCACATTCCGGTGCAAAAGCGTCTCTTGATATCGTTGCCCAGAGTGGCGCAATTCTGCGTAATTCAGTGAGATTCGATCTCGGGAAGCCATCTCTGCTGAGACGCGAATTGCCTCAAAATTGGGCCTAAAACAGGCAGAGTCTCTGCGGCGAATTCTGCATCGACGGATTTGTCGTCACCCGCGTCTCTGCTCTCTGTGTTGATTGGGGCAGCAAGCACATGAGAACGGCAGGTTACCTCTTGCGCAAGATCAGGGGCGAGCCCGAGCCTCTGGTTGTCGAGGCGGAGCAATTGCGTGGCGATCTTGTAAACCTGGCAGCGCAAATGATCGCTCAGCTTGATTGGCGCGATTTCGAGATCATGGTCGACCTGATCTTTGCGCGAGGGGGCTGGCAACGCGTCTCGGCACTGGGAGAAGACGAAGTGGATTGCGACCTGCTGCTCGCCAATGCGACGATTGACGAGGTTGCCTGGGTCCAGATCAAGTCGACGGCCAGGCAGAAAGTTCTCGATGACTATCTCGAGCGCTATCGCCGCGATGATCGGGCAACCCGGTTCTACTTCATCTGCCACACGCCGAAAGGCAGTATCAGCCTACCGGAAGAGCCGGCCGCGCATATTTGGTCGGGAGACGAACTGGCTCGGCGAGCGCTTGCCTCCGGCCTGTTTGACTGGCTGATCGACCGGACCCGTTGAATCGGCCTGTCCCTTGGCTGCTGCCTGCGGCATTTCGGGTTTCTGCCTGGACCGGTCTTCGATCTCGGCACGCCGGATCCATTCGGTCTGCGCCAGAGGTTGAGGCACGACGAGCAGGCCTGCATCGGCAGGGGGCTCCGGTTCTATCCTGAGCCGAAGCTGATCGAGCCTCTTGTTGGCAGCGACATCGCCCGTCATTGCAAGATGCTGCAGTTTCAGCACAAGTGCCTCCACGACCGACACCTGCTGGTCTTCACCGGCCTCATGGATGGGAATGCGCTGCCGGGCTAGCTCCTTGACGATTGTTTTCACATTGCGAGCGCCTTTGGGCCTGCCTGCGCGGCGCTTGCCGCCACCTGCACCCTTCGACTTGCCACTCATGTTTCATTCTCCGCAAGAAGATCAGGATAACCAATCGCATCATCGATGCTGGCCTGCTCCTCATCGCGTGCCGCAAGATACGCCTGCCGCCCAATTTTGAGCTGCGCTTTTGTCCATGGCGGCCTCCCGAAGCGCTGCGCCATCGGCATCGCCATGGCGAAGGGCATGGTCGAGGGAAGGGTGAGAACGCCGTCTCCAGCGGCATGCTCAAACGATCCTGCCAGCAACCCATACCTCTCAAACAGGTCAAGCAGATAGCCGATCGATCTCCGGTCACCTTCGAGCGCCTGCTTCAAGGTCTTGCGCAGCGCGACTTCCTTGGGCTGCATTTGCTTTATCTCGCCGCCTTCACGCACCTTCACCGGTTCATCAAGCAAGCCGGCGACATCGATCGCAGCGTCATGCGACTTGCGCGGTCTGCCCCTGACGTTGCCAGACTTGCCCTTCCGGAAGCGGGTTGCTTCAGGTGGCCGGCCATAGCCGACCTCATAGTCTCGTGGACCCTCGCTCATGCCACCGCCTCCTTATCGCTGTCGTCGACACAGCGGTCGGCAGCGGCCTCGGCGTAGCTATGACCGGTTGCCTCGAGCCTCGCTTCAAACCCGAATATCTTTTCCATGCGAGCGATGATGACATCGCAATAATGCGGATCGATCTCGATGGCACGGGCCACCCGCCCCGTCTTCTGCGCTGCAACCAGCGTAGTGCCCGAGCCGGCAAAGGCATCGAGGACGATACCACCGCGATGCGAGCAGTCGCGTATGGCATCAGCCACCAGCTCGACAGGCTTGACCGTGGGATGCAGCTCGAGATCATCACGGTTAGCCCCGAATGCATTGACGCCAGGATAGGTCCAGACGTTGGTCCGATTGCGACCATGCCGGCCGAGCTCGACATTATTGATATGCGCGCCCGTGCCTGCCTTGAAGATGAACACCAGCTCGTGCTGCGAACGGTAGAGCGAGCCCATGCCGCCGCTGGTCTTGGCCCACACGCAAAGGTTCTTGAGCTCGTCATAGACCGCCTCGCCGCTTGCGAGGATTTCACGCATGTGGCGCCAATCCATACAGATAAGGTGCAGCGCGCCATCGGCTGACCATGCCGCCAGCTTGTCGAAGGCCTGGATCAGGAACTGGGTGAATGCCTCTGACGACATCTCGCCCGATGCCATCGCGAATTCGCGATGGGTCACCTTGCCGAGGCCGGACACGTGGCCAGCGATGGGCACGTTGTAAGGCGGATCGGTGAACACCATCTGGGCGCGCTCATTACCCAGCAGGCGTTCATAGGTTTCCGCTTCGAGCGCATTGCCGCAGATCAGCCGGTGCTTGCCGATGATCCAGACGTCACCCGGCTGGGTCACAGCAGGCCCATCGACCACGTCCGGCACGGCATCGGCGGCATCCAGCTCGCCGCCATCGGCATTCAACTCGTCAATCAGGATGTCGATTTCAGGTAGCTCGAAGCCGGTAATGGCAAGGTCGAAATCCAGATCCAGCTCAGCCAGATACTGGAATTCGATGGCCAGCAATTCGCGATCCCAACCGGCATTTTCCGCCAGGCGATTGTCGGCAATGACATAGGCGCGGATTTCAGCCTCGCTCATTTCGGCCAGGCGCACCGTGGGCACTTCACCGATGCCAAGCTGCTTAGCCGCTGCAATGCGGCCGTGGCCGGCAACGATGCCCTCGGCGTCATCGATCAGGATCGGGTTGGTAAACCCAAACCGCTGGATCGAGGCAGCGATCTGCTTGATCTGCTTTTCAGTATGAGTACGCGGGTTCGAGGTTCGCGGCTTGAGATCCGCGACCGGGCGATATTCAATTCTCAGCTGATGCATGGTTAGCTCCGTTGTTATCCGGAGCCGGCCAAACAAAAAAGGCGTGGGCTCCGGATTGAAATCCAGAAACCACGCCTCGACCATGCTTGGCGGTGGACCCTATAGAGCGGGGCCGAACCCATGTCCGGCTTTTCCGCCCCGCAACGACATTGAACCGATGGGCCATGCCAGCGGTCGGCCTGCCGTTTCAGGCGATTGCAATATAGTCGCTCGCCTCACGTATTGAAGTGAAAAATGCTGGCCGGTACGATATCGGCCGAGGCCGAAGATTGACCTTGCCACAAATCCTACAATTCCGACCGATGCGACAGCGCCATTGTGGCAAGATATGACCGGCGCTGCCGCGAGTTGAAAACCCTGTTCAGGTGGGCAAATTCCCTGTTCCGGCAAAAAAAATCCCTGTTCTATTTTTAGGGAAGTCGCTCCGAAAATGGCTGATTTCTGCGGGTTTGAGCTGCCGCCTGCAGGTTCAGAGTCCCCAAAATGCCGAATTTCGCTATATTTTCCCTGTTCAACAGGGAAATCCGCGTAGAGACCGGTGATCACGGTCGTGCCCACACCTCCACTCTCTCCGAATAAAATCAGTCATTTGCACCTGAAAGCGCCATCGTGTCACCTGGCACGACTGGCTCGCTTCAGCGCGACCTCCCAGTTAGCGCGGTGCCCGCGCCGGTCAATCACGACAGGTTTTTTGCATATCTCTTATCGAGTGATTGGCTTTCCATCGGATCGGGAGAAATTCCTCTCCAAAGCCACACCAAATTCGCGAAAGATGTAGCGAAATTCACTCCAACCCCTTGCTGAAACGCGATGCCGATGGCATCGCGCACCAGCCTGCCGATCCTCCCCCATCCCTCACACGAAGGACTTCCATCATGCGCCCCCTGATCTACGGCCTAGCCCTGACCCTCGCCGCCGTACCCGCCGCCTTCGTGACTGCCCCGGCCATGGCCCAGGCGCAGGAGGCGGAGTTCGGCGACGGTGAGATCCTGTGGGACAGCTTCGGCGTACCGCATGTCTATGCCGAGACCGAGGAAGGGGCCTTTTACGGCTTCGGCTATGCCCAGGCGCGCAATCACGGCGACATCCTGCTCAGGATGTACGGCGAATCCCGCGGCAAGGGGGCCGAGTACTGGGGCGAGGAGAATGAAGATCTCTCGCGCTGGCTGGTCGCCAACGACGTGCCTGAACTCGCCGCAAAGTGGTATGCCGATCAGACCCCGCAAATGCGGACAAACCTCGATGCCTTCGCCGCCGGGATCAACGCGTTCGTGGCGGAGAATCCCGATGCGCTTGATCCCGAGGCGCAGCGCGCACTGCCGATCACCGGCACCGACGTGATCGGCCATGCGCTGCGGCTTATGAACTACAATTACATCGCCTCCACCCGCCGCGTGCTGGTCGCGCCGACGATCAACGAGGCGGGCGGATCGAATGCCTGGGCAATCGGCCCGTCACGCTCGGCCAGCGGCAACGCCATGCTGCTGTCAAACCCGCATTTGCCATGGGCCCCAAGCATGCTGACCTATATGGAAGGGCATCTGAACGCGCCGGGCATGGAAATTTACGGCGCGACGCAGGTCGGGCTGCCGGTGCTGCGCTTCGGCTTCAACCGCAACCTGGGTTTCACCAACACCGTCAACACGATGGTCGGCTACACGCGCTATGAGCTGACGCTGAAGGATGGCGGCTACGAGTTCGATGGCGAGGTGCTGCCCTTCACCACCGAGGAAAAGAGCTATCAGGTCCGGCAGGAAGACGGCAGCTTCGAGACGGTCACCTTCACCCAGCGCTACACCGTTCACGGCCCGGTCTTCGAACTGCCCGATGGCAAGACCACGATCGCGCTGAAGGTCGCCGGGCTCGACCGTCCGGGCGTGCTGCAGCAATATCTCGACATGGGCAAGTCGAGCAACTGGGACGAGTTCAGCGCCGCGCTCAAGCAGATGCAGGTGGTGATGTTCAACATCGTCTATGCCGACAAGGACGGGCATATCCTTTATCTCGACAACGGCCTGCTGCCCAAGCACGATGGCGGCGACGTCGATTACTGGCGCGAGCCGGTGCCCGGCAACACGTCGGAGACCTTGTGGACCGAGCTGCACAGCTACGACGACCTTCCCAAGGTGTTCGATCCGGCGACGGGCTTCGTGCAGAACTCGAACGATCCGCCGTGGCTCAGCACCTGGCCGCGTGAGCTCGATCCGGCGGACTACCCCGCCTATGTCGCGCCGGTCGGGCCGATGAGCCAGCGCGCGCAGATGGGGGTCAAGACGATCACCTACGGGCCGAAGATCAGCTTTGACGACCTGATGGAGCGCAAGCTCAACACACGCTCGCTGATGGCCGACCGGATGATCCCGGCGCTGGTGCAGGCAGCCGAGGGCAATGACGACCCCGATATCGTCGCCGCCATCGAACTGCTCGAGGGCTGGGACCACCTGTACGAGGCCGACCGGCGCGGCGCGCTGCTGTTCGAGACCTGGGCTTCGATCTTCGCGCCGAACAACTTCCAGAGCCAGGAAAACTACGCGGTGAAGTGGTCGCTCGACGATCCGCTCGAAACCCCGCGCGGGCTCAAGGATCCGGAGGCGGCGGTCGCCATGCTGAAGGAGGCCGTGGGCAAGACCATCGAACTCTACGGTGCGATCGACACCCCCTATGGCGATGTGTCGCGCTTCCATATCGGCGATGTCAGCGTCCCGGGCGTCGGCGGATACGGCAATACCGGGTCCTTCCACGTCATCACCTGGAGCCCGATGAAGAACGGCGAGCGCACGCCGCTGCATGGCGAGACCTGGGTCTCCATGGTCGAGTTCGGCGAGACGCTGCAGGCCCGTGGCCTGATGGCCTATGGCAATGCCAGCCAGCCCGATTCCCCGCATCGCACCGACCAGCTGCAAATGCTGTCGGACAAGCAGTACCGCACGCTGTGGATCGACCGCGCGGATGTCGAGGCGAACCTCGAAGAAATCACCGAGTTCTGAGGACGAGGTACAGCACGATGCGAACAATAGCCACGGCTTCGATGACCGCCGCCTGCGCCCTGCTTGCGGCAGGCTGGACCTCTGCCGCTAACGCCGATCCGGACAGCTTCGAGAGCATCCAGCCGGAGGAATTCGCTCTGCCCGGTTCGCTCTCCAACGCCTGGGCCGATTTCGACCAGGATGGCGATATCGACCTCGCCGTCTCGCTGAAAAGCGGCGCGGTCATGCTCTACCGCAATGACGGCGGCGCGCTGGTCAGCATCGGGGCCGAGTTGGGCCTGCCGGTCGAGGGCGCGGAATACCGGGGCCTGAGTTGGGGCGATTATGACGGTGACGGCTGGCTCGACCTGTTTGCCGGGGCCACCAGCCCCGACAATCCCAGCGCGCTGTTCCGCAATCTGGTCGGCAGACGCTTTGTCGATGTCGCCAATAGCGTCGGCCTGACCGTGCCGGGGCGCTCGTCACGGCAGAACAACTGGGTCGATGTCGACAGCGACGGCGACCTCGACCTCTACACGACCGACCGGATCGGCGAGAACAAGCTGTTCCGCAACGATGGCGGAATGTTCACGCAGGTCCTCGCCGATGCGCCACCGACGGTGTTCCGCGCCACGGTCGGTGCGTGCTGGTTCGACTATGACGAGGATGGCGATCTCGACCTGTTTCTCGCCAACCAGTCGGGCAACACGGACTCGCTGTTCCGCAATGATGGCGGCAGCTTCACCGACGTTGCGCCCGCGCTGGGCATGGACCGCGCCGGTCGCGATGCGTCGGAGGGCGGCGTAGGCTGCGCGGTCGGCGACTACGACAATGACGGGCATCTCGACATTTTCGTGCCGAGCTATGGCCACAACGTCCTGTGGCACAATGCGGGTGACGGCACCTTTACCGAGACCGGCGCGGCGCTCGGCGTCGGGGTCGAGAACCATGCGGTCGGCGCTTCATGGGGCGATTTCGACAATGACGGCTGGGTCGACCTGTTCGTCACCTCCTACGAGGGGCCGCGCGACGAGCAGCAGCCGGTGAACGCGCTGTTCCACAATCAGGGCGGGGCAGGTTTCGCCAACGTGATCGACGGCTACCCGATGCTCAACAGCGGCGACCATGGCGTCGAATGGGTCGATTACGACGGCGACGGCGCAATCGATCTCAGCGTCATGCGCGGCTACACGCCCGTGGGCGGGCATTTCCTGTTCCGCAACGCCATGCCGTCCGAACAGGCGCAGCGCAGCCTCAACGTGCTGGTCGAAGGCAACCGGCCGGGCACCGAGGTGCGGCTCTACGACGCCGAGGGCAAGGTGCTGGCCACGCGGCTGGTCTCGACCGGCGGCGGCTATAACGCGCAGAGCGTAACACCGCTCCATTTCGGGTTGGCGGATGATGCGCCGGTGACGGTCGCGGTGACCTGGCTGACGGGCGATGCGCGGAAGACGCAGGCCTACCCCGAAGTCGCACCGGGCGACTATGCGGGCGGTGTCTTCACGATTCCCCTGCCCGCCGATTAACCGCTGCGCGGCAGGATAGCTCTGCGATCAGGCTGCCTTGCAGGCCGCCTTTTCGCCCTGCCCGGCGGACGCTCCCTGCTTCATCCAGTCGCGCTTGCTCGAAAAGCTTGGCAGCTTGATCGCGCCGACATCGGACAGCGCCTGCGGATCAGGCAGGTATTGGCCGACAAAGCGCGGCAGGCCCGCCTCGGCCACGGCATAGGGCGAGACGCGGTGGCGCGTGCACAGGCCGCCATGGCCATCATCGACCAGCGGCGTTTCGAACTGCACGCCCTGCCGCTCGTCAACCGTCCGCCTGACCGTGGCGACGACCAGCTGGCCTTCGCCGAAATCGAGCACGAACTGGGTGCCGACCGGCACCTCCATCAACCCCTCGATCATCGCGCCGCTGCGCGACAGGTTCCTGAGCACGACCTGGTAATAGTGCTCGTCATGCACCGCGCCGATGGTCCGATACATCGCCTGCCGGTCATGGCGCTGGCGCTCCGGTCCCGAAGGCTCGATCGTCCAGGCACCCCCGGCAAGTCGCGTAAGGACCTCCTCGTTGGTCAGGCCCTCATCATAGATATAGCCCTGCACGTGGCTCACCTTCAGCTCGCGGATCATCGCCAGCTGGTCCATCGTCTCGATGCCTTCGGCGGTGGTCTCCATCTCGACCGCCTCGGCCAACGCCACGATCGCGGCGATAATCGCCTTGATCCGCGAGCCTTCCTCGGCAACACCGCGCACGAAGGTCTGATCGATCTTGATCTTGTCGAACGGTGCGCTCTTCAGATAGCTGAGCGAGGAATAGCCGGTCCCGAAATCATCGAGCGCCAGCCGCACGCCCAACCCCTTCAGCGCCTTGAACATCGCATCGGTCGCCGGGCTTTCGCGCAGGAACACGCCCTCGGTAATCTCGATCTCCAGCCGTTCGCGTTCCAGCCCGCTCGACGCCAGCACATTGGCAATCAGCTTTGGTAGGCCCGCATCGGCGAACTGGATCGGCGAAAGATTCACCGCCACGCGCAGCTTCTGCGACCAGTTGGCGGCATCCTCGCAGGCCTTCCGCAGGGTCCACTCGCCAACCTTGCCGATCAGATTGGTTTCCTCGGCGATGGGGATGAACACTGCTGGCGAGACCGGCCCCAGTTCCGGGTGATCCCAACGGATCAGCGTCTCCACGCCGGTCACGACATTGGTGCTGGCATCGACGATCGGCTGGTATTTCAGCGACAGCTCACCCTTGGCCAGCGCATCGCGCAGATCCTCTTCCAGCACCCGGCGCTCTTCGGCCTCTTTCAGCAATTCGCCGGAGAAGAAGCGGAAACTGCCGCGCCCGCCATGCTTGGCCGCATAAAGGGCCAGGTCGGCATTGCGGACCAGCTCCTCCGCTGTCACCCCGTCGAACGGGGCCACCGCGATACCGACCGAGGCGCCGATCGTGCAGCGATTGCCATCGACCGAATAGGGCTGCGACAGGCTGGAGATGATCGAGCGGGCCATTTCGCCCAGGTGACCGCGATCCTCGGTCTCGGGGAAGACGACCTGGAATTCGTCGCCGCCCAGCCGCGAAATACGCTCCTTGTCGCCGACAACGGCGGTCAGCCGCTGCGCCACCTGCTTGAGGATGGAGTCGCCCGCCGAATGGCCGAGCGTATCGTTGACCTGCTTGAAGCGGTCGAGGTCGAGCTGCATCATCGCACAGGGCAGGTCGCGCAGATTGCACTGCGAGATGCTGCGTTCAAGCAGGTCGGACATCGTGCGGCGGTTGATGAGACCGGTCAGCGGGTCCTTCTTGGCCAGTTCGGCATTGTGTTCGAACGAGCTGCGGTCGCTGGTGATGTCACAGCAATGGCCGAGATAGCCCTGAAAGTTACCCGCCGCGTCATACCGCGCCTGCGCCGACAGCGACCACCAGTGGCGACCCTCTTCCGACCCCGTCTCGATCACGACATTGGTGAACTTCGTGCGCCGCGCCATCGCCACCGACAGATTGGTGCGGGTGTTCCTGCTCGAGCGCAGACCGCACATCGCGTCGAGCAGCAACTGGCCAATCGCCTCATCACCCTGCGGGAACAGACGGCGCAAAGTGTCCGACAGATGCGTGATCCGGCCATCGCCGTCGGTCGACCAGAAGCCGCCCAGCCCCAGGTCCTCATAGGTCCGGATATAGGCGGCGGCGACAGGCGATTCCGGGACGAAGACTTTCTCTTCCTCCTCTTTGCGCCTGATCCACTTGGTCAGTTTCATCGCCGTTTCGGCCCTTCACATGTTTCGGCCCACGACAATTTGCGTCTGCGGACCTGTCATTTCCATGCTGCGGGACTGCCCGAAAATGCCTTAGAATTCCTGAACAGGCTCGCCGAACAAGGTTAGGGCCGCCTTTCCGCCCGATGGGACGGCGTTAGGAGATGGCGCTTCCCCGCGCAGATGTTCGGCATTTCGCGGAAGAAGAGCGTTGCGGTGCGCCGCGCGCATGACTATGGGCGGCGCTCGTGCCGCTTTAGCTCAGTTGGTAGAGCACATCATTCGTAATGATGGGGCCACTGGTTCGAGTCCAGTAAGCGGCACCACGCAGTCACTAAGTTATTGATATTGCATAGAATTATGTGATATCGGAAAAATTGTCGCCGAGTTTCCGGGACTTTGCGGACTCCGAATCTCAGCCTGAGGTCTAGCCCATCTCTGCTATCGAGATGACGGGCCTCAATCTGGCCTCCAATCTCAGACTCCTGATTTGCAGACCTCACATGGAAGAACGCCTTTCCTGGCTCAAAGGACCATGATGGCGATGTTCCCAAACCGATGATCATTTGCGCGAATAGCTGACTCTGTGCTTGGGCTTGGAGTCTGAGGCGGAAATCGGCCATCTGAGGCCTGCAGAGAATCTCCTCTGATTTTAACGCGTAACCTACGGAAATATGGCCATTAAATGTGGAGTTTGTTGGTGTTGTCTTGAAATGTTCGAGTCATACAAGGGGCACCACGCACTCCCAAAATCGCCAGACTTTCGAGGCACCGGCGCAGGGGCACCTGTGAAGCCCGCATTTCTGCGGGCTTTGGCCGAGCCATCAATTCTGGTGAGGTCATGAGAATGGCGGATCGGGTCGTTTATGCAGGATTTCCGGCCCCAGTCTCAGAAGGCCATTTTGCAGACCTCACTTGCCTTGGCGATCAGAAGCCCAGAGCTGCCTTTTGATCAGTCCAGCCTAGGGGAAGTTCGGATGCGAGGAGCGCTTTCGCGGTCAGTGCTGGAGGTTGCTTACCGGCCAGGATTGCATCCACGATTTCCGGCGCGATCCATGAGAGACGGAACAACCGCCCCATTCTCTTGCGACAGCGACCGCTAGATGCCGCGACCTCGGCAATGGTCAGGTCGGGTTTGGAAAGAACCTCATCCCTGACCGCCATAGCCTCACGCAGCAGGGTCACTAACATCTCATCACGCTCAACCCCGACGCCATCGGAGATGACGAGCTTCACCTCCTTGCCCCTGCGGATGCGCGAGACAGGTGCGGTGATTGGAAACATGTGTTGCGGGTCGATCTCCATTTCGAGAAGATCCGAAAGCCCGTCAGCGCATAGCATGATCCTGACTTCATCATCGCCGACATCGACTCTCTCGACGACTGCCGGAACCTTGGTGCGGCGATAATGCGTGCTGGCCTGCAACTGCTCGGCGACGCGCTCGCAACGACTGATGGCAGCAGCCAGCTTCGCGGCATCACTACCGCCAACCAGTTTACGGATGGTCCGCTGGTCCGAGAGCACATCGACCAGTTTAGCGACCACCACCTTCTCGATAGAATGCGCCGGCAAGCGCCATGCCGGACCACCGTCGACGATCTCCGCTGCATGCGTCGCGTAGTAGCGATAGCGCTTGCCCTGCCGGACTGTGTGGCTCGGACTCATCTTGCGACCAAGGCCATCATGCAAGATCCCGACCAACAGGCTGGCCTCGTTCGAACTTCGGCGCAGCTTATGTTCGACGGTGTTTTCAGCGATGCGGCGCTGGACACGCTCCCACAATTCCTCGTCGATGATTGCCTCATGTTCACCTGGATAGGCTTCGCCCTTGTGCGCAATGTCACCACGGTAAATTCGGTTCTTCAGCAGATGGAACAGGCTGCCACGGGTGAAGGGGATATCACCCTTGATGGTTCCATCACGATAAACGCGCCGCTTAGTCCGAACGCCCTGCTCCCGCAGCGCGTCTAGCAACAACTGGCCTGAACCGATCTCGACGTAGCGCTCAAAGATGTGCCGAACCCTGGCGGCTTCCTCGTCGTGGATGACCAGCTTGCGATCCTGCACCTCGTAACCCAGCGGCACGGGGCCGCCCATCCACATGCCCTTCTTCTTCGAGGCGGCAATCTTGTCACGGATGCGCTCGCCGGTGACCTCGCGCTCGAATTGAGCGAATGACAGCAGCACATTGAGCATCAGCCGGCCCATGCTGGTGGTGGTATTAAACGACTGAGTCACCGAGACGAAGCTGGCATCAGCCTTGTCCAGTACGTCCACAATGCGCGAGAAATCCGACAAGCTGCGGGTTAACCGGTCGATCTTGTACAGAACAATCACCTGGACTTTGCCCTCGGCAACATCAGCCAGTACTCGCTGGAGGCCGGGACGCTCCATGGTGCCGCCAGAAAAGCCGCCGTCATCGTAGCGGTCTTTCACCAGTTCCCAGCCCTCGTGACGCTGGCTCATCACATAGGCGGCGCAGGCCTCATACTGGGCGTCAAGACTGTTGAACTCCTGTTCCAGCCCTTCGTCGGTCGACTTGCGAGTGTAGATGGCGCAGCGGACCGTACCGCCGGCTCCGGTTGGATGGCGGCTAGCCATCGGCATTTTCCCCGCGCAGGCCAAAAAAGCGAGGGCCAGACCAGTGACTCCCGGTGACCTCGCGGGCGATTGCCGACAATGACGAATAGTGCCGGTCCCCGAACACGAACCCGTCCTCGGCGACCTCAACCGAGATCGTCCGGCTGTTCCAGCTCCGAACAAGGCGCGTCCCCGGCTTGATCGCCGGCCGACCAACTCCGCTCTCGTTCAGCTCGGCAATCGATGCGCGAGACAGCCCGCCAAAGGCCTTCTCCTGCAAGCGATAGGCGATGCCCGTTCGCAGCATGTCGGCGGAGAGATTGGGAGCGGGCCGCTTGTAGACCCGCCCCCATTCCATCATCAGCTCCCGCCTCGGCATCCGATCCAATGCAGTGAGATGTTCCTTGAGCTTTGCCATAACTCAGTCGCCAGCCATGATCGAATAGCGGCTTACGCCATCGACGCTGGTGCGCTCTATTGAATGACCCTTCTTCCGCAGGCCAGTAAGCGCCGCCCGCATAGTATGAGGCAGCCAGCCCGTTGCTTTGGTGAGATCTTCAAGCGTTGCGCCCTGCTTGCGCTTCAGCAGCGCTACGACTTTGGCGTTCTTGGTCATCTGTTTAGCGGTGGTCATGGGTGGTTCTCCTTGATGGGAGCGACGCGATTGTCGCTCCCATCACCCACGGCCCCGTCACACACTAAGCGCCGGGGCTGCGACCTAACTCCTGGGTCGCGCTTCAGTGAACACACCAATGCTTGCCGTGAACTGGAAGTCGAGCGGGAAGTGCGCCCGTTGGCCTGGGAGTTAGTGCTTGCCGCAATCGATTAACGAATGCGCCGCCGTCGCCAGCGCGTGAAGAGCACTTGTCCTATTCACCAGGTGTTTGATCCGCGCTCGGAGTTCAACGGGATCATCAGGCAACTGTCGCGCCAGCTCCGGAGCAAAATCCTCCATGATCCGACCTGCCCTTAGCAGTAGCCCCTCGATCAGCAGCTGGTTGGCGGGATCGATATCCATGGCCCCAAGGAGCCGGCAATGTCACCAGAAGTCCAGACGCAGCTTTCTCGACGTCGGCTTTGCGCCTTCAAGTCGGACATTCGAACAGCATATCGACGATCCCAGAGTTGCCGTTCAATCTCCGAAAGTTTGCCAAGTGATGGGCAATTAGCGTTGGCCAGATAGAACCATTCATCGAACTAGGAGTTCGACCTTCCGTTTATCGGGTACTTGCCGCTTGGGCTTGCCTTTGTATCTTGGCAGCAAAAGCGTCGGTCTTGCTCAGAATGCCAAGGGCCGAAACGGATTCGTTCCAGTATCGCTCCATCCAGATCCACTTGGCAACTACGGGCGGCACGTGTTCGCTGCTATAGCATTGGCTCGCGATCATCTCGGCGAGCATTGCGGCGTTCCCTTCGAGAACTAGGCCGCCCGGACGCCGAACCGCGTCATAGGTCTCGTAGTCATGCAGGGTGTGAAGCATGGGACTAAGATCATAGGGGTCGCGCCAGATGAGGCTTTCGAGACCGAAGTCGTTCGGCCAGCCGGCGATTTCGTCCACCAGCGAGGCATCGATCGCAATTCTGGGCATCGCGCCATGCGTATCCTTGCCGAAGGCGGCGAGGAAACCCGGTCCGAACATTACTTCGGATGTGTGGATCATGTTGCCGACCGCAATTCCACCACGCAGCAACAGGCCGCGGTTGAGCAGGTTTACAGCAAGCATGATCGCGCCGGTCATTACGAGATTGCAACCGTAGGCGTCGAGGCGCGCGGAGAGGACCGTGCAATCGCTGAACTGTGTGAAGCGGAAGTCCGATGCTTCGTTCGGTGCGAGCGTGTCGCGCATCACACGCACCGCCTCGAGGATGGCTGCCCGCAGCCCGGGGTCATCGGCTTCAGCAACAAGCCGCGAAAATCCCAGTATGTCGAGGAAGGCGACGGCCCGCACTTGGTAGGCGTCGGACTGGCTCACCCGCGAACCATCCATGCGTACCGGAAAGACCTGTGCCCGCTCAGGCATCGAGAAACAACAGCAGCGCGGCGCGTGCGCGTCCAGTGTAGCCGCGCAGCTTCGGATCGATGTTGCAAAGTGCGCCGAGCCAATCGAGCAAGGAGTGGGCCTCCTCGATTTCGGCGAGCCGGTAGGCCATCTCGCGGATCCATTGGCCGACAAAGGCTCGCCAACTTTCGGCATCGTCATGTGCCGCTGCAGCGTGCAGCAGCAGTTGCATTTCCTCTGCAACCGACATCGGCGCACGCGTGCGCTGAAGGCGAGTCAGCCACTGGATGGTCTGCGCGAGTTCGGGAAGCCGGTGTGAGGCAGCGAGATTGGCGAGGCCCACGAGGTAGGCGTGAACCTCCTCTTGCGGCAAGGCCGACAGCAAACGGGTCCCCTCCTCGCGGATTGCGTCCGAGGCACGGGAACACAGCTCTTGCGGCAGCCGGACGAGCGCCTCCATGCTGATGAGGTTTCTGACCAGTTCGATCTTAGGGCCGTCGTCTTCGAGGGCCTGCTCGATCACGTCGACGAATTGGTCCGATGCCGGCTGCAAGTCGGCTGCAATGGCGCCTTCGAGCGGACCCGGCAGCAGAGCCATCGGAAGGGCAAGACGCGAACGAAGGCTGTCCGATTCGGCGAGCAAGGCCACCTTGAGCCTAGGCGTAAGGAGGTCCTTGGGAAGCGCGGCCGCCACATTGTAGATCCGCCCGGTGAGCTCGTGCCGCATTTGCGACGCAGACATGTATTCGGTGCGCCAGCGAGGTTCGAGGCGCATGTCGGTCAAGGTCTGGAGCGCATAGAGCCAGCCGCGCTCTTCGAGACAGAACCGGGCAAAGCGCTCAGTGTCGATCTGGCCATTGGTCCCGCGAGCGAGCAGGGCCGCGTGCGCCATTGCCGCCATCCGGCGATGCCACGGCTGCCAGTCGGCAAGCGTGCCGGCGCGGCTGAGCTCGCCTTCGACGAATATCGCCAAGCTGGTGAACAGGTAGAGAGGGCCGCCCTCATCGTCCGGCGAGAGCGCTTCGATCCGCGCGACCACTTCCAATATTTGGTCCTCGAGAGCTGGGTCGTTCGAGGCATGCGGCAGGGCCCTTTCGACGAAGCCGACCATCGCCAGGACATCACCAGCGCTCACGACCCATGCGCCGAGTTCGCGCCATTCCTCCTTTGCAAGGTCGAATGACTTCTCACCCAAGGCCTTGGTGTGCGAGGCTAGCAGTAGGTTCCAGCATGCACGCGCGACCGGCCCCCCCGAAGACCATGCGGCAGGTCCTTCCCAGCTGCGCACGAGCTCGCTCAGCGTCTGCGCGCCCGAAGGACCTGCAAGATTTTCCCAATAGGTTGCCGAGGAGGGAACCAGCAGCGAGATCGGCGCGCTTCCGGCCTCGAAACTTTGCTGAAGCGCTTCGGCTATCATGGGCGGAAACGTACCGAGGAACTCCTCGAACGCATCGATTTCATCGGTTTCGAGCGGAGCGTCGCGGAGCCGGTCGCGCCAGAAATCCACCGCGGTATGCGCAACCGATTTTTCGTACAGTAGCTGGTCGAGCATCGCTACCCTGGCTGCCGGATCGGGATGAATGCCCGCCAATCCGCGCAGTCGCATCCTTTTCTCCTCGCGGGCGAGAAGCAGCGGCCAATCGGGATCATGCGGATCGGTGGTCAGGGTCCAATCATGGCCCTGTTCGTCGGTAACGACGATCGCTTCCGTAGGCGCAGAATAAATTGCGCGCGCATGGTCCAGCAGATCGCTGCGCAGGAAGGAAACCTCTCCCATCTCCGCCCGCGATTCAACGGCAAAGCCGACAGCGTCCTGAAATGCCGAGTCTTCGAGCATCGCCAGCTGCAGGAACATGGGGATGTCTTGGAACAGCCGGGCGGCGGCAAGCCTCACGTCGGTGCCCGTATCGGCGTGGACATCGCGCGCGATAGCGCGGATGAGCCCGCGCAGGTGATCGAGAAACACTGGCCTCAACCGCGGTTCGCGCAGCCACAGCGGCTCGACCACGTCCTCCCGGAACCAGTCGGAAAAGGCTTGCCTGAGCGGGGGTTCGATTTCGTAGACCGAGGTGGCGAGGCGGGAGAGATCGAACACCGCGCCATACTCATCGAGCGCGCCCCTACTGTCGCCGACCTGGCTTTCGCTCCAACCATAGCTATCGAGCAGGCGATAGAGCCAGTTCGATCGCGCGCGTGCCAGTTCAGGCGCGACGTCGTCGCACCATTGGGCGTTGATTGCACTGACCAGTGCTGCCTGGAAATCGAGCAGCCAGGGGGCATCGAACCTCGGGTCGAACCAGCCATGGGCCTGGAGTTGGCGTATATTGCGCCGAAGGAAGCGCAGTTCGCCCGTCTCGCGGATTTCCTGGTTGTCATTCTTGTCGTCCGTCACGGGAGCAGCGAGCTCAGTCCGACCCATTTCCGCGACCAGGCTGGATTGTCGTATGGGAACGAAGGCCATGCCGCGGCGGCGCAGTTCGGTGGCGATCTGCTCCATGCGTTCGACCGCAATGCGCCCCGTTGACCTGCCCCCCAGAAAGTGGTCCGTTTTGGTAGTTAGGATTCCGGCTATTT
>CAYOSE010000013.1:0-43102 GCA_964406535.1 uncultured Sphingomonadaceae bacterium
AGTACGTCGCCGATATACTCGTCGCCGCTGTCACCCACCGCGCGGAACGGGCTGCCGCCTTCCAGATCGACCTCGGTGATGGTGTCCCACATCATCCGCGTGCCGACATGTTCGGCCTGCTTGGTCATCTGTTCCATCAGCCAGGGGCCCTGGATGACGTCGGCGAAGCCGGGATAGTTCTCGACATCGGTGGTGATGGTCAGCTGGCCGCCGGGCTGCAGGCCCTGGACGACAATCGGCTCCATCCCCGCGCGCGCGCCATAGATCGCGGCGCTGAGGCCCGCCGGGCCCGAACCGATGATGAGCATGCGGGTCTTGTGCGTCGTCATGTGCTTGCCTTGCTGGAATAGAATTGGGCTGAGTCCGGTTGAACGATGTCCGACCTAGGCAAGCCACCGGGCCAATTCAAGCAAGCGCTGCTTGAGGCGGTGGAAGGATATTCTAGAGCGCCGATCCCGCCGTTGCCGCCAGCACGATGGCAGGCATCATGCCCAAGAGGCTTGCCGCGCCGAAGCTGCGCGCGCCGATCGGGGCAGCGGCGCAACCTGCCGTCACCAGCAGGCCGGGAACGCCGGCCAGCCGCGCGCCCGCGACATAGGCCGGGCCCTTGCGCGCGAGATGTTCATGCACCCCCGCGATCCGCTCGCCAAAGCGCCGTTCCATCCGCTCGCGCAGGAAATGGCGGCTGGCGAGGAACAGCAAATGGCTGCCGACCAGTGCGCCGAGCGCGACGACGAGGATGCCGCCAAAGCCCATCAGCATGCCGCTGAGGAAAGAGAGCGGGGTCAGCGTGCCGGGGATCGAACAGCCTACCAGCATGACGGTCAGCATGCCGATCGCCAGCGGGACGACGAACACCATTTCCGGCATGGCGGCGAGGCCAAGCAGCATGTCCATCGGCAGGAGCGGCGAAATGAAGTCCATCAATCCTATAGCGCCAGGAGGGTTCGCCGGTTCCCATAGCACGCGGTTCGAGTCGGAAGTGTTACCGCGCGGGCACGGTTTTGCCCTTTTTCGCTACATGAACTTCAGCGCGCACAGCTTGTTGCCGTCGGGATCGCGCATATAGGCGAGGTAGATATCGCCCCGGTCGCCGCGGTCGCGGATCCCCGGCGGGTCGCAATCCGCCGTCCCGCCATTGGCAAGGCCCGCGGCGATCCAGGCATCGCCCTGTTCGGGACTGTCCACCGCGAAGCCGATGGTCAGGCCGTTGCCGGGCGCCGCCTCCTCCTTGTCGAGCGGTTCGCCGACGATCAGCATCGCACCGTTATGGTTGTAGAAGAACCGGTGGCGGGCCTCGTCTCTGATCCCCGGGGAGCCGCCGAGCACCGCCATGATGGCGTCGTAGAACTTGCGCGAGCGTTCGGGGTCATTGCTACCCAGGTGGATGTGGCTGAACATGGATCGGTTCCTCGTAAAACTGGCCCGGTGAACTGGCACACCGTCAATAGTCGGCGGCCTGTGGCCCTGGCGCAGTCTTGCCATGCACAATCACCGGGTCAATCCCGATTAAGCTTGCGAGGTGGTGGGATCGATCCAGCCTGTGTCGCGGCGGCCCTTGGCGGCTCAGCACTTCTTCGGCTTGCCGTTGGGTAGTGTTCCGCAGCCGGTATCACCGCCCGTATCGCCGCCGGTGTCGGTGCCACCACCGTCCTGACCGCCGCCTTGGCTGCCACCGCCAGAGCTGCCGCCATCGGTGCTGGCGGAACCCGTCCCGCCGCCGCCAAAGCTGCTCAGGCCAGGTGTCGCATTGGAAGCGTAGGTTGCCTGCGAGCCGAGGCTGACCGATTGGGCGGTGTTGGCGCCCAGCATCAGCGAGGCTGCGCCGAGGCCGACGCCGCAGACAAGCACGATAATGCCATATTCGGCGGACGATGCGCCGGAACAGTCGTGAAGAATTCGGCGAAGAAAGCGCATGTGGTGCCCCTGAAACCTGCCTCCGATGAGAGATGTTCTTGGCGCGACCCGGCGAACCTTGCCTAACAGCATGCCCCGGCTGGCCATCGTGACAAATGCTGTTCAAGGCCTGTCAGGGGCGGTTATCCCCGCAATAGTGGCTCAATGGGACAGTATTCGGGGGGCGGGCGCGCCCTGTCCCTCGCCGCCTTGGCCCGAGGCGATGGGCGAAACCGGAAACCAGTTGTCGATTGTGCGGGTGAGGTCGGCGCGGCCCACCATCACCAGCCGCTCTGTCGACAGTGCCTCGCGCAGGCCAAGCCGCCCCTGCCAGATTGCCACGAGGTCGCCGAGCGAGCAGGTCAGGTAGACATCGACATCCTTGCCCGGATTGTCCGGCCACAAGCCGACGCGCCGCCCCTTCGCGGTCATCCACCATTTGTCATATTGCTCCACGCCGGTCAGCGTAAAGGCAATCACCGTCTCGCCATCGGGCAGTTCGCGGACTTTGAGCGAGCGGTGCACATCCCACATCAGCGCGCCGATATCGACGTCGCGCGCCTTGATATTGCGCGAGGACCAGCGCAGCCCCCACTTCGCGAGGTAGGTGATGACCGGGCGCAGTTCGCGGCCCGAGGCGGTCAGGCGGTAGGTCGCCCCGCGCCCGCCCGCAGCTTCCCGCCGGACGATCAGCCCCTTTTCGGTCATCGCCTTCAGGCGTCCGCTGAGAACGGCGGGCGAGATGCGCGGGATTGCCTGCTGCAATTCGCCATAGCGGCTGGCGCCGAACATCATCGAGCGCAGGATCTGCAAGGTCCAGCCATCGCCGATCAGCTCGGCAGCCTTGTTTGCCGGGCAATGGGTGTCGAGTTCGATGTTTCGCGGCATGCCGGTTCCTCGCTCTTGGGGAATAGCATGCCCGCTATGGATTCCATAGCGGGTTCCTATGGTGCGCGAACTATCGGGCCGCGCCCCAAGCGCCGATCCTCCTGGACATCGGGTGGGACTTCCACCCTGCCATGAACAGGAGAGATCAAATGAACGTTTCCGCACTTCCCTTCGCCGTCCTCGCCAGCGTTGCGCTGCTGGCACCGCAGCTGGCTGCGCCTCCGGCCCTGGCCCGCCCGCCCCAGCGCGAGGTCGAAATCGCCTTCCGGCTTGCACCCGCCGACCTTGCCAGCGAGCCTGCGACGCGGGCGTTGTTCGACCGCGTGCAGCGCTTTGCCCGCGCCGAATGCGACAGCGGCTCGCACTATACGGCGATGGCCGAATATGATTGCCGCCGCGCGATCGAGGAGCAACTGGTGCGCCGGATCGGCGATGCCCGGCTGGCGCGCATCGCCGGTATCCGGCTGGGCTGAGCCACCGCCCTATTGCGCTTCCGGCGCATCCTCGGCGGCATCATAGGACTGGCCGCCCGCTGGCTTCCCGATTGCCACGCGCAGCGCACGGGCGCATGGGCGCATGCAGGCCGCGTTCAGTTGGCCAATGCCACGAGGATTTGCATGAAACGCCTTCTCGCCCCGCTCGCGCTTATCGCGCTGTCCGTTCCCGCGGCAGCTCAGCAGCAACCCCGACCGTCCCAGTCCGCGCCGCAGGTCGAGGTGCCCCAACTCAGCCTGGAGCACCGCATGGTGCTGCGCTGCGGCGCCGCCTTTGCCATGGTCGCTTTCGGTCAGGAGAATGGCAATGCGGATGCGCTGGCCTACCCGCCGATGGAACAGCGCGGGGCGGATTTCTTCGCCGTCGAGGTCGACCGGGTCATGCGCGAGGCAGAGCTGACCGACGAGCAGATCGTCGCGGCGCTGAGCGCGGAGGCCGATGAGATTTTCCGGCAGGGCCAGCTGGACGAGATCATGCCCGCCTGCCTCTCCCTGCTGGAGGAATAAGGGTAGCCCCGCCCGTATAGAGATCATTTCGCCGCGCTATTGTATCGCGATGCTGGACCGCGCCGCGCGCTTGCGGCATGAGGCGTTGAACCGATGTGGCACCTGTATCAATTCCCGCTCTGTCCCTTCAGCCGCAAGGTCCGCCTAGCGCTGAGCGAAAAGGGCGTGGCCTTTGAACTGAAGCGGGCCGATCCATGGGATGGCGGCGATGCGCTGTTCGCGCTCAACCCGGCCGGGCGCACGCCGGTCCTCCATGACCCGGAATACAACCGCGCCCTGTGCGACAGCCAGGCGATCTGCGAGTTCTTCGAGGAAGCGATCGAGGGCGCGCCGCTGCTGCCCGGCACCGCCTTGCAGCGCGCCGAGATCAGGCGGCTGGTGGCGCTGTTCGACGAGGCCTTCTTCGCTGACGTGACCCACCCGCTGCTGCACGAGAAGATGAAGAAGCGGCTGATCCTCAAGACCTCGCCCGACTCTGCGACGCTGCGCCACGCGATGCGGCTGGCGCATGAGCATCTCGACTATATCGACTGGCTGGTCGACAACCGCCGCTGGCTGGCGGGCGCGCAGCTGAGCCTTGCCGACTTCGCCGCCGCCGCGCAGATTTCGGTCGCCGATTATCTCGGCGGGATCGACTGGAGCGGGCATGACGGCGCGCATGGCTGGTACCGGGTGATGAAGAGCCGCCCGAACTTCCGCCCGCTGCTGAGCGCGAAGATGGAAGGCATTCCGCCCCCTCGGCACTATGCGGATGTGAATAGCTAGTTTGCGTTTCGCCCGCCCATCCGGGCTTGCGATTGGTCTGTCGCAGACCGATATTGAGAATCACGCCAGTAATCTGGTGGCGGTAGCCAGAGCGCGACTGCGCGACCGCAGGCGCCCCGCAGCGTTAGCGGAGGGACAGCGCCGAGGATGCCCGCCCGGATGGGCGGGCGAAAGACAGGAAATTCCGGCGCCTGAGGAGAAAAAAGATGACCGACAAGATGAACCTCACCGACGCCGAATGGCGCGAACGCCTCTCGCCTGAGCAGTACCATATCCTGCGCGAGGCCGGGACCGAGCGGGCCTTCACCGGTAAATACGAGAAGAACAAGCAGGCGGGCGAATATGCCTGCGCCGGTTGCGGCCTGCCGCTGTTCGAGAGCGAGACCAAGTATGACAGCGGCTCGGGCTGGCCCAGCTTCACCGCGCCTGCCGCCTCCGATGCGGTAGAAGAGCATCGGGACGGCTCGCACGGCATGGTCCGCACCGAAGTCGTCTGTGCGCGCTGCTCGGGCCATCTCGGCCACGTCTTCCCCGACGGACCGGGCGAGAACGGGCTGCGCTATTGCATCAACAGCGCCTCGCTGGAGTTCAAGCCGGAGGATAACTGACGTCCGCCACGCTCCCCCGCGTTAACGGTGCGTTACACTTGCTTTATGCATGGCCCGCGATGAGGGACGTTGATCCCGGCATGGTGCCGGGCGCGCAGTAACGCGGCAAAGGAACCCGATGTCGAGACGGCGGCAGGGCAAGCACCCGAGCAGGAACCCACGCAGGACGCGGAGCAGCGCGCCGAGCAAGCGTTCGGCGCCCAAGGCCCGCTCGCGCTTCTCGATCTGGACCCGCCGGCTGATCGCGGGCGGCGTGATCGTGGCCTTGCTGGGCGTGATCGCGCTGGGCACGGCGGTCTATTTCGCCGCGCGCTCGATGCCGGGCTACGCTTCCCTGATGTCGAGCCAGAACGGCCAGACGATCGTGGTGCGGGCGCGCGACGGTACGGAGATCGTCTCGCTCGGCCCCAGCTATGGCGAATGGCTGCGCGACGATGAAATCCCGCAGGTGATGAAGGACGCCATGGTCTCGGTCGAGGACCGGCGATTCTACTCGCATTTCGGGGTCGACCCGCTCGGGCTGGTGCGCGCGGTCTATGTCGCCTGGCGCGACGACGACCGGATCGGCGCGACCTCGACCATCACCCAGCAGCTGGCGCGCAACGTCTTCCTCAATTCGAACCGCACGGTCGACCGCAAGCTGCGCGAGGCGGTGCTGGCGCTGGCGCTGGAGTGGAAGTTCTCCAAGGAACAGATCCTCGAACTGTATCTCAACAAGGTCTATTTCGGCGGCGGCGCTTACGGCATCGATTCCGCCAGCCGCCGCTTCTTCAGCCATTCGGCGCGCGAGCTGTCGACGGCAGAGGCGGCGATCATCGCCGGGCTGGTCAAGGCCCCCAGCCGCTATGCCCCGACCGCCGATATCGACGCTGCCGTGGGCCGCGCGAATGTCGTGCTCGGCCAGATGCGGAAATACGGTGCGCTCGACCCTTACGATATCGCCAATGTCGATGTCTCGGCGGTGAAGCTGCGCGAGGAGGTCGGACAGAACTCGATCCGCTATTTCACCGACTGGGCACTGCCGCAGCTCGACCTGCTGCTGCCGCATGACACGTTCGAACCGATCGAGGTGTGGACGACGCTGGATGTCGGGATGCAGCGCGCGGCGACCGCCTCGATCCAGGCCAATGCGCCCGAGGGCGCGCAGGGTGCGCTGGTCAGCCTCGACCGGGACGGTGCGATCCTGGCGATGGTCGGCGGCACCGACTACGTGAACTCGAACTATAACCGCGCGGTCAATTCGCTGCGCCAGCCCGGCTCGGCGTGGAAGCTGTTCGTCTATCTCTCCGCGCTGGAGGCCGGCTATCGCCCCAATGACGCGGTGACCGACATGCCGGTGACGATCGACGGCTGGAGCCCGCGCAACTCAGGCGGCAGCTATGCCGGGCAGATCGATGTCCGCACGGCCTTCGCCTATTCGAAGAACACCGTGGCGGCGCAGCTGGGCAACGAAGTCGGCTTCTCCAACGTCGCCTCGATGGCGCGTCGCTTCGGCATTACCACACCGATCTCGACTTACCCTTCCATGGTGCTGGGTTCGTCGGAGGTGCGGGTGATCGACATGACCCGCGCCTTTGCCGCGGTGCAGGCGCGCGGCCAGTCGGTCGAGCCCTACGGCATCCTGCGCGTGACCACCGCCGATGGCGAGGAGATCTACAAGCACAAGCAGTCGCGCAGCTACCAGCTGGTGCCCGATTACGTCGCCGCCGGGATCACCGACCTGCTGCAGACGGCGGTCGCGACCGGCACAGGCCGCGCCGCGCAGATCGGCCGCCCGGTTGCGGGCAAGACGGGTACGACCAGCTCGAACAAGGACGGCTGGTTCGTCGGCTTTTCCAGTGGCGTCACCACTGGCGTATGGATGGGCCGCGACGATGCCAAACGCGTTTCGGGCCTGCAGGGCGGTACGGCCCCGGCGCGCGCCTTCGCCTCCTACATGCGCTATGCGGTCAAGGATCGCCCGGTCGAGGAGTTCGACACCGACCTCAAGCTGCCCGACTGGCAGCTTGAACCCGATGACGAGTTCTATTTCGGCAATCCTGACGATTATTACGTCATCGATGACCAGGGGAACCTGATCCGTCCGGGCCGCACCGATGGCCGAGATCAGGACCCGTTCCCGGTCGAGGGTGAGACGCCGCAACCCTACGACCCGCTCGACCCGCGCGGCGTCGGCACAGAGCTGCCGCCAGCGGCGAATGACGATTTCCTCGACCGTGCGACGGGCCGCTCGCTCGACCGGACCTCCGCGACGGGTCCAGCCAGCGGGCGTCCGGCGGTGATCCAGGTCAGGCGCGGCAGCGATGTCAACTCGCAGCCTGTGCCCGCGCAAACGCCCTGAACGGGTTTCTCGTGCGAACCAACAAAAAGGGCCACCCCGGCGATGGAGCGGCCCTTTACCTGGTTCCGAGTTGTGTTGTGCGGAGTGTTCTGGCCTGGGCCTGACTCGCCATTTGCAGACCCTCAGGGCTGAATGGCGGAGAAGCTAGTCGACCAGCCGGACCGGCACCGAGAAGTTCTGCCCATTGCGGCCGCGCACGCGCAGCAGCACGGCCTCACGCCCGGCATCCTGCGCGGCTTCGATCACCGCTTCCAGATCCTCCGGCGTTTCGAGTTCGGTGCTGTTGGCGCGCAGGATGATGACTCCGCGCTGCAGGCCCTTGCGCGCGGCATCGGCATTGGGATTGACGCCCAGCACGACCAGCCCGCTGGTGTCGGCATCGACGCCCAGCTGGCGCGCGATCGGCGGCGTCAGCGCCTGCACCTGCACGCCCAGCCCGTCCTCGATGATCGAGCTGCCTTCGTCGGCGGAGGGCGGCGGGGCGCTGTCGTCATCGGGGTTGAACAGCCGCTGGTTCAGCTCTTCCTCGCTCGGGCGGCGCCCGACCGTGACATTGACCGTCTCGCGCTGCCCGTCGCGGATGATCGTGATCGGCACGCGCGTACCCGGCGTGAGATTGGCGACCATGTAGGACAAGGTGTTGTCCGGCGTCACTTCCTTGCCGTCGACTTCGATGACGACGTCGCCAGCCTTGAGCCCGGCCTGCTCCGCAGCCTCGCCCGGCTGGACCGACTGGATGAACTCGCCATGGTCGGATTCGAGGCCCAGCGCATCGGCGAAGTCGTCGGTCAGCGGCTGGATCTGCACACCCAGATAGCCGCGCAGGATTTCCTCGCCATTGATCAGCTTGTTGACGATTGGCGCGGCATCCTCTGCGGGGATCGCAAAGCCGATGCCCACGCTGCCGCCCGAGGGCGAGTAGATGGCATTGTTGATGCCGATCACATTGCCTTGCATGTCGAATAGCGGGCCGCCCGAATTGCCGCGGTTGATGCTGGCGTCGGTCTGCAAATAGCGGTCATAGGCCCCGCCCTGGCCGGTGTTCCGCAGGACGGAAGAGATGATCCCGCTGGTCACCGTTCCGCCGAGGCCGAACGGATTGCCGATGGCGATCACCCAGTCACCCGCGCGCGCCTGGCTCGAATCGCCGAACCGGACGAAGGGGAACGGCTCGCGGCGCGCTATCTTGAGCACGGCAAGGTCGCTGGCGGGGTCGGTGCCGACCACCTCGGCGGCATATTCGGCGCCATCGGGCAGGATCACCGTGACCTCTTCCAGCTCGGCGCGGCTGTCGGGGCTGACTACGTGATTGTTGGTCACCACATAGCCATCGGCGCTGACGATGAAGCCCGAGCCCAGCGACTGCGCCTCACGCGTGGTGGGCCCGTTCTGCTGCCGGTTGCGGAACATGTCGGCAAAGGGGGTCCCGGCGAACGGGTTCTGGTTCTCCACCGTGATCCGCTGGCGGGTGGAGATGTTGACCACCGCCGGTTGCAGCGCCTCGGTCAGGTCGGCGAAGCTGGCGGGCGCGCCCGCCCGCGGCACGGCATCGGCGATCTGGATCTTGTCGTTCTGGGCGACCTGCGCCCCGGCGGGGTAACCGGTCGCGAGGCTGACGGTGGCGCCGCCCAACAGCAATGCCGAGACTATCGCGTAGGAATATCGCACTGGCTTCACGTCCTCTTGGTCCTCTTGTCTGCTCTGCGCGCCGGAGACTGGCCCCGCGCGTCTGGGGTATCTGGTTCGCCCGGACATTCACGCCAGCAAGGCTGAACCGGCTTTGAACGACAGCTGTAATCGTTCGGCGGGCGCACAGGCCGGAGCCGACGCGGCTAATTGCCCTGGAACTGGCGCAGATATTCGTTGTCGGGGCTCATGATGATCGAGCTTTCGCCGGACCCGTCCATGAAGGTGCTGCGATAGCTCTCCATCGCCCGGTAGAAATCGTAGAACTCGGCGTCCTTGCCATAGGCCTCGGCATAGATGCGCGCGGCCTCCGCCTGTGCCTCGGCCTGGATGATCTGCGCGTCGCGCTGGCCGGCCGCGCGGATCGTCGCCGCCTCTTCCTGGCGGTCGGTTTCCATCCGGGTGAAGGCGGCGTCGAGCGGGCGGCCTTCGGGCAGGTCGGCGCGCTTGATCCGCACGTCGATCACCTGTGCCCCATATTCGCGCGCCTGTTCGTCGAGCGCGCGGGTGATGTTCTCCATCGCCGTGCCACGCTCGGCATTGATCAGCGAGGCGAAGGGTCGGCGGCCGAGTTCCTGCCGCAGCACCGAGTTCAGGATCGGCGCGAGCTGGCTGTTGAGCTGCCCCTCGGTCCCGGCGCGCTCGACCATGCGGACCGGGTCGATGATCCGGTAGCGGGCATAGGCATCGACCTGCAGCCGCTGCTGGTCGTTCGACAGCACCTGCTGGCGTTCCATGTCGAGGTCGAGCACCCGGCGGTCGACATATTGCACGCGCTCATAGACCGGGATGCGCCACTGCAGGCCGGCGCCGGTCTGGCCATAGGGCTGGGCCGGGTCGAACTTGTTGATGACACGCGTTGGCTCACCGGCGCGGATCACCACCGCCTGATGCGTTTCGGGCACGATCACGGCGGTGCTGAAGGCGGCGATGACGAGCGCGCCGAGCGCCATGAGCGTGAACTTGTGGTCTTGCCAGTTCATCACTGTCCTCCCGTGCTCGGCGGCGTACTCTGCGCGCGGCGGTTAACCTCCGGCAGCGGCAGGTACGGCGTCACGCCGGGCGCTTCGATAATGGTCTTGTCGGTGCGCGAGAGCACGCTTTCCATGGTTTCGTAATAGAGCCGCTGGCGCGTCACTTCGGGCGCGAGGCGATATTGCTCGTAGATATTGTCGAACTCGGCCGCATCGCCCTCCGCGCGGGCCAGTACCTGCTGGGCATAGGCGCGTGCGCGGTTGGTCGCCGCGTCAGCATCCTGCTGCGCGCTGGAGACGTCCTTGAACGCCTCTTCGACGCGCACGGGCGGGTCGGTCTTGAGGATGTCGACGCCCTGCACCGCGATCCCCGAGCGATAGGCGTCGAGCACGCTCTGCATGTTCTGGCGCACCTGCTGCTCGATCTCGGCGCGGCCCGCGCCGGTCAGCACGGTGTCGAGGTCCTGCTGCGCGACCGCCTGGCGGACCATCGATTCGGCCACCTCTTCCAGTGTTTCTTCCGGCTCTTCGAGCTGGAAACGGAACAGCGTCAGGTCGGAGATATTCCAGCGGATACGATAGGACAGATCGACCAGGTTCTGGTCGCCGGTCAGGATCAGCTTCTCGGCATCGCCTTCCGGAATCTGCTCGGAGCGGATGCCGCTGACATTCTCGATATCGACCGAGTGCAGCGGGAAGGGCAGGGTGAAGTTCAGGCCTGGATTAAGCGTGTGCGAATATTTGCCGCCCATCCAGGTGACGACGCCCTGTTCGCGCGGGGCAACCTGGTGGACGCTGGACACGAACAGCCAGACCGCTGCCAGACCGAGCAGGATGACCGGCAGCCAGCTTTTGCCGCCGGGGCGTTCGGGCATGCGGAAATTGGGCCCGCCGGGGCCACCGCTGCGGCGCGGGCCTTCGGGGCCGCGGTTCTTGAACAGATCCTCGATATTGGCCGAGCGGCGCGGCTTGTCGCCGGAATCGCCGCCGCCGCCGGGGAGCCAGGGATTGCGCGCACCGCCGGAGGGCGGCTGACCCTCGCCGCCGCCATTCCCGCTTTCGCCGCCACCCGATCCGGCACCGTCGCCGGAACCATTGCCATCATTGCGACCCGTCGGCTTGCCCCAGGGGCTGCGTTTACCCATGGCCAGCACGATCCTCTCGAATAAACCGCCCGTATAATCCATCCCTCCTGTATAGGGTGCCCCATGGTAAAAAACAGGGGAGAGGCGCGAGATTTTCGCTTCACCTCCTGCAAGGACGCGCTAGCAGGGCGGCGATGAGCACCAGCGAGACACTCCGACAGGCGATCCCGGCCAATATCCAGTCCCGGGTCAGCTCGGCCGAGCTCAAGGATGGCCGGGCGATCGTGATCGTCGATGCGAGCGGGCTGGGCCGTGCCGAGGCAGTGGGCGTCCAGCAGGCGATCGAGGCGGCGCTGGCCCCACTCGATGGCGTGGACGAGGTGCGCGTGGCGCTGATGGCCGACCGCCCCGTCACAGCCAGCGTGACCCGCAAGATCATCGCCGTGGGCTCGGGCAAGGGCGGCGTGGGCAAGTCGACGCTGACCGCCAATCTCGCCGTGGCGCTGGCCAAGGCAGGGCGCAAGGTCGGTGTGGTCGATGCCGATATCTACGGCCCCAGTCAGGTGACGCTGCTCGACCCGCAGACACAAGGGCTGCAATCGCGCGGCGACGCCATCGTCCCTGCGAAGAGCCCGCATGGCCCGCGCGTGGTCTCGATGGCGCATATGATCGCGCCCGGAAAGGCGCTGGCGTGGCGCGGGCCGATGGTCGGGCGTGCGCTGACCCAGATGATGGAGGCGGCGTGGGACGATACCGAGCTGTTGCTGGTCGACCTGCCGCCGGGCACCGGCGACGTGCAGCTGACGATGTTGCAGAAGTTCCGCCCGGCAGGCGCGGTGATCGTCTCCACCCCGCAGGACCTCGCGCTGATCGACGCGCGCCGTGCCATCGACCTGTTTAACCAGGTCGAGGTGCCGATTGCCGGGCTGGTCGAGAACATGGCGGGCTATGCCTGCCCGCATTGCGGCGAAATTTCCGACCCCTTCGGCAGCGGCGGGGCCGAGGCCGCTGCCGGTGAGCTGGGCGTCCCCTTCCTCGGGCGTATCCCGCTGGCGATGGCCATTCGCGCGGCCAGCGATGCCGGTGCGCCGCCAGCCGCCACCGACGCGGAAAGCGCCGCGCCGTTCGCTGCAATCGCTGACAAGCTTGCCACGTGGCTGGACGAGAACCCTGCGTGACGGCACTCTGCCTGCCCATGGATGCCGGTAAATGAAACTCACCCGCAGAGGCGTGCTGGCCGGAGCCGCGCTTGGCGGCGGGTTGCTCGTCGCCTGGACGCTGGCGCCGCGCGACTATGCCTCGCCGCTGGGCGACGAGCCGGGCGAGACCGCCTTCGACGCGTGGCTGAAGATCGGTGATGACGGCGTCGTCACCGTCGCCGTGCCGCAGCTGGAAATGGGGCAGGGCATCACCACGCTGCTGCCGCAGATCGTGGCGCAGGAACTGGGCGCGGACTGGCGGCTGGTCGCGGTTCAGCCCGCCCCGGTCAGCGGTGCCTATGTCAACCTGCCGCTGGCCGCGCGATGGGCCCCCTTGTGGCGCCCCTTGGTCCCCGCTCTGGCGCAGGATCAGGACGATATGCTCGTGCGCCGCTGGGCGCGGGCCAACCGCTTTACCGCCACGGCAGACGGCATGTCGCTCCCCGCCTATGAACTGCCCTGTCGACAGGCCGCCGCCGCAGCGCGGCAGATGCTGTGCGAAGTGGCGGCGGAGCGCTGGGGCGTCGAGGCCGGGGCCTGCGACACGGCAGCGGGCTTTGTCGTCCATGGCGACAAGTCGTTGTCCTTTGCCGAACTCGCTGCCGAGGCGGGCGAGTTTGACCTGCCCGACGCCCCGCTGCTGCGCGCCGAGCCGCCATCGGAAAACAGCCCCGGCCAGATCGTCGCGGCTGACGAGGCGCTGGCCTTCCCCCGGCTCGACCTGCCGTCCAAGGTCGATGGCAGTTACCAGTTTGCCGGCGACGTGCGGCTGCCGGGCATGGTCTATGCCGCGATCCGCCACGGCCCGCAGAACCGCTCCGAACTGACCGGGTTCGAGGTTGGCAAGGCCGCCGGGATCAAGGGGCTGGTCGGTGTGGTGCGGGGCAAGCGCTGGCTGGCAGCGGCAGCCGAGAGCTGGTGGTCAGCCGAGCGCGCGCTGACCGCGATGGAGCCGCAATTCTCGACCGAACATGTCGTCAACTCGCTGAGGATGCGCGAGGCGCTCGACGATGCGCTCGAACGCGGGCAGGGCCTGATCGTTGCCACCAGCGGCACGGGCGTGGCGGATTACCGGCCGACGCTGGCCTTGCGCTACGATGTCGCCCCCGCCGTGCATGCCAGCGTCGAGACCGCCAGCGTCACCGCGCGGCTGGAGGGCGGACGGCTCGAATTGTGGATGGCCAGCCAGGCCCCGGAACAGGCGCGCCGCGCCGCCGCGAAGGCGATCGGGATCGATCATAGCGATGTCGTGCTCTACCCCATGCCCGCCGGAGGCAGTTTCGACCGGCGGCTGGAGCACGACCATGCGATCGAGGTGGCGCTGATCGCTCGCGAGATTGGTCGCCCCGTGCAGCTGGTCTGGTCGCGCGAGGAAGAGGCGCTCGCCGCGCCGCCACGTCCGCCCAGCGCAGGCCTGCTCGCCGCCGAACTGACGCAGGGTGGCCGCATTCACCGCCTGCGGACCCGCATCGCCACGCCCTCTGCCGCGCGCGAGTTTGGCCGCCGCCTGTTCGATAACCGCACCAGCTGGGCCGCGATTGCCGAGGCCGATGGGGAGGCCGATGCCATGGCGGTCGAGGGGGGGCTGCCGCCCTATGCGCTCGATGGCGCGAGTCTTGAGCATGTGCCCGTTTCTCTGCCGCTGCCCTCTGGCCGCATGCGCGCCAATGCCCATGCGGCGACCTGCTTCATGATCGAGAGCTTCGTCGACGAGGTCGCCAAGCAGGGCGAGTTCGAGCCGATGGGCTTTCGTATCGCCATGCTCGGCTCGGACCCGCGCCTCGCCCAATGCCTCCAGCGCGCCGCGCGGCTGGCCGAATGGGACGGCGGCGTCGGCGGTTCGGGGCAGGGCATGGCCTGTCACCGCCTCGGCCGCGCCGAGGACGAGAGTGCCGGACGCATCGCCGTGATCGCCACCGCGCGCGCAGGCGAGGGCGGAGTCCGCGTCACCCGGTTGGACGTGGCGGTCGATATCGGGCGCGTCATCAATCGCGACATCGCCTTGCAGCAGATCGAGGGCGGGCTGGTCTTCGGGCTTGCCCTCGCGCTTGGTGCGGCGAGCGAATATGCCGATGGCGGGCCGGTCTCGGCACGCCTTGCCGAGCTGAACCTTCCGGGTCTGGACGACATGCCCGAGATTCAGGTGGACCTGATCGAAAGCGATGCAGCGCCTTTCGATCCGGGCGAGATCGGCGTCCCCGCTGTCGCGCCCGCCATCGCCAATGCGCTGCATTCCGCGACCGGGCTGCGCCTGCGCCGCCTGCCGCTACTGACGGGGGGATTATGACCTGGCAGGACCAACAATTGCCGCCCGACCATCCGCCCGTCGCCACCGGCAAGGTCGGTGTGCTGCTGGTCAATCTCGGTACGCCCGAGGCGCCGACCCCGGCGGCGGTGAAGACCTATCTGGCCGAATTCCTGTCGGACAAGCGCGTGGTCGAACTGCCGAGCGTGCTGTGGCAGCCGATCCTGCGCGGGATCATCCTCAACACGAGGCCGAAGAAATCCGCCCATGCCTATGCCCAGGTGTGGACCGAGAAGGGCTCGCCGCTCGCCGTGATCACGGCGGAGCAGGCCGGGAAGCTGCAGGCGCGGCTGGGTGACGGCGTCATGGTCGACTGGGCGATGCGCTATGGCAAGCCAGATATCGGCTCGCGGATGGACGCCCTGAAGGGCGCGGGGTGCGAGCGCATCCTGCTGGCGCCGATGTACCCGCAATATTGCGGCGCGACGACCGCCAGCGTTGTGGACAAGGCCGGGGAGTATCTGGCGAAAACCCGTTGGCAACCTGTGGTCAGAACGCTGCCGCCCTATCACGACGACCCCGTTCATATCGCCGCTCTGGCACAGGATCTGGGCGCGCAGATCGACGCGCTCGACTTCGTGCCCGAGGTGCTGCTGCTCAGCTTCCATGGCATGCCTGCGCGCACCTTAACGCTTGGCGATCCTTATCACTGCCAGTGCCAGAAAACCGCGCGGCTGCTGACCGAGGCACTGAACCGGCCGGACCTGCGCGTGCTCACCACCTTCCAGAGCCGCTTCGGGCGCGCCAAATGGCTCGAACCCGCGACTGATACCGTGCTGGAGGAGGAGGCGCGCAAGGGCACGAAGCGCCTCGTCATCGCCGCGCCGGGCTTTGCCGCCGATTGCCTTGAGACGCTGGAGGAGCTGGCAATTCGCGGGCGCGAGCAGTTCACCGAAGCAGGGGGCGGACACTTCGCCGCGCTCACCTGCCTCAATGCGGGCGAACCGGGGATGGAGATGCTGGAGGCGCTGGTGCGCCGCGAGCTGGCAGGCTGGATCCAGGCTGGCTGAAATGCCCAGCGAATATCTGTTCTTCTTTGCGGTCGTCTTCGCGATCAACCTGATGCCCGCCTTCGGGCCGCCGACCTGGTCGGTGATCGTGCTGTTCGGCCTCAACACCGACTTGCCGGTCACGGGCATCGTGCTGACCGGGGCGCTGGCGGCGGCCTCCGGGCGCTTCCTGCTGGCTCATGGCTTCCGGTTGCTGGCGCGCTATGTCTCGCAAAAGACGAAGGACAACCTGGCCGCCGCGCGCGAGGCGTTTGAACGGCGCAGGGGGCACGGGCTGATGGCGCTGGGTCTGTTCGCCCTGTCGCCGGTCCCCTCCGCGCAATTGTTCGAGGCAATCGGGCTGGCCGGGGTGCGGATTCTGCCCTTTACGGCGGCCTTTTTCGCCGGAAGGCTGGTGTCCTATTCGATCTATGCCGGCTCGGCCGAGCTGGTCGAGAACAGCTCCTTGGGCGATGCCTTCCGTCAGAATTTCAGCAGTCCCTGGGGTATTGCCTTGCAGATCGTGATGCTGGCCGCACTGGTGGCGCTGATGCGGGTGGACTGGGCGAAGGTTTTTGGCTCGGCGAAGGACCGGGATGGCGACTGAGGTCTCTCAAAAATCGACCGCGATGCCGTCTTTCACCCAGTCGCCGTAGCGCGTGGGGCTCAGCTCCTCCTCGTCCGTGCTGGCGGCGGGCGCAGGCGGCGGCTCGCTGGTCCAGTGCGCGGGCTTCTGGAAGGTGTAGGGGCGTTTGGTGGCGCGCTTGGTCATGGATACGATAATGGGACTTGTGGCGGCGCGATGCAATCGCGGATAGGGCGCAGATGATGCCAACCAGGAAATCTGCCAAGACACCCGACATTCCCGGCCTGCCGGCGCGTCGCGCCGCGCTGCAAATGCTCGACGCCGTGCTCCGCCGCGGGGAGACGCTCGACATGGCCGCACCGGCGGCGCTCAAGCGGGTGCAACGCGATGCCGACCGCGCGCTGGCGCGAGCGCTGGCGGGCGAGGTGCTGCGCTGGCTCCCCGACCTCGACGCGCTGATTGACAGCGCGACGAAGAAGCGCCTGCCCGACGATGCCAAGCCGCGCATGGCCTTGAGGATCATGCTCGCCGGGTGGCTGCGGCTGGAGACGCCGCCCCATGCCGTGGTCGCCACCGGGCTGCCCTTGCTCGCAGGCGGGCCGCGGCGGCTGGCGCATGGCGTGTTCTCGACCCTGACGAAGCGGGAAGCGAAGCTGCCCGATTTTCCGACGCTGCCCGATGAGGTGATGATGCGTTGGGAGGAGCGTGGCTTGGCGATCGCCAGCGGGCTGGCCGAACCACCACCACTCGACCTGACGCTACGTGACCCTGCAACCACGCAGCACTGGGCCGTCCAGCTGGGCGGTGCCAGCCTCGCGCCGGGCGCTCTGCGGTTGCCGCGTTCGGGTGCGGTCGAGGCGCTGGATGGCTTCGCAGAGGGCGCATGGTGGGTGCAGGACCTCGCCGCCTCGCTGCCCGCGCGATTGCTCGATGCGAAGCCGGGCGAGCGCGTGCTCGACCTCTGCGCCGCGCCGGGAGGCAAGACCCTGCAACTCGCCGCCACCGGGGCCGACGTCACCGCGCTCGATGTGAGCGAGTCCCGGCTTGCCCGGCTGCGTGAAAACCTCGCCCGCACCGGGCTGGCTGCCGAGGTCGTGGTCGCCGATGCGCTCGAATGGGAGCCGGATGCGCCCTTCGACGCAATCCTGGTCGACGCGCCGTGTACCGCGACGGGCACCTGCCGCCGCCACCCGGATGTGCTGCACCGCATCCGCCCGCGCCACATTGCCGAAATGGCCAAGCTGCAAAGCGTGCTGCTGGCCCGCGCGGCGGGTTGGCTGAAGCCCGGCGGGCGGCTGGTCTATGCGGTCTGTTCGCTGGAGGAAGAGGAAGGCGAGCAGGTCGCCGCGACCTGCGATCTCGCGCCCGATCCGATTAGCGCGGATGAACTCCCCGCAGGCCTGTCACCGACCACCGAGGGGCGGCTCAGGACCGATCCCGGCATGCTGGCCGATGAGGACGGGCTCGACGGCTTCTTCATCGCCCGCTGGTGCAAGCCTTCGGTCTAACTTCTCTGCCGAAATTGATCTGGCGCATTGTGCCGGGCCAAACTCGCGGCGTAACCTCCACGCGTTGTGCGGCACCTCGCCGCGAGGAGAGCGGATATGAAATGCAATGAAGGCAAGCTCGACCGCCTGCTGCGGATCGTGGTGGGCGTGGTGCTGATCGCGCTGGTATTTGTCGGACCGCAGACCCCGTGGGGCTGGGTCGGGCTGGTGCCACTGCTGACGGGCCTGTTCGGCTATTGCCCGGCCTACAGCCTGCTCGGCATCAATACCTGCAAAACTGACTAGCCTTTTCCACTGACGTGGAAGCGGCACCAGCCCACGCCCCCTCCCGACCTCCCAAAATTCACCCTATCGGGAGGTTGGGTGGGGGCGTGGGCCGGAGCCGCCCCTGGTTCAGCTAGGCTGAAACAGAATACGCGTCAGCTCTTCACCTTTTCGGCAAAGCTCTTGCGGAGCTTGGCCAGCTTGGGCGGGATGACCGCCAGGCAATAGGGATTGCGCTGGCCGTCACCGTCCCAATAGCTCTGGTGGTAATCCTCCGCCGGATACCAGGGGGCGGGCCCTTCGATCGTGGTCACGGCATTGGCGCCGGGATGGCCTTCGTTCCAGCGCGCGATGGCGGCCTCGGCCTCGGCCTGCTGCACCTCATCCAGCGGGAAGATCGCCGAGCGATATTGCGTCCCCACGTCATTGCCCTGCCGGTTCAGCTGCGTCGGGTCGTGCGTGCCCATGAACATGTCATAGATCTGCGGCAGCGAGACGGCCGCCGGGTCGAAGGTGACCTTCACCGCCTCCGCATGGCCCGTCATTCCCGAGCAGACCTGCTTGTAGGTCGGGTTCTCGACCCCGCCGCCGATATAGCCGCTCTCGACGCTCTGGACGCCGACAACGTCGTTGAACACGGCCTCGGTGCACCAGAAGCACCCGCCGGCGACGATGACGGTTTCGGTTGCGGTCTCGGGCATTCGCAGATCTCCTTTGCATGGCAGATGGGGGTGATGGGGCCGCTTGTCATCCCGGATGATGTGGGTACTAACGCGGTACCCCCCACTGAAGAGAGATGTTCATGCGGATCGCCAACCTCCTTACCGCTTGCGCCATCGCTGTTGCCGCCCCTGTTGCTGCCAATGAAGAGTTGGCGGCTCCGACGCTCGATGAAGTAATCGCCATGCCCGAACGCGGCACTGATGCAGTGCGCGACCCCTACCGCCGTCCGGCCGAAACGCTCGCCTTTTTCGGGATCGAGCCGACCATGAACGTCGTGGAGTATGGGCCCGGCGGCGGCTGGTACACGCGTGTGCTCTATCCCTGGATTGCACCGCAAGGGCGCTACATGGCGCTGCAGGGCGATACCGGGCCGCTTGCGGAGGGCCAGGCGCCCTGGGCTGTGCGTTTCACCGCGCGCGCCACTGCCGAATGGTCGATGGAGGCCGACAAGATCACCGCCTTCGAAAGCGACGAAATCCCTGCCGAGCTTCTTGGCACGGCCGACCGGGTGCTGATCTTCCGCTCGCTGCACGGCATGATGGAAGGCACGACCGCCAGCCGCGAATTGCGCGCCATCCGCACGTTGCTTGCCGACGACGGCATGGTCGGGATCGTGCAGCACCGCGCCCCCGAGGAGGCTCCCTACAGCTACACCGATGGCTCGATGGGCTACCTGCGCCAGACCGACGTGATTTCCCTGTTCGAGCTGAACGGCTTTGAACTCGCGGCTGCCTCGGAGGTGAACGCCAACCCGGACGATCCGGCCAACTGGCCCGATGGCGTGTGGACCTTGCCGCCCACGCTGGAATTGGGTGAGCAGGACCGGGAACGCTACATGGCCATTGGCGAGAGCGACCGGATGACGCTGCTCTTCCGCAAGCGCGATTGAGCGACCAGCACCTATGGCCACGCTCACCGTCTCTGCTTTGCAGCTGCCGCTCGGCTCGCCCGACGAGGACGCGAATATCGCCGCCGTCGCCGCGCTGGTCGAGCAGGCGGCGGGCGAGGGCGCACAGGTCGTGCTGCCGCCCGAACTGTTCTCCGGCCCCTATTTTTGCCGCGAGGAGAAGGACGAGTTCTTCGCGCTGGCCCGCCCGACCGCCGAGCACCCCTCGGTCATCGCCATGCGCGAGCTGGCGGCGAAGCTGAAAGTCGCTATCCCGACCAGCTTCTTCGAGCGCGACGGGCACCATTATTACAACACGCTGGCCATGATCGGCCCCGATGGCGTGATCATGGGCACCTATCGCAAGAGCCACATTCCTGACGGGCCGGGCTATGAGGAAAAGTTCTATTTCCGCCCCGGCAATGACGGGTTCAAGGTGTGGGACGTGCCCGCCACGGGCGGCACGGCGCGGATCGGCGTCGGCATTTGCTGGGACCAGTGGTATCCTGAAACCGCCCGCTCGATGGCGCTGATGGGCGCGCAGGTGCTGCTCTATCCGACCGCGATCGGTTCCGAACCCAAGGATGCGGAAATGGACACCAGCCGCATGTGGCGCCGGGCGATGATCGGCCATGCGGTGGCGAACTGCATGCCGGTGGTTGCCGCCAACCGCATCGGTAATGAGGGCGGGCAGGAGGACGGGATCGGCTTTTACGGCCACTCCTTCATCTGCGACGAATGGGGTGATTACCTGACCGAATTGGGCGCTGGGGAGACCGGCGTGCTGACCGCCACGCTCGACCTTGAGGCCGGACGCAAGCACCGGGCCAGCTGGGGCTTCTTCCGCGACCGCCGCCCGCAGCTTTACGGGCGGATCTGTCAGGACATCTGACGCAGCGCCTGCGCGCGGCGCAGCACATCGACGAACATCTCTGCCGTCAGTCGCCCTGTGTTCACGTTGTAACGGCTGCAGTGATAGCTATCGATCAGGCGCGTCCCGTCCGGCAGATCATGCACCGCGCTATGGGCGAATTTATGGCCGGCGAGCGTCAGGCCGTGGTGCCGCAGCAGCGCGTTATGCGCGTCCTTGCCGATCGCCAGCACCACTTCGAGCGCGGGCAGCGCTGCCAGCTGCGCCGAGAGATAGCGGCTGCACTTTGCGAACTCGGCCCGTGTTGGCTTGTTCGCGGGCGGCAGGCATTTGACCGCGTTGAGGATCATCGCGCCGTCGAGGCTGAGTCCGTCATCGGGCGATCCGGCATAGGCCCCGCGCGCCAGCCCGGTCTCCACCAGCGCGGGGAACAACAGGTCGCCTGCCCCGTCGCCGGTAAAGGGCCGCCCGGTGCGATGCGCGCCATGCTTGCCCGGTGCGAGGCCGACCAGCGCCAGCCATGCTCGCGGATCGCCCCAGGCGGGCACCGGGGCGCTCCACCAGTCGGTGTGCTCGGCGCGGACCTCCTCGCGCAGGGCCACCAGCCGCGGGCATAAAGCGCAATCGCGCGGCGGCTCGCTATCGGCCAGGGGCATTGCACAAGACTTTTTACACGACACGGGCGCTGCGATAGGGCGGGTCGGTCACACCCACAAGCGAGCGCAGCGGCATGGCGAAACATCTCTATTTGATCGCACTGGGTTCGAACCAGCCGCATCCCCGGCTCGGGTCGCCAAGGCAGGTCGTGACCAAGGCCGTCGCGCTGATCGACGGGGCGTTCGGCAAGGTGAAGGCAACCTCGCCAATCATCGCAACGCCGCCGCTGGGCCCCTCGCGCCGCCGCTATGCCAATGCCGCGATCGTGCTGAAGAGCAAGCTCAAGCCGGCGGAACTGCTCGACTGCCTGCAGGCGACCGAGGCCATGCTGGGGCGCCAACGGCGCGGGCTGCGCTGGGGCGCGCGGGTGATCGACCTCGATATCGTGCTGTGGTCAGGCGGAATTTTCGCCGATAACCGGCTGCTCATCCCCCATCCGCGCTTTCGCGAGCGGAGCTTCGTGCTGGGCCCGGCGGCGCGCATCGCGCGCGGCTGGCGCGACCCGCTGACCGGGCTGACGCTCGCCCAGCTCCATGCGCGCTTGACCCGCCCCCGGCCCGTCCCTAGGTGACGCGCCCATGGTCGGGCCCGTAGCTCAGTAGGTAGAGCAGCTGACTTTTAATCAGCGGGTCACAGGTTCGAATCCTGTCGGGCTCACCATGATTTTTCGCACCGTAATGTGCACGGGCGCAAGACGATGCCCGAACCTCAGGCCAGCAGGGTGCTGACTATGCCGGTCGCTGCTCCGATTGCGGCGGCAAGCACTAGCAAGGCGGCGATCCGCAGCCTCTTGGCGCGCCTCTGTTGCTTATGTCCGCAATGCCTGACGCACGGGATGCCTTCCTCGCATTGCGGGCAGGCGGAATAGGCCGTGCGGTCAATCGGACCGATCACGTCCAGCATTCGCATGAATCGCGAGCGCCCCACCTCACCATCGCCGATCACATGCCCTTTGGCGGCAAGGGTTGCCTGCCGCTTCTCATAACCGCTGATGTCCGCGGCATTCTCGCGCATTTCGAGGATCACCCGCTTGGGCAGCGGTTCTTCGAAGGCGACGCCATAATCGTTGCCGTCGCGCCAGCTGATCGTGCCAAACACCGTGAACCGGTCGAATTTGAGCCAGGCCTCCCGGTCCGGCGTGATGGCGCGGAAGCAGGTGATCCGTGCGCCGCCGAGCGAGAGGTCCTCGACAATGCAATCGAAATTGCCGTCGGACAGCGCCAGCTTGCCCGGAAAGGCCAGCATGGCGCGCCCGGTCTGTCGGCGGTTGGCCGTTTCATCCTGATCTGGTTCTGCAAGAGCCATCATGTCCGCATATTCGCGCAGCCATGGTTAGCGTCCTGCGTTCGGGCATCCCCGTGATTTTGCGTAGCTCTGCAAATAATGGATTGCACATATAACAATATCTTTATATGGAATTCCGATGGAAGCCGAGACCCTCTTCAGCGCGCTGGCCGATTTGACGCGCCTCAGGGTGATGCGCCTGATTGCGCGCATGGATCTGGCCGTGGGCGAACTGGCGCAGGTGCTGGGGCAGAGCCAGCCGCGCGTCTCGCGCCACGTGGCGATCCTGTGCAATGCCGGGCTTGCCGAGCGGCGGCGCGAGGGCAGCTGGACTTTCATCCGCGCCGCCGTCTCCACCGCCTCGCTCGACGCACTGCCTGCGGCCACGGCGCACCTGCTCGATGCCGCCGAACAGGCTGACCCCGTACTTGCCGCCCGTTGTGCCAAGGATCGCGACCGCCTCGCCGCGATCCGCGAGGCGCGCGAGAAGAGCGCGGCGGAATATTTCGAACAGCATGCCGAGCAATGGGACAGCCTGCGTGCCATGCTCACGCCCGACCAGCGGGTGCAGGCGGCGATGTTCGCTGCGCTGGGCGAGGGCGACCTCGGGCAGGTGCTCGATATCGGCACCGGCACCGGGCGCAGCGCCGAGGCGCTGGCGGGCCGGGCAGAGCATGTCGTCGGCTTCGACCGCAGCCCGGCGATGTTGCGGCTCGCCCGTGCGCGGCTCCAGCACCTGCCGGCGCTGAGCTGGGAACTGGTGCAGGGCGACTTCGTCGCGCTGCCCTTCGCCAATGCGAGCTTCGATACGGTGCTGCTGCATCAGGTGATGCATTACGCCGCCGAGCCCGCTTTGCCGCTGGCCGAAGCGGCGCGCGTGTGCCGCCCCGGCGGGCGGATTCTCGTCGTCGATCTGGCCGAGCACGGGAACGAGGAGCTGCGCTCCCGTCATGCCCATGTCTGGCTCGGCTTTGCCGAGGGGCAGATGGCTGACTGGCTGACCCGCGCCGGCTTCACGCCCCGCCCGCCCGTGACGCTCTCGGGCAAGGGTGTGGATACCAATATCTGGCTTGCGACCCGCACCGTGAGCGGAACCGACAAGCCCCAAGAGACACCTGAACAGAACCTAAAAGGGAACAACCGTGTTGCAGCCTGATAATTCCTCATCGGCCGACGCGCCGAGCCTGTTCGCCGGCCTGCCCGGCGACGTGCGCGTGTCGTTCGAGCTGTTTCCGCCTGCCGGGGACAAGGCCGCAGCGGACCTGATGGACACGTTCGACCGGCTCGTGCCCTGCAACCCGGACTTCATCTCGGTTACCTATGGCGCGGGCGGCTCGACCCGCGACCGCACGCTGGCATTGGTGCGCGATCTGGCGCAGCGCAGCGCCGTGCCGATCGCCGGGCACCTGACCTGCGTCGGCGCGAGCAGGGCCGAGGTGAACGCCGTGGCCGAGGAATATTGGGATGCCGGGGTCCGCCACATCGTCGCCCTGCGCGGCGATGGCGGCAAGCCGGGCACGCCATTCGTTCCGCATCCGCAGGGCTATGCCAATGCCATCGAACTGGTGGCGGGCCTGAAAGGGATCGCCGATTTCGACATCTCGGTCGGCGCCTATCCCGAGGTCCACCCCGACGCCGCCAGCGCCGAGGCCGATCTCGACAATCTGAAGCGCAAGCTCGACGCCGGTGCCAACCGCGCGCTGACGCAGTTCTTCTTCGAGCCGGAGACCTTCTTCCGCTTCCGCGACCGGGTAGACGCCGCCGGGATCACCACGCCGATCGTGCCGGGCATCCTGCCGGTCTCCAACTTCAAGCAGGCGAGCAAGTTCGCTGCCGCTTGCGGGGCCAGCGTTCCGCACTGGATGACGGGCTTGTTCGAAGGTCTCGACGATGTGGGGACACGCCAGCTCGTCGCCACGGCGCTCGCCGCCGAGTTTTGCAGCCGTCTGTATGAAGGCGGGGTGCGCGATTTCCACTTCTACACGCTCAACCGTGCCGATCTCAGCCGCGCCCTGTGCCATTTGCTCGGCAAGCATGTCACCCACGAACTGGAGCCTGCCGCATGAGTGCCCGCCAGACGTTCAACGAGGAAGCCGCCAAGCGCATCCTCATCACCGACGGCGCGTTCGGGACCGAAATTCAGGGCTGGAAACTGTCCGAGGCCGACTATGCCGGATCGCTCGGCCTAAGCCACGAGCAGAAGGGCAATAACGACATCCTTGCGTTGTCGAAGCCCGAAGTGCCCGAGGCGATCCACCGCGCCTATTTCGAAGCCGGGGCAGACATTGCCGAGACCAACACCTTCTCTGCCAACCGCATCAGCCAGGCGGACTATGGCGCAGAGGGGCTGGTGGCCGATCTCAACATTGCCTCGGCGAAGCTGGCGCGTTCCATCGCCGACGAGTTCGCCGACAGGGACGGGCGTCCGCGCTTCGTTGCCGGGGCCATCGGGCCGACCAACAAGACGCTGTCGCTGTCGCCCGATGTCGAGGACCCGGGCTTCCGCGAGATCGACTTCGACTATCTCGCCGAGGTCTATGCCGAGCAGGCCGCTGCTCTGGTCGAGGGCGGGGCGGACTTCATTCTGGTCGAGACGATCTTCGATACGCTGAACGCCAAGGCGGCGATTGCGGCGGTCAAGCAGGTCGAGCGCGACCTTGGCTGCGAGGTGCCGATCATGCTCTCGATGACGCTGACCGACCTGTCGGGCCGCAACCTCTCGGGCCACACGGTCGAGGCCTTCTGGTACGCGGTGCGCCATGCGAAGCCGGTCACCGTCGGGCTCAACTGCTCGTTCGGCGCGACGCAATTGCGCCCGCATGTGAAAGTGCTCAGCCAGATCGCCGATACGCTGATCATGATCTATCCGAACGCAGGCCTGCCCAACGATCTGGGCGCCTATGACGAGCAGCCCGACACCACGGCGGGCTTCGTCAAGGAATGGGCCGAGGCCGGACAGGTCAATGTGCTGGGAGGCTGCTGTGGTTCGACGCCTGCCCACATCGCCGCGATGGTGAAGGCCGTGGAGGGGCTGCCGCCGCGCAAGGTGCCGGTGCTCGATACCGCCACCCGCCTTGCGGGCCTCGAACCCTTCGTGATGGCAGCCTAGCCACCTGATCCGAATGCCCTGAGCTTGTCGAAGGGCTGTCCTTATCTTCGCGTGCGGCGCCGGAAGTAAAAAACGGTGCTTCGACAGACTCAGCACGAACGGAACAGAGAATTGACCGCTGTGAAAGAAACCTCCGCCGCCAGCCGCGCCTTCGTCAACGTGGGTGAACGCACCAATGTCACCGGCTCGGCCCGGTTCAAGAAGCTGATCCTCGCGGGCGATTACCCCGCCGCCGTCGAGGTCGCGCGCCAGCAGGTCGAGAACGGCGCGCAGGTGATCGACGTCAACATGGACGAAGGTCTGCTCGACGCGATGCACGCGATGACCACCTTCCTCAAGCTGATCGCCGCCGAGCCGGACATCGCCCGCGTGCCGGTGATGGTCGACAGCTCGAAGTGGGAGGTGATCGAGGCGGGCCTGAAATGCGTTTCGGGCAAGCCCATCGTCAACTCGATCAGCATGAAGGAAGGCGAGGGCCCGTTCCTCGAACAGGCGCGCAAGTGCATGGACTATGGCGCCGCCGTGGTCGTGATGGCCTTCGACGAGACCGGGCAGGCCGACACCAAAGCGCGCAAGGTCGAGATCTGCCGGCGCGCTTACAACCTGCTGACGGGCATTGGTTTCCCGCCCGAAGACATCATCTTCGACCCCAATATCTTCGCCGTCGCCACCGGCATCGAGGAGCATGACCGCTACGGCCTCGATTTCATCGAGGCGGTGCACGAGATTCGCGAACTTTGCCCGCATGTCCATTGCTCGGGCGGGCTCTCCAACCTCTCCTTCAGCTTCCGTGGCAACGAGATTGTCCGCCGCGCGATGCACTCAGTGTTCCTCTACCACGCCATTCCGGCGGGCCTCGACATGGCCATCGTCAATGCCGGCCAGCTCGACGTCTACGACCAGATCGATCCGGTGCTGCGCGAGGCATGCGAGGACGTGATCCTGATGCGCCCGCTACCCGAGGGGAGCGAATACGAGACCGCCACCGAACGGCTGATCGCGCTCGCCGAGAGCTATCGCGGGCAGGACAAGGCACATGAAAAGCAGGCCGCTGAATGGCGCGAAGCCCCGGTCGAAAAGCGCATCGAATATGCGCTGATTCGCGGCATAGACGCGCATATCGTCGAGGATACCGAGGAGGCGCGAGCAGGGCTGGCCGAACGCGGCGGGCATCCGATCGAGGTCATCGAAGGCCCGCTGATGGACGGCATGAACGTGGTCGGCGACCTGTTCGGGTCGGGCCAGATGTTCCTGCCGCAGGTGGTGAAGTCCGCGCGCGTCATGAAGAAGGCGGTCGCCCACCTCATCCCCTTCATCGAGGCGCAAAAGGGTGCCGACGCCAAGGCCAAGGGCAAGATCGTGATGGCGACCGTGAAGGGCGACGTTCACGACATCGGCAAGAACATCGTCGGTGTGGTCCTGCGCTGCAACGGCTACGAGGTGATCGACCTTGGCGTGATGGTGCCGTGGTCGAAGGTCCTTGAGACCGCGAAAGAGGAAGAGGCCGACATCATTGGCCTGTCGGGTCTCATTACCCCGTCGCTCGACGAGATGGTGACCGTCGCCGAGGAAATGGCGCGTGGCCAATTCGACATTCCGCTGCTGATCGGCGGGGCGACCACCAGCAAGGCACATACCGCGCTGCGGATAGAACCTGCTTACGAAGGCCCGGTCGTGCACGTGCTCGACGCCAGCCGCGCGGTCGGCGTCGCCTCGCGCCTGCTGTCGGACACCCAGCGTGACCCGTTCGTTGCCGAGGTCGCCGCCGAATATCAGGAACTGCGCGAGAAGCGTGAAGGCAAGACCAAGTCGGCGCTGCTCTCGCTCGAAGAGGCGCGCGCCAACAGCTTCAAGCCAGACCTGTCGCTGAAGCCAGCCGCACCCGCGAAACCGGGCTTGCATGTGTTCGAGGACTGGGACCTCGCGGACCTGCGCGACTATATCGACTGGACGCCGTTCTTCCGTGCCTGGGAGCTGGCGGGCACCTGGCCCGCGATCCTGCAGGACGAGGTGGTCGGCGAAAGCGCGCGCGGCCTGTTCGAAGACGCGCAGGCCATGCTCGACAAGATCATCGCCGAGAAATGGCTGGCCGCGCGCGGTGTCGCCGGGTTTTGGCCCTGCCATCGCGAAGAAGACGATGTTCGCCTCGAAAATGGGACGCTACTGCCCTTTCTGCGCCAGCAGGTCGGCAAGAGCCGGGCCAAAGACGGATCAGGGCGTGCCAATTATTGCCTGTCCGATTTCGTCGACCCGGCGGGCGACTGGATCGGCGGCTTTGCCGTCGGCATCCACGGGATCGAGCCGCATCTGGAAGCCTTCAAGGCCACGCATGACGATTACTCGGACATCCTGCTCAAAGCGCTCGCCGACCGCTTCGCCGAGGCCTTCGCCGAGCGGCTCCATGCCCATGTCCGCAGCGACCTGTGGGGCTATGCGCCGGGCGAGCAACTGACCAATGAAGCGCTGATCCGCGAGGAATATCGCGGGATTCGTCCGGCTCCGGGATACCCCGCCTGTCCCGATCACAGCCTCAAGCCGACCCTGTTTGATCTGCTCGATGCGCCGAAAAATGCCGGAATTTCACTGACTGAGAGCTTTGCCATGTGGCCTGCATCGGCGGTTTCGGGGTTTTATTTTGGGCATCCTCAAGCGGAATACTTCGGTGTTGCAAGAATCGGGCGTGACCAGCTGGAGAACTATGCCTCGCGTCGTGGAATCCCGCTTTCTTCGGCCGAGCGCTGGCTTAGGCCCAATCTGGATTGACGCCCCATTTGATATCGCCCATGCACAAAAGGTCTTCCGGCGGCATGGTTGCTGCCGGGCGATCCAGCGGGAGAGTTCGCACGGGTGGCCGTGTGGCGCCGAAGGAGCAACCGCCCCGGAATCTCTCAGGCCAAGGGACCGCTGGATCGAGGACACTCTGGAAAGCGCAGCAACTGGTTACGGTTGCCGCCACCGAAGGGGGAAGCGCCGGGTTTTGAGTATCTCAGTGTTGAGTATCTCAGGCGTGAAGCTCTCAGGTTTCCCGACAGAGGGGGCGGAAACGGCGCCAGCCCGGTGTCGTTTAGGTCGGGAGTGTCGTGATGAGCGAACTTGACGAAAAAGTTGCAACGCTGCCCCTCGATGCCTGGCATCGCGAACAGGGCGGTCGAATGGTGCCCTTCGCCGGGTACGAGATGCCCCTCCAGTACGAGGGGATCGTGACCGAGCATGACTGGACCCGCTCGTCGGCCAGCCTGTTCGACGTATCGCATATGGGCCAGCTGACGCTGACCGGCGAAGGGGCAGCCGAAGCGCTGGAGGCGCTGCTGCCCGGCGCGGTGACCTCGCTCAAATCGGGCGCGATGCGTTATTCGCTGCTGCTCAATGAAAATGGTGGCGTGATCGACGACCTGATCGTCACCAATACCGGCCTGCACACCGCCATCGTGGTGAACGGCGCGACCAAGCATGGCGACATCGCCCATATGCGCGCGAACCTGCCCGATGGCGTGACGCTGACCTTGCATGACGAGCAGGCGTTGTTGGCGCTGCAGGGGCCGCAGGCGGCCAATGCGCTGTCGGCGATCGTCCCTGGCGTGGAGGAGCTGACCTTCATGAAGGCCGGGCTGTTCGACTGGGGCGGCACGCCGCTCTGGATCAGCCGCGCGGGCTATACCGGTGAGGACGGGTTCGAGATTTCGGTGCCTGCCGCCAAGGCTGCGGAACTCGCCGATGCGCTGGTCGCCGATCCGCGGGTCAAGCCTGCCGGCCTCGGCGCGCGCGATTCGCTGCGGCTGGAGGCGGGCCTGCCGCTCTATGGCCACGACCTCGACGAGACCATCGACCCGGTCACCGCCGATCTCGGCTTTGCCCTGACGAAGAGGCGCCGCGAGGCGGGCGGCTGGATGGGCCATGGCGCGGTGATGCAGGTGATCGAACAGGGGCCCGCACAACAGCGCGTCGGCCTGATGATCGACGGGCGCCTGCCCGCGCGCGAGGGGGCACTGGTCTTCTCCGGCGAGAGCGAGGTCGGGCGCGTCACCTCGGGCGGGTTCTCGCCCACACTGGGCTATCCCATCGCCATGGCCTATGTTGATACCGGCCTGGCTGAAGAGGGCACCGCCCTTGAAATCGAAGTGCGCGGCAGGCGGCTTGCCGCCCGCGTCGTACCCATGCCATTCGTACCCCACCGTTACCACCGCTGAGGAGCAGCTCGATGACGCGTTACTTTACCGAGGATCATGAGTGGATCGACGTCGAGGGCAGCGTGGCCACGGTCGGCATTACCGACCACGCCCAGGGCCTGCTCGGCGACATCGTGTTTGTCGAACTGCCCGCCGCAGGCACGGCCTTCGAGAAGGGCGCCACGGCTGCCGTTGTGGAGAGCGTCAAGGCGGCCTCCGACGTGTTCAGCCCCGTCTCGGGCACGGTCAGCGAAGGCAATGCCGCGCTGGAGGACGACCCCGCGCTCGCCAATTCGGCGGCGGAAAGCGACGGCTGGTTCTTCAAGATCGAGCTCACCGATCCGGCCGAGCTGGAAGGCCTGATGGACGAGGCCGCCTATTCGGCATTCGCTGCCCAGGCCGACTGACCCGGCCCGCGTAACCAATCCGCGTAAGGAGTTCCCATGCGTTATCTTCCGCTCGGCGAAAACGACAGGGTTGCGATGCTCGACAAGATCGGCGCGCCCTCCGTGGCGGCGCTGTTCTCCGACGTCCCCGCCACGGCGCTGCTCGACGAACCCATCGACAGCCTGCCGCCCCATGCCAGCGAAATGGCGGTGGAGCGGCACATGCGCCGGCTCGCGGCGCAGAACCTGTCGGCCGGGGAGGCACCGTTCTTCCTCGGCGCGGGGGCCTATCGCCACCACATCCCGGCGAGTGTCGACCATCTGATCCAGCGCGGCGAGTTCCTGACCGCCTACACGCCCTACCAGCCGGAAATCGCGCAGGGCACGCTGCAGATGCTGTTCGAGTTCCAGACGCAGGCGGCGCGCCTCTATGGCTGCGCGGTTGCCAATGCCTCGATGTATGACGGCGCGACGGCCTGCTGGGAGGCGGTGGCCATGGCTGCCCGCGTGACCAAGCGCCGCCGGGCCGTGCTGTCGGGTGCGCTGCACCCGCATTACGCGCAGACCGTCAAGACGATGGCGAAGTTCACCAATGACCAGATCGCCACCGCCAATCCGGCGGTCCAGTCGCTGCCCGACAATGCCGGGCTGATTGCGCGCATCGACGAGGACACGTCCTGCGTGATCCTGCAATATCCCGATGTGCTGGGCCGCATTCCCGATGTCGCCGAGGTGGCCGAGGCGGCCCATGCCAATGGCGCGCTGCTGATCGTCGTCAATACCGAGCCGGTGGCGCTGGGCGCGCTCGAATCGCCGGGTTCGCTCGGCGCGGACATCGTCGTCGGCGAAGGCCAGTCGATCGGCGTCGGCCTGCAATTCGGCGGACCCTACCTTGGCCTGTTCGCCATTCGCGACCCCAAGCTGGTGCGGCAGATGCCCGGGCGGCTGTGCGGCGAGACGGTGGATGCCGAGGGGAAGCGCGGCTTCGTGCTGACGCTCTCCACCCGCGAGCAGCATATCCGCCGCGAGAAAGCGACCAGCAATATCTGCACCAATAGCGGGCTGTGCGCGCTGGCCTTCTCGATCCACATGACCCTGCTCGGCGAGAAGGGGCTGCGCGATCTGGCGGCGCTTAACCACCAGCTTGCCTGCAAGGCCGCCGACCGGCTGGCCCGGATCCCGGGCGTCACCGTGCTGAACGAGCATTTCTTCAACGAGTTCACGATCATGCTGGAACAGGAATCGCGGCCACTGGTGCGCGATCTGGCCGAAAACGGCGTGCTGGCCGGGGTCTCGCTCGGGCGTCTCTACCCCGAAGTGGAGGCGCTGTCCGGTGGCCTGCTGGTCACCGTAACCGAGACCGTGGACGAAGCGGATATCGAGGCGCTGGCCCTCGCGCTTGAGGAGGCGCTGTCATGAGCACCAACCCGTCAGGCTGGCGTCCGACGACGCCCGAACTGGTCGAAGTCGCGATAGAGGGTGATGATGGCGAGATCGTCACCGTCACCGGCAATCGTGGCCTCATGCTCGAAGAGAAGCTGCTGTTCGAACTGGGCGACAAGCATACCTGCGGCGTCGACCTGCCGGTGTACGACCCGGCTGCGTCCACCCGGCTCGGCCCGCAGGCCCGCACCAGCGATCTGGGTCTGGCGGGCCTCTCCGAGCCGGAGACTGTGCGTCACTATACGCGCCTGTCGCGCCAGAACTACGCCATCGATTGCGGCATCTTTCCGCTCGGCTCGTGCACGATGAAGCACAATCCGCGCCTCAACGAGAAGGTCGCGCGCATGCCCGGCTTTGCCGACCTGCATCCGCTGCAGCCGACCGGCACGATCCAGGGCGCGCTCGGTGTGATCGACGAACTGGCGCACTGGCTGGTGACGCTGACCGGTATGGAGGGCGTGGCGATGAGCCCCAAGGCGGGGGCCCACGGTGAATTGTGCGGTATCCTGTGCATCCGTGCGGCGCTGGAGGCGCGGGGCGATGCGCGCTCGGTCATCCTCGTGCCCGAGAGCGCCCATGGCACCAATCCGGCGACGGCGGCCTTCGCTGGCTATGCGGTCGAGAGCATTCCGGCGACCGCGGCAGGACGGGTCGATCTGGAGGCATTGAAGGCGCGTCTCGGCCCTGATGTCGCGGGGGTGATGATTACCAACCCCAACACCTGCGGCCTGTTCGAACCGGACATGAAGGCGATTTCCGACGCGGTCCATGCGGCGGGCGGGCTGGTCTATTGCGACGGTGCGAACTTCAACGCCATCATGGGGCGGGTGCGCCCCGGCGACCTGGGCATCGATGCGATGCACATCAATCTGCACAAGACCTTCTCCACCCCGCATGGCGGTGGCGGTCCGGGCTCGGGCCCGGTGGTCCTGTCCAAGGCGCTGGTGCCCTTCGCCCCGCTGCCCTTCGTTAAGAAGCAGGCCGACGGCACGCTGACGCTGATCGAGGAAGAGGGTGCGGCGACCGAACATCCGCAGGGCTTTGGCCGGATGAGCGCCTTCCATGGCCAGATGGGCATGTTCACCCGCGCGCTGTCCTATATCATGAGCCACGGTTCGGACGGTCTGCGGGTGGCCTCGGGCGATGCCGTGCTGTCGGCCAATTACATCCTGCGCTCGCTGGAGGACGTGCTCGACGCGCCCTTCGCCCATAGCGGGCCGTGCATGCATGAGGCGCTGTTCAGCGACAAGACCTTCGCGGACAATGTCTCGACGCTCGACGTGGCCAAGGCGATGATCGACGAGGGCTTCCACCCGATGACGATGTTCTTCCCGCTGGTGGTCCACGGGGCGATGCTGATCGAACCGACCGAGTCCGAGAGCAAGGCGACGCTCGACCAGTTCATCATGGCCTTCCGGTCGATTGTCGAACGCGCCAATGCGGGCGACGAGAAACTGGCCGGCGCGCCCTATCTCGCGCCGCGCCGGCGGCTCGACGAAACTGCCGCAGCGCGCAAGCCCAAGCTGGCGTGGGACGGCGACGCCGCCGCTTAGGTTTTCATTGACCGCGGGGGGGCTGACGCTCCCGCCTCCGGGCCTCAGGCGCTCGGCTGTGCGCCCCACATTTCATGCGGCTTGACCACGAAATGCGCGCCCTGTTCGGCATCGACGAGGCCGATCTTCATGTCGTGGCGCAGCGCAATGGCCTGTGCCAGCGCCAGCCCGAGCCCGTGGCTGACCCCGTCCTCGACCTTGGCGCCGGTGCGGAAGCGGTCGAACACCAGCGGGCGTAGTTCCGGCTCGATGCCGGGTCCGTCGTCGCGGACCTCGACCACTGGCCCCTCGCGGACGACCAGCTCGATCCGCCCACCGGCGGGTACGTGCTTGAGCGCATTGTCGAGCAGGTTGGAGAGCAGTCGGATCAGCTGGATCCGCTCGCCCATGACCATGATGCCCGGCGCGATATCGAGGTCGAGCGTGATTCCGGCCTCGTCCGCGCTGCCTTCGTAAAGCTCACCCAGATCGGTCGCCAGTGCTGACAGGTCGAGCTCCTGAAGGCCGCTGCGGTCGCCCACGCGCCCCTCGCTGGCGGCGATGTCGAGCAGCGAATCGAGCATCGCCACGACCGAGCGGATGTCCTGCCGGCAGCGTTCAAGCGATTCGTAATCGGCATCATCTGGCAGGTCGGCCATGGCCGTTACCAGCCGCCGGTCGAGCCGGGTCAGCGGGGTGCGGATCTCATGCGCGATCTGGTCGGACATGTGCCGGTGTGTCCGTGCCAGGCTGGCGGCGCGGGTGATCGTCCGTCCGGAGAGGTCGGCCAGCTCGCCGATCTCGTCCGCCGGCTGGTCGCTGGTGACGCCTGTCTCGCGGCCTTCCTCGGCGGCGCGCAGGGCGGCGGAGATGACCTCCACCCGCTCGCGCATCGTCTCGGCCGAACGGCGACCGAGCAGCCAGCCCGCCAGCACGATATTCGCCGCCGTGGCGAGGAAGATGAAGGTCAGGCGGATCATCGCCACCCGGTCGCTCTCGGAGGAGCGCGCGACCACGAGGTCGAGATCGTCGGCCAGCCGGGCCGCATGGCCGTAGACGGTGGTGCCGTCGTCCAGCTCGACATAGCCGGTCTGCCCGCTCAGCGGGTTGAGGGCGGGCCAGCTGCCGATATTGCCCGCCAGCACCGTGCCGCCGGGGCGCATCAGCAAATAGCGCGCCTGCCGTCCTTCGGGCCCGGTCAGGCCGGAGCGGTCGCGCACCCGGTCGACCAGCTCCCGCTCGCCGCCGCTGACATAGACGTCGACCAGCGCCGCCATGTCGGTCGCTACAGAGACGGTGAGGGCACCTTCGCTGTTGCGCCGCGTCTCGCTGACCGTGACCGCGAACAGCAGCGACAGCGTGACCAGTGCGAACAGCACGGCATTGCGGACGAACTGGACGAAGATCGACCGCCGGGTGCGGACCGGGGGTGGCGTACCCGCAGGCGCGGGGGCAGCGCCGGTGGGCAGTGGCTCACTCACCGCGCGTCAAACGGTACCCGGTGCCCCAGATCGTTTCGAGTGCGGGGGCGTCGAATCCCTGTTCCAGCTTGCGCCGCAGACGCCCGATATTGACGTCGACCACATTAGTCTGCGGGTCGAAATCGATCTTCCACACGTCGCGCAGCAGCATTTCGCGCGTCACCACCTCGCCCGCATTTTCCATGAAATAGCGGAACAGCTCGAACTCCTTCGGGCTGAGCGGGATATGCTTGTTGTTGCGAAAGGCCGTGCGCGCCTTCACATGGCATTCGAACTGGCCGTGGATGATGATCGCATTGTGCGTATGGCCCGAGGCGCGGCGCACCAGCGCCCGGACGCGGGCGAGCAATTCGTCTGCCTCGTAAGGCTTGCCGAGATAATCGTCGACGCCCGCTTCCAGCCCCTCCACCTTGTTCGAGGCGCGGGCGAGCGCCGAGAGCATCAGCACCGGCGCGCCGATACCGGTTTCGCGTAGTCGCCGGACCACGTCGAGTCCGTCCATGTCGGGCAACATCCGGTCGAGCACGATGGCGTCGAAATCCTCCAGCGCCGCGCGGCGCAGCCCCTCGGCACCCAGCGGCACCCACACGATATGACAGCCCTCACCGGCGAGCAGCATGGTGAGGTCGGCGGCGGCATCCGCATCGTCCTCGACATGCAGGACCTTGAGCGCCAGATTCGGCGCCTTGTCGCTGCCCCCGATGCTGCCCCCAAGGCTGCCTTTGTCGCTGGCTGTCTCGTCGCTCACCTGCCCTCACCTGTTTGTTATGTGACGTAAGTCTTTAGCTTCATGACGGGCTGTAAACCATACCCGGTTAACAAACGAAAACGCGGGGCTTCGTTCCACGGTCGGGCGAACAGCTTGCGGAACGCCTGTGCCAGTGCCAGCGTTGCCAGACGGATGAGCGCAACCGATCCCTCCAGCGGCTATCGCCCACGTCGTCGCCCGCGCTGGTGGCTGGTCGCGCTGATCGTACTCGGCCACCTGCTGGCGCTGTTCGGCCTGTCGAGCCTGCTGGCGCCCAAATTCACCAGCCAGGCGATCGAGCGGGCGACGTCCTTCGTCACTGTCACCGTTACCGCGCCTCCAGAACCCAGCATGCAGCCGACCGAAACCCCTACCCCCGAGCCCGAGGGCGGAGCGGGCGAGGAAGGCAAGGAGGCGACCCCGCGCGAGGTCGTCGCGCCGCCCGTTCCCGTGCCACGCCCCACGCCAGCCCCGCGCGCCTCAGCCAGCGGCACGGCCAACAGCGCGGGCGCGATGGAGGAGGGCGCGGGCACCGGCACCGGGGGCGAGGGCGATGGAACGGGGGCCGGACGAGGCGGTTCCGGGCGCGGCGGCTTCGCGGTCACGCGGCCCAGCGTACGCTCCGGCTCGATCGATTCGGCGCGCGACTTTCCCATTCCCGAAGGCGGCCGCCGGATCCGCGAAGGCACCTCGGTCGTGGTCCAGTTCACCGTGGGCGTGGACGGGCGCGCCTTCGATTGCCGGGTCACCACGCCAGGGCCCGATCCGGCGACAAATGCGCTGGTCTGTCCGCTGGTGGTGGAGCGAATCCGCTTCAATCCCGCGCGCGATGCCAATGGCCAGCCTGTCCCGGCACGATACGGCTGGCGACAGGACTTCTTCCGCCGGTAAATATTCGCTGTAAGACAAGGCTCTGCCCATTATGCGGGTTTGGCAAGAGTGAACGGCTATAGGGGCCCATGAGCATGATTCACCCGGTAATCCTGTGCGGTGGCAGCGGTACGCGCCTGTGGCCGCGCAGCCGTAAGACCTTGCCCAAACCGTTCCTGCCGCTGGTCGGCGAGCAGACCCTGTTCGAGGCGACCTTGGCCCGCTGCGCGGACCCTGCCGTGTTCGCCGCGCCCATCGTCGTCACCGGGGCCGCGCACCTGCCGCATGTCGAGGCGCAGAGCGCCAGCTTTCCGGGCACGTCGATAATCGTCGAGCCCGAGGCGAAGAACACCGCGCCCGCCATTGCGCTGGCGTCCCTGCGCCTGCCTGAGGACGCGGTGATGCTGGTCTGCCCGAGCGACCATTACATTGCCGATGTCGCCGCCTTTCGCACCGCTGCCGAGGCGGCTGCCGCGCTGGCGGCCGAGGACAACATGGTGGCGTTCGGCATTACCCCGACCGCGCCCGAGACCGGCTTCGGCTATATCAAGCGCGGTGAGGCGCTGGAGGCGGGCTTCGCGGTCGACCGGTTTGTCGAGAAGCCCGATCTTGCACGGGCGATCGAGTTCCTCGCCGATGGCTCCTACAGCTGGAACGGCGGCATCTTCGCCTTCCGCGCCGGGGCCCTGGTGGCCGAACTGGAGGCCCACCGCCCTGAGATGGTTGCCGCCGTCGCCCGCGCCGTCGAGCGCGGCGCGCAGAACGGCCAGCACTTCCATCCCGACGCGACCGCCTTCGGCGCGATCGATGGCGATTCGATCGACTATGCGGTGATGGAGAATACCAGCCGCGCGGCCATGGTGCCGGTGGCGATGGGCTGGTCGGACATTGGCAACTGGCATGCGCTGCGCGATGCGCGGGCGGCGGACGACGCTGGCAATACGGTGCACGGGCCGGCTGAACTGGTCGATTGCAGCGGGGTGCTGATCGAAAGCGACGGGCCGCGCGTTTCGGCCATCGGCCTCAGCGATGTGGCCATTGTGGTCGACGGCGAAGAGGTGCTCGTCACCTCGATGCAGGGGACGCAGAAGGTTGGCAAGCTGGGCGGGGCCAGCAACCAGTAGGGGATTTTCGACGGGCGGCGTTTGCCCTTTGCCGTGCAGGCGGTGATGCTATGAGAGCCTTGAACGAAGGCCTTCTCATGATTGCTCAGCCATGATCGCCCAGACTATCCAGCTCGCCCTCGCGCCCGTCTTCGTACTTGTGGCGGTCGCGAATCTCATGAACCTGATGTCGTCGCGTCTGGCGCGGCTGGTTGACCGTTCGCGCCACCTTGTCGAGCGGCATTCGCAGACCGAGGGTTCCGATCACGATGCGGTGGTTCGCGAAATCCGCATCGTCAACGAACGCATCGCGCTGGTTGGCCGGGCGATCCTGATGCTGGTGCTCGGCGCGCTGTGCATTGGCCTGACCGTGGTGGTGCTGTTCCTCGAGGAATTTATCCATGTCGGCGTGCAGGGCCTCGCCGCGGGTTTCTTCATTGTCGCGATTGGCTGTCTGATGTGGGGGCTGGTGCTGTTTCTGCGCGAGACGCGGGCCGCGGCAGCCTCGCTGCGGATCCCCGAGACCTTTCTCGAGAAAGACCGCCAGCTTTGATTCTGTTTCAGCCTGGCTGAATTGTTTGCGGTTCCGGGGGAGCGGGCCAGAACCGCTTACAGGGTAGTGGAATCAGTCTTTGGGCGCTTCCAGCATGCGCTGGCCCTGCTGCCGGATCGCGCCGGAGATCATCGGTTCGAGAAAGCCCAGGGCGACCGGCAGCGCGATGACAAAGACCACGTCGCCGTCATTGATATCGATATGCCCGGTCATCATCTGGCCCATCGCCGAAATGCTCAGCTCCATGCGGTCCTCGCTCGACCAGCTGGTGGCGATATCGGCCATCCCGCCGGGAACCGCATCGCTGATCTCGTGGCTGCTGGCCTTCAGGCGACGGCGCACTTCCTCGCGGCCAAGCTGGTGGGGAATGGCAACCTGCATCAAGTGTTCTCCGATTGTGACGGCGAGTCTGGCGCGGCGAGAGAGGGCACCGCGCCATCGCCATAGCGATAGTCGAGATAGCGCGTGCGGATGGCGAGGTCGTCGAGCGAGCCCTCGGCCAGTTGCCGTGTGACCTGGTCAATCTCGCGGCTGATCTTTGTCAGGCTCTCGGTCACCTGTTCATCGGGCGTCGATCCGCCACGCTTCTCGCGCCGCAGATGAGCCGGGATACGGGCATAGGACTCGACCGTTTCGGGCAGCAATTCACCCACCAGCTTGCGCGTTTCGGCGGCGGCGGGGTGGCTGGCCTCGACATGATGCAGCTGCTTGCCCAGCGCATCGAGCTGGACGCCGAGGTCCTCGACGACCCGGATCGCGGGCGGCGGTAGGGCCGGGCGCTGCGCCTCCAGCCATAGTTCGGTGCGTGCGACGAGCTTGGTCGCGTCCTGCGTCTTGGTCAGGTCGGCGCGTTTGGGAACTTTCACCTTGGGAAAGTTGGCGAACAGGATCGCGGCGGCGACCACTGCGAAAAAGGCGATTACGACCCCGGCAAAGCCAATTCCGCCCAGCACGATGCCCGCTGCTGTGACCGCTGCGAGGATCGCCAGCAGCGCGGCGCCGAAAAAACCGGCGCGGCGCAGCAGGTTGCGAGTCCTGAGCTGGGCCGAACCCCGCCCGATAGACCCGCCCCGGCGATGCCGCCCGCCGGTCTGGTTGTCGTGCACCAGCGCCCGTCCCTCGGACAGCAGGCGCTCGCTCTGCCGGGTGAGGTCCTGTGCCATCAGTCCTCGAGGCTGAGCAGGCCGCTCGTCTCGACCTGCGCGGCGGCCTGTGCCTGTCCTTCGGCGCGGGCGATATAGCCTTTCGACTTCTCGACCTCGGTGGAGAGCGTTTCGACCGTCTGCTTCATGCTGTCGAGCGCGCGCAGCTTGAACGTGTCGACCTCGTCCATCGTGTCATAGATATTCTGGAACGCGCGTTGCAGCGTTTCCATCGGGATCGTGCTGCTGGCCGCCTGTTCGTGGATCTGCGCGGTATTGTCGCGCAGCATCTGCCCGGTCGAATCGATGATCCCCGCCGTGGTCTGGTTGAGCGCGGTGATCTGGCCCAGCACCAGTTTCTGGTTGGTCATCGCCTGCGCCACGGTCACGGCGGTGCGGAGCGCGCCCACTGTGGTCGTGCTGGCGCGGTCGACGCCCTTCACCAGCTCGACATTGTTCTTCTTGACCAGGTCGAGCGCGAGATAGCCCTGCACACTGACCGCCATCTGGGTCAGCAGGTCCTGCGTCCGCTGGCGGACATAGAACAAAGCGGTCTCGCGGATCGCCTTGGCCTTTTCCGGGTCGCTGGAATCGAGTTCGGCGGCCTTTTCCTCCAGCTCCGAATCGAGCGTCTTGGCAATGTGGATCATCTGCTCCAGCTTGCCCATCGCCTCCCACAGCTTCTGCCGTTCGACGTCGATCGCGGCATTGTCCATCAGCAGCTCGTCCTTGCCGCTGGAAAGCCGCGCGAGGATCGCCTGGATATGCCCTTGCGCGCTGGTGTAGCTGTCGAAATAGCCTTTCAGTTTGTTGCCGAAGGGGATGATGCCGAACAGCTTGCGCCCGGTCATCTTGCCCTTGCGGCCCGGATCGAGGTCCTCGACCGTGCGTCGCAGTTCGGTCAGGTCCGCGCCGACGCCCGATTCCTGGTCCATCGCGCGCACCGGCCGATCGAGAAAGCGGTTGGACATCTGCGCGGCGGCCGCAATCTCCTTGCGCCCCATATTGGTGATCTGGTCGACCTTCTTGCCGAATTCGGGCGAGTTGGCGTCGAGCGCGACCAGCTCGCCCACAAAGCTGTCGACCTTCTGTTCGAGCGCGGTCCGCTCCTCCTCGCCCACGGGCACCAGCCCCGCGGCCTGCGCCGGAGCAACGGCGGGCACCGGATCGGGCGGGGTCAGGTCGAGCTTGGTCTCGGTCGCGGTCTCGTTGGTACTCGCCATGGCGCCTGTAAAATCCTCAATCTGAAGCTTCATCTACTGTATTAGGGGCGCAAGACACACATATCAAGCATTCCCCCGGTGCCGTCCTGTGCTTATAGCTTGTCCCGAGAAGGGGGCGAAGGCATGGCGAGCGCAGCTCCGAGCGAAAATACCAGCAGAAAGACGGCCGGTTTCCAGAAGGTTCTGCTCAGCTGGCGCCGCTGGTGGCGCGACGATGTCATCTCCACCGTCGATCAGGCTGCGGTCATCGCCAAGCGCCGTTCCGAATGTGAGCTGACGGCGCGCTACCTGCTGATGGTCTCGATGTCGGCGGGCATCGCCATCCTGGGCCTGTTGCTGTCCTCGCCTGCCGTGGTGATCGGCGCCATGCTCCTGTCGCCGCTGATGGACCCGATCATGGGCGTCGGCTTCAGTCTTGCGATCGGCGATTATCGCTGGTTACGGCATTCGGCGCGCAGCCTTGCCATTGGCGCGCTGTTCGCGATCCTTTTTACCGCGCTGGTCGTGTTCATGTCGCCCTTGCAGACGGTGACGAGCGAGATCGCCGCGCGCACGCGGCCCAACCTGTTCGACCTGGTGGTGGCGATTTTTTCGGCCATTGCCGGTGGTTACGCGATCATTCGCGGGCGTGAGGGTACGATCGTCGGTGTCGCCATCGCCACCGCCTTGATGCCGCCGCTCGCCGTGGTCGGCTTTGGCCTCGCCACGCTCAACGGCACGGTGTTCTGGGGCGCGCTGTTCCTGTTCTTCACCAACCTCACCGCCATCGCGCTCACCGGCACGGCGATGGCGCGCATCTACGGCTTTTCGACCAGCCTGACCGAGAAACAGAGCCAGCTGCAGAATCTCGGACTCATCGCCGCCATCGTGGTGCTGGCGGTCCCGCTCGCCCTGTCGCTGCGCGATATCGTTTGGGAGACGCAGGCGCAGCGCATCGTGCGCGACGGCATCGACAGCGCCTTCGCCGGCAATGCGGAAAGCGTCGATCCCGAGATCAGCTTTGCCGACAATGCCGTGACCGTATCGGCGACCGTCTATACCAACCAGCTCTATGACCGGGGCGAGGTGGAAAGCCGCGCGGCCAGGCGGCTGGAAGAGCGGCTCAAACGGCCCGTCACCATCTCCATCCTGCAGATCGAAAGCGCCTCCTCGCGTGAGGCCGAGCTGGCCCAGATCGGCGAGAGCCGCGCGCGCGAGGCAGAGAGCATCGCCACGGCGGAGCAGATTGGCGACCGGCTGGCGCTGCTGGCCGGGGTCGAAACCAGCGAGGTCACGGTCGATCGCGACCGGCGCCGGGCGATGGTGCGTGCACGTCCGCTCGATGGCGCGACGCTGACCGCCTATGCCGAGCTCGAACGCCGGATCGATGCGACCGAGCCCGAATGGGATATCCGCCTGATTCCCCCGGCGCTGGCGCTGCCGGCGATCACATTTGAACAGGTCGCCACCGGCGCGGACGAGGAAGACGCTGCGGAGGCGATCCGCTACCAGCCCGACGCCGCTGGACGGCAGGCGGTGGCCCTGATCGCCTGGGCGCAGAGCCGCGTGGGGCTCGCCGTCGAGCTGGCAGGCCCCGCTGACACGGTCGAGGTTGCAACTGCCAGACTGGCGGCCAGCAATATCAACACCATTCCGGTTGCAACAGGCGCGGGTATCGGGCCGGTCACCGCAAGCTGGTCGGTCCAGGAATGACGAGCGAAATAGCGGGCGACAAGGAGATCATACGATGACAACTGAACTGACCGTTCTGGCGCTGGGCGCGATCCTGTTGCTGGTCCACATCCTGCTGGCAGGCCATTTCAAGACGAAGCAATACGGCGTCGACTGGAATATGGGGCCGCGCGATGGCGAGCAGCCGCCGCTGGGCGACATTGCCGGTCGGCTCGACCGGGCGCGGGCCAATTACATGGAGACCTTCCCGATCGCCATCATCGCCCTGCTGGGCGTGACCGTTGCGGATCGGACGAGCGACGTCACGGCCATTGCCAGCTGGACCTGGCTGGCGGGGCGCGCGGTCTACCTTCCGGTCTATTGGGCGGGCATCCGTGGCCTGCGCTCGGCCATCTGGATGGTCGCGACGCTGGCGCTGCTGGTCGTGCTCGGCGCGCTACTGCTCGGCTAGGCCGGGCCGCAACGACGCAAGTTCGCCTCAGGCGGCGAGCTGGATCGGGGCGATTTCGCCCGACAGATACAGCCGCTTCGCCTTCGCGCGCGACAGCTTGCCCGAGCTGGTGCGCGGCAGCGTGCGCGGCGGCACCAGTTCGACCACGCAGTTGACGCCCGTAACCGCGCGCACCTTGTCGGCGATCTGGTCGCGCAGGCGCCGCCGCTCGTCCGGGTCGGAGACGCGGCAATGGACGAGCACGGCGGGTGCTTCCTCGCCATTCTCGGTCTCAACCGCGAAGGCGGCGATGTCGCCATGGTTGAAACCGGGCAGCTGCTCCACCGCCCATTCGATATCCTGCGGCCAGTGGTTGCGACCGTTGATGATGATCATGTCCTTGGCACGGCCGACCACGAACAGGTAGCCACCGGCCATGTAGCCCATGTCGCCGGTATCGAGCCAAGCCCCATTGCCATCGTCACTTGGGACGAGGCAGGCCTCGGTAGCCTCGACGTCGCGGAAATAGGAGTGCATGACGCTGGGCCCGCGGCACCAGACCTTGCCGATCTGGTGGTCTTTCCTGAGCGCGCCGTTCTCGCCGCGGATCTCGACTTCCATGTCGGGCAGCGGCTTGCCGCAATTGACGATGGCGCGATAGCGGGCGGGGCGCGACAGGTCGCGAGGTCGGCCCGACAGCCGCTCTTCCTCGACCAGCTCGACGCGGAT
>CAYOSE010000014.1:0-23601 GCA_964406535.1 uncultured Sphingomonadaceae bacterium
CGCTCCACCTTCATGATCAGCGCCCGGACGCGCTCGCCGACACGGGCGGCCTCGCGCGGGATCTGCTGGTCGCGGCGGATAACGCCCTCGGCCCGACCGAGATTGACGATCACATGGCCGAATTCGACCGACTTGATGACGCCGGTGATGATCTCGCCCGCGCGGTCCTTGAATTCCTCGAACTGGCGTTCACGCTCGGCATCGCGGACCTTCTGGAAGATCACCTGCTTGGCGCTCTGCGCGTCGATGCGGCCGAGGTCGACCGGCGGCAGCGGATCGACGATGAAGTCGCCCAGCTTGGCATCCTTGTCGAGCTTCTGCGCGGCCTTGAGGTCGACCTGCTTGAAATAGTCCTCGACCTCTTCGACCACCTCGACCACACGCCACAGGCGCAGGTCGCCGGTCATCGGGTCAAGCTTGGCGCGGATATCGTTCTCGGCACCGTAGCGGGCCCGCGCGGCCTTCTGGATCGCCTCTTCCATCGCCTCGATAACGATCGACTTGTCGATCATTTTCTCCGAGGCGACCGCATTGGCGATCGCGAGCAGTTCGGCCTTGTTGGCGGAAATGGGACTGGCCATCAGTTGTCAGCCTTCTCTTCTTCTTCGTTGAACTCTTGGATTTCGTCGATGCCGCTGGTGTCGAGCGGCTGGGTCGCAGCGATCAGCGCGTCGGTCAAAACGAGGCGCGCCGCATGGATCTGCGCGAAGGGTACGTCAATGCGGCCCTCGCGCTTGTCCTCTATGGCGACGGTACCGTTCTCGATCCCGATCAGCGTGCCACGCAATTTCTTGAGGTCGGTACCGCCAACCGACAGCGGGGCGTTAAGCGACACATTCGCCTCGTGCCCGGCCCAGTTGGCATAATCCTTCTCGCGCGTCAGCGGACGGTCAATGCCGGGGCTGGACACTTCGAGGTTATAGGCCCCTTCGACCAGTTCCTCACCCGCCTCCTCCGCTGCGTCGATCGCATCGGAAACCCGGCGCGACAGCTCGGCGCACTGGCCGACCAGCAGCTGGCCCGTCGCCGGGTCCTCGGCCATGATCTGCAGTGTGCGCTCATCCCCCGAGCCGGTCAGCTTCACGCGCACGAGTTCGAAGCCGAGCGCAGTGGCTTCGGGTTCGATCAATCGTGTCAGGCGCGCAGTGTCGGCCATGGGGCTCCGTACTAATGTTCAAAACCGGCAGCGGTGTGACAAAGCGCTTTCGGGCCGGCCCCGTGCGGCGCCAGCATCCAACCTTGTCACGACAATGTCGGGATGGCGGTTCTCTAGGCGCGATGCGGTACTGACGCAAGTTCAATATTTGCCGCCAGTCTCGTCAACGCTGTTTGGGGAGCGGAACGACGGGCCGCATCCGCTCGAATACGGCCCGTCTCCCCCTCCGGCCAGCGCCTGTCAGGCTGCTCCGGCCAAACCCTGACTAGGGGTATTTACGTACACCCCCGGGGTTTACCGGGCCGTTAAGGTAGGGTTTCCCCGAAAGTAACCATCGCGTGTGCGCTAATCCGCCTCGCCCGACGCGGGCCGGGCGGTAAGGTCATGCTTCTTCAGCGCATGGCGCAGCTGGTCATAGCTCAGGCCGAGCGCCTGCGCGGTCTGGCGCTGGTTCCAGCGGTGGCGGCCCAGCGCATGCTCGAGAATTGCCCGCTCATGCGCGTCGACTGCGGCGCGCAGGTCGTCGACATTCGCCAGGTCGGGAGTGGCGGCAGCTGTGGCAGCCTTGGCAGGACGCGACGACGGCGCGGCAGCAGCGGAACTTTGCGCGGGGTGTGGCGCGGAAAGGGGCTGCCACGGGCTGTCGAACGGGTCGAACACCACGTCGCCGACCGGCATGGTCCAGTCGTCCCAGCGATAGATAGCCCGCTCCACCACATTCCGCAGCTCACGCACATTGCCCGGCCAGGGATGCGTTTCGAGCGCCTCGGCGACATGGTCGGCAAATCCCGGCCATGCCTCCCAGCCGATCTCGGCGGCCATGCGCCGCCCGAAATAATCGGCCAGCACCGGGATATCGCCCTCGCGCACCCGCAGCGGTGGCAGGGTGATGACCTCGAAGCTCAACCGGTCGAGCAGGTCGGCGCGGAAGGCCCCTTCGCGCGCCATGCGCGGCAGGTCCTCGTTCGTGGCGGCGACGATCCGCACATCAACCCGCTGCGGGCGCGAGGCCCCGATCCGCGTCACCTCGCCATATTCGACCGCGCGCAGCAGCCGCTCCTGCGCGGCCATCGACAAGGTGCCCAACTCGTCGAGGAACAGTGTACCGCCATCGGCCTCCTCGAAGCGGCCCTCGCGCACCCGGGTCGCGCCGGTAAAGGCCCCCGCCTCGTGGCCGAACAGCTCCGCCTCGATCAGCGTTTCGGGCAGCGCGGCGCAGTTCATCACCACCAGCGGCCCCTCCCACCGGTCGGACAGACGATGGAGGCGCTCGGCGATCAGTTCCTTGCCGGTCCCGCGCTCGCCGATGACCAGAACGGGCCGGGCCATCGGCGCGGCGCGGCTGGCGCGCTCCACCGCATCTAGGAAGGCCCCGGACTGGCCGATGAACTGGTTTTCGCGCTCCACACCCAAGATATAGCGCTTTGCACCAAGACTTGGCAATAATTACCATATTGAGGCCACAGATTTTCCGCAAAAAAGCCGGAAATCAGCCGTTTCGGCAGTTTGGCACGCTGCTTGCTATACCATGAACAACAACGAGATGGGGAATTTGACAGATGTTCGGTACGCGCTTTCTTGCCAGCAAGCTTGGCCTCGCCGCAATGGCGAGTGTGACCGCGATGGTCGCCTTCAACATCTATGCCGCCACGCTTCAGCCGACCACCATGCCCGGCCTGCTGCCGCAGGCGGGCCTGACCACCGACACGCTGCTGGTGACCCTGCCCGCAAGGCTAGCATGAGCGGGGACGATTTCAACAGGGGGGACACCCCCGACACCGGCTCGCAACCGGCTGCGAAGCGTGGCAATAACGTCCGCTCGCGGCTCGATCGCGAGCTGGAAAAACTACGCACCAGCCCGGTGCCGATTGCGAATGCATTGACGAGTGGAGGACCCTGGATGGGCATCTTTTCCCGCACCCGCGACATTATCGCCGCCAATTTCAGCGAACTGCTCGACCAGGCCGACGATCCGGCGAAGATGATCCGCATGATCATCCTCGAAATGGAGGAAACGCTGGTCGAAGTCCGCGCGAGTGCCGCGCGCACCATCGCCGACCAGAAGGAAATGCACCGCCACACGGTCAAGCTCGACCGGCTGCAAGCGGACTGGAGCGAGAAGGCGCAGCTGGCGCTGTCGAAGGACCGCGAGGACCTGGCCCGCGCCGCTTTGGTCGAAAAGCGCAAGGCAAGCGACATGGGCGACCAGCTCAAGGCCGAGATTGCCGTGCTCGACGATGCGCTGCGCGCTTACGAGGCGGATATCGCCAAGCTGCAGAGCAGGTTGCGCGAAGCGCGCAGCCGCCAGACGCAGATCGCCGCGCGGCTCGAAAGCGCGGAGAACCGCTTCAAGCTCCGCAGCCTGATGACCAATGAGCGGGTGGACGAGGCATTGAGCCGCTTCGACCAGCTCGAACGCCGCGTCGACTATGCCGAAGGCCGCGCCGATGCACTGGGCATCGATGGCGAGGGCAAGAAGAGCCTCGCCGACGAATTTGCCGCGCTCGAAGGCGCGGACAAGGTCGACGAGGAACTGGAAGAACTCAAACGCGCGCTCGGCAAGGGCGGCGCGACCGACAAGACGCAGGAGGGCTGAGCCATGGAACTTGATTGGGTAATCGTGACGCTCGGCATCGTTGTCGGCCTGCCGTGGCTGATCCTGCACTACGTTACTAAATGGAAGACTGCTGCGACCATCACCACCGACGACGAAGTGCTGCTGGAAGAGCTCTACCAGCTCGCCAAGCGCCTCGACGAACGGATGGACACGGTTGAGCGGCTCGTCGCTTCCGACAACCCTGACTTCAAGCCGCGGATCATGGCCGACCGTGAAGTCGACAATGTCCCGCTGGCCGAACTCGAACAGATGATGGCCGAAAAGAAAGGAGCCGCCCGGTGAACAGCCCCCGCACCAGACTCTACCGCGACAAGGCCAATGCCAAGCTGATGGGCGTCTGCGCCGGGATCGCCGACTATACCGGCGTTGCCACCGGCTGGGTGCGCCTGGGTGGCCTGCTGTCGATCTGGCTGACTGGCGGCGCGTCCATTCCGCTCTACTTCCTCGCCGGGATCTTCATCGATAAGAAGCCGCCGCATCTCTACGTCGACACGGCCGAGCAGAAATACTGGCAGGGCGTCCGCCAGAGTCCGAAACGCACCGCGCGCGAAATCCGCGCCCGGATGCGCGACATCGACCGCCGGCTGGCCGAAGTGGAAACCTATTACGTCACCAGCAATCCGCGCCTGTCCGCCGAGATCGAGCGGCTGCGCTGAGAATACCCGACACGGAGGACTGACCCATGGAAGGCACTCTTGCCCTCATGATCCCGATCATTGCCCTGTGCATTCCGATCGTCGCAATCTGGACCAAGCACCAGCGCAAGCTGGCCGAGATGCAGCTCGACACCACCGCCGCCAGCACCGCCGAAAAGGCCGCGCAATATGCCAGCAAGATTCAGGCGCTGGAGGACCGGGTGCGCGTGCTCGAACGGATCGTCACCGACAAGGGCTATGACGTCGCCACCCAGATCGAGGCTTTGCGCGACCAGCGCCGGGTCGACGACGAGGGCGGTGTGGCATTGAATTTCGAGCGCGAGGAAACCCGCCAGTGAGCTTTTGGAGCGCCATTGTCCTGATCGTCGCCATCGTGGTCATCGCCGGGGTCTTTCGCAACCGGCGCCAGCACCATCACGCCGACTACACCGAAACCTTCGAAGGCTCGCCCCGCGAACGCGAGCTGGAAGGCGAGATCGAGCAGTTGCGCGAACGGGTGAAGGTGCTCGAACGGATCGCCACCGATCCGGCCCGGCGCACCGCTGAAGAGATCGAGAAGCTGCGCGACGACTAGGCCGGACGGTCTGGGCGCATTGTTTCAGGAGGAGTATCGATGACCGAGCAATTGCTGATCGCCGCCTCCGCGCTGCTGGGGCTGGCCATTCTCGCCGCCGCAACCCTGCATGGCTGGCTCAGCTGGCTGGCGCTGAAAGGGCGCGAGCTGGAAACGCGGCGCAGCCCCGTCGAGATCGAGGGCGGCGCCACCCACGGGGCCGCACGGATTGAGCTGGCCGATCTGAAAGAGCGCATCCGCAAACTCGAAGCCATCGCCAGCGGGGTGGATTTGTGAGCGCCAGCCACTAGATGCTGGCGCTATGCGAACACTCGACGACATTGCCGAAGAATACGAATTCCTCGAAGGCGACGAACGCTATCGCCTGCTGATCGAGCTGGGGCGCGAGCTGGAAGAGATGCCCGCCGCGCTCAAGACCGACGCGACACTGGTGCGCGGCTGCTCGGCGCAGGTCTGGGTCTATCCGACCGAGGCCGAGGGCAGACTGCATTTCCTCGCCGATTCCAATGCCGCCATTACGAAAGGCATCGTCGCGCTGGTGATTGCCGCGGTGCAGGATCGCCCTGCCACCGAAGTCGCGGCGATGGACGTCACCGCCGCGCTCGAACCCTTCGATCTGAAGAACCAGCTCAGTTCTAACCGGACGCAGGGCGTACCGAACATGATCGCGCTGGTGAAGGCCCACGCGGCAAGGATTGCCGCGGCCTAGACGCTTTCTCGCAAGGTTGCGGTCCCCGCCTCGCGCTGTCGGCGCAGTTCCGCCTTCAGCTTCGCCGGGTCGCGGGCAATCACGAAACCGAAGCTGACCCCGCCCTCCTTGCTGCTGGTGGCATGGTGGAGCTTGTGCGCCTGCACCAGCCGCTTGGCATAGCCGCGCTTGGGCACCCAGTGGAAATAGCGCTGATGGACCAGCCCGTCATGGATCAGCGAATAGATGACCCCGTAGCCAAGGATGCCCAGGCCAATCCACGTGCCCGGCCACCACGCAGCCTCACCCATCACCAGCGGAGAGCCGATGGCGAACATCGAAATGCTCATGCCTGCGCCGACCAGCGCGTAGAGGTCGTTCTTCTCGAACGTCTTGTCGTGCGGTTCGTGATGATCGCGGTGCCAGCCCCAGCCGAACCCGTGCATGATGTATTTGTGGCTCGCCCAGGCCACCCATTCCATCGCCGCGATGGTCGCCAGCACGATCAGCAGAGGTACGATTATGGACATGCGGTCTGAATAGGCGCTTCGCACGATCAAAGACAGCCCCCGCTTGCAAGACTCGCATCGCAGGCCTAGCTGCCAGCCATTATGGCCAGCAAACCACGCACCCTTTACGAAAAGATCTGGGACGAACACGTCGTCGAGCGCCGCGAGGACGGCACCTGCCTGATCTTCATCGACCGCCACCTCGTCCACGAGGTCACCAGCCCGCAGGCGTTCGAGGCGCTGCGTCTTGCCGGACGCAAGCTGCGCCGCCCCGACCTGACGCTGGCCGTGCCCGACCATAATTTGCCGACCACGGCGCGGCTTGACGCGCAGGGCAAGCGCCTGCCGATCGCCGACGAGCAGAGCGCGCAGCAGCTCGCCGCGCTGGAAAAGAACGTCACCGAATTCGGCATCCGCTATTTCGAGGCGACCGCGCGCGAACAGGGCATTGTCCATGTGGTCGGTCCCGAGCAGGGGTTCTCGCTGCCCGGCACCACCATCGTCTGCGGCGATTCGCATACGGCCGCGCATGGCGGCGTGGGCGCGCTGGCCTTCGGCATCGGCACCAGCGAGATCGAGCATGTCATGGCCACGCAGACGCTGCTGCTGCGCCAGTCCAAGACCATGGAAGTACGCGTCGAGGGCAATCTCGGCCCCGGCGTCACCTCCAAGGACGTGATCCTGCATGTCATCGGCCGCATCGGCGCGGCGGGCGGCACCGGCTATGTCATCGAATATCGCGGCAGCGTGTTCGAGCAGATGAGCGTCGAATCGCGCCTGACCGTGTGCAACATGAGCATCGAGGGCGGCGCGCGCGCGGGCCTCGTCGCGCCGGACGACACGACCTTCGCCTATCTGAAGGGCCGCCCCTTCTCGCCGCAGGGCGCGGAATGGGACCAGGCCGTCGCCTATTGGCGCACGCTCCGCACCGACGAGGGCGCGACCTTCGACCGCTCGGTGGTGATCGACGCCGCCGATATCGAACCGAGCGTGACCTGGGGCACCAGCCCGGAGGACGTGCTGCCGATCACCGGCGTGGTTCCCGCACCCGAAAGCTTCGCCGATCCGGCCAAGCAGAAGGCCGCGCGCGCCAGCCTCGACTATATGGGCCTCGAACCCGGCCAGCGCCTGACCGATATCGCGGTGCAGAACATCTTCATCGGCAGCTGCACCAACAGCCGGATCGAGGACATGCGCGCCGCCGCCGAGGTCATGCGCGGGCGCAAGGTCCATCCGAACATCCGCTGGGGCATTGTTGTGCCCGGCTCTGGCCTGGTCAAGGAACAGGCCGAGGCCGAGGGGCTCGACCGTATCTTCACCGAAGCGGGGCTGGAATGGCGCGAACCGGGCTGTTCGGCCTGCCTCGCGATGAACCCCGACAAGGTACCCGCAGGCGAGCGCTGCGCGGCGACCTCCAACCGCAATTTCGTCGGGCGGCAGGGGCCGGGCGCGCGCACCCACCTCGTCTCGCCCGCCATGGCGGCGGCGGCGGCGGTTACCGGCCACCTCGCCGATGTGCGCGATCTGACGCGCGAGAGCGAGAGTGAGCCCGCGTAAGGCCTGTTTCGGTGCCGTTCTGCGGGCCGATACGCAGCTGGTAATCCTCGGCAGCCTGCCCGGCGAGCGTTCGCTGGCGGAGCGGCAATATTACGCCCATCCGCAGAACCGCTTCTGGCAGCTGGTCGGCAATGTGCTCGGCAAGGATCTGGTTTCGCTCGATTATCCGGCGCGGCTGGCGGCGTTGCTCGACCATGGCATCGGGTTGTGGGACACGATTGCCTCGGCCCGACGCGAGGGGAGTCTCGACACCGCGATCCGCGAGGCCGAGAATTCGCCGCTCACCGATCTGCTGACCGCCTGCCCAGGCCTGCGCGCGGTCGCGTTCAACGGCCAGAAGGCGTGGAAAGTGGGTGAGCCGCAATTGCGCGGGCGCGGGCCGGTGCTGGTCGCCCTGCCCTCCTCCAGCCCCGCTTTTGCCGCCATGCCGCTGGCCGAAAAGCAACGCCGCTGGAACGAACTGGCAAAATTCCTCGATTAGCGCGCCGCGCTATCTTGCAACCATTCGGCCCCGCGCCCATTGAAGGTCCATGAACAAGAAAGTCACCAAGGGCAAAGTCGCCGTCGCCGGCGCCATCGGTTCGGCCGCTCTTGCCGCCGCGATGCTCTACGTCTCCAAGCGCAAGAAGGCGAACGAGCCGACACAGCTGTCGCCGATCCCCGGCGACGAAAACCCGGAGACCGACTGATGGAGCCCGTCCGGCAGGTTGAAGGGCGCGCCTATCCCTTCGGTCAGAAGAACATCGACACCGACATCATCATCCCCGCGCACTGGCTCAAGACCATCACGCGCGAGGGGCTGGGTCAGGGCGCGTTCGAGGTGCTCCGCAAGGAAGACGGCAACGTCTTCGATGACGAGCGCTATGCCGGTGCGCCGATTCTGGTGGCGGGCGATAATTTCGGCTGCGGCTCGAGCCGCGAACACGCCGCCTGGGCGCTGGCCGACATGGGCATCAAAGCCGTGATCGCGCCGAGCTTCTCCGACATCTTCTCGGGCAATGCCTTCAAGAACGGCATCCTCACCGTGGTGCTGCCGCAGGAGCAGGTCGACCGGCTGGTGGAGGTGGCGAAGACCGACACGATCGCGATCGACCTCGAACACCAGACCGTGACCACGCCGTTCCAGGACCGCTTCACCTTCGAAATCGACCCGTTCCGCAAGGCCTGCCTGCTGGATGGCCTCGACGAGGTTGGGCTGACGCTGGCGAATGACGCCGCCATCGGCACGTACGAGGCCCGGCTGGCCGCCAGCCGCCCTTGGGTGGCGCGCGGCACCGGACTTGCCGCCTGAGCACGCCTCGGGCAAAATCGCTTTTCAAGGATAGAGGGGCTTTCCAATGACCGATTTCAAGGATCGCGAGCGCGGCGAAGAAGCCAAGTTCGCCATGGACGAGAACACCGCCTTCCGCATAGCCGCGCGCCGCAACCGCATGCTGGGCGAATGGGCGGCGGGCCTGATGGGTCTCACGCCCGAGGAAACCGAAGCCTACAAGAAGGCGGTCGTGCAGGCCGATTTCGAGGAAGCGGGCGATGAGGACGTGGTCCGCAAGCTGCTCGGTGACCTGACCCAGGCCAGCTGCGACGCCGACGAAGCCGCCGTGCGCGCCAAGCTGGAGGAATTCAACGTCGAGGCCCGCCGCCAGCTGATGGCCGGCGAATAACCGGACACAAGCCATGGCCATGCCCGCTGCCGAAATCGAGGCCCTGATCAAGGCCGCCCTGCCCGATGCCGAGGTCGAGATCGAGGCGCTGGTCGACGATGGCGACCACTACACCGCACGCGTCACCTCCGCAGAATTCGTCGGCAAGAGCCGGGTCGCCCAGCACAAGCTGGTCTATGCGGCGCTGGGCGGGCGCATGGGCGGCGAACTGCATGCCTTGCAACTGGTCACCGCCACCCCCACCTGACCGGGTACGAGTGATAAAAGCAAAAGAGTTGCCCCAAATGTCCGATACCAGTGAACGCATCTCGAAGATCGTCAACGACGCCGATGTCGTGCTCTTCATGAAGGGAACCCCGCTGTTCCCGCAATGCGGCTTTTCCAGCCGCGCGGTGGCGATCCTCGACCATTGCCAGGTCGCCTTCGACAGCGTCGACGTGTTGCAGGACATGGAAATCCGCCAGGGCATCAAGAGCTTTTCCGACTGGCCGACCATCCCCCAGCTCTATGTGAAGGGTGAATTCGTCGGCGGCAGCGACATCATGATGGAGATGTTCGAGGCGGGCGAGCTGCAGCAGCTGATGGACGAACAGCAGGTCGCCAAGAGTTCCTGATCGTTACGCCCGCGCATCCGCGCGTGCGTCCTCGGTAATTTTGTTTGGCCTCAGGTGCCGGCGCTCGCATCCGCTCGCTTGGCTATCCTCGCTTCCTGACGGCTACGCCGTCATCGCTGCGGACGCGCATTTGCGCTTTGGCTGCCGCGACCAAGAACAAGCGAAAGACTCAATAGCTCGCGCTGAATCCGGTCCGCGCCCAAAGGACCGCAAGGGCGCGGGCTCAAGTAACCGTCAGGCGGTAGCCCGACGGAGGCGCCCGTCCGGCAGTGCCCCGCAGTCCGACAGGACGGAGGGAGCAGCACCGAGGATGCTCACGCGGATGCGTGAGCGCAAAGCCGAATAGTCGCGACAGCCATAGGGCTACTGCCCGCCCGGACCGGCCCCGAACCCCGGACCTGATCCGGGGGGAGGGATTAGCCGGGAGGACGCGCGCGCGGATGCGCGTGCGAAAGACGAAATGTAAGGAAACATCTTCGGGGAGGCGGGACCTGGAGACACAGGGTACACAGGGGACGGTCCCGCCTCGTTCGAAGACCTCTTGGGTACGCCATGAACTATGCATGGCCCGTGCCAGTTTTGCGCCATAGCGGATTACTGCGCGACACGATGGTTAACGCGATCTTGAGCCCAGCCATTGGTGTAAGAAATGCCGACATGCCGATGGTTCGCGCCCCTTGGCAATCGAGAGCGGGCAGGCCAGAAGACATGGATGGTTGAGACAACTCCCCACGGGGCCCAGGCCGGGGCACAGGAAAGCATTCCTGCCGCTACCATAATCGTCTTCCGCAATGGACCGGATGGCGGCCCACCCGAAATACTTATGACGGAGCGCTCCAGCGGCATGGTCTTTGCCGGCGGCATGGCTGTCTTTCCCGGTGGCCGGGTGGACCCCGCCGATTACGAACTGGGGCTCCAGCAGGCCGGAGAGGAAGATGCGGAGGAGGCAGCACACCAGATCGCGGCGGTACGCGAAACGCTTGAGGAAACTGGCCTTGTCATTGGCATTCACGGCGCAATAGACGCCGACCTTGCCCGCGCCGCGCGCCACCGGCTACTCTCGGCCAAAGCGCTCGCTCCCGTACTTGCGGAATTTGGCTGGTCCCTCGACCTCTCCCAGCTAACGCCATTCGCGCGCTGGCATCCAAAGAGCGAACTCCTCAAGCGCGTATACGACACACGATTTTATCTCGCCGACCTCGGAAGTGGCGCGGTCGAGATCGAGGCCGACCTGACGGAAAACACGCATCTGTTCTGGACTACGGCGCAGGACGCACTCGATGCGGCAGACAGAGGGGACATCAAGCTGATCTTCCCCACCCGGCGAAACCTTGAACGTGTGGCGCAATTCGACAGCTTCGCGGCAGCAAGGACGCAGGCAGAGGCCATCCCCGTGCAGGTCATCACGCCCTTGATCGGGGAAAAAGAGGGGAAAGCCTGGCTCTATATCCGCGAGGGGCTCGGCTATCCGGTGACCGGTGAAGCACTGGAGACTTCAGGCTACAAATAGAGCGGTAATCTTGGGGAGATGGCGCGCTTCGAGGGAGAAAGTTCGAACGCGCCACAGGCCGCGACGGCGGCCCGGGCTTTCGCCCGCCCGCGCGGAGGCGTCGAACAAAGTGAGATCGCCGCGAGCGAGAAAATGGCGCGCCCGGCAGGACTCGAACCTGCAACTCCAAGCTTAGAAGGCTCGTGCTCTATCCAGTTGAACTACGGGCGCGTCGCAGCGGCCAATAGCGATCTTTGCGCCCCAAGCAAATCGCGCTACGCCATTACCGATTCCGGTCGGCCTTGATGGCTTGAGGTGGAATGGTTCAGGACGCGGAGCGAGCGCAGGAGAATAGTGGTGCTATTGACCAAGCGAGCGACAATGGCCTGGGCCATTCCGGCCAAGCCATGAGCGATCACACACCGCACGCGGCACGGGCCATAGACGGGCGCGAGGGCGGCACCCACGCCTTCCGCTATTTCGACCTGGTGATGGCGGCTTTCGTCACGATCCTGCTGCTGTCCAACATTATCGGCGCGTCCAAACCGAGCTATGTCACCCTGCCCGGTATCGGCGAATGGTCGTTCGGTGCGGGCGTGCTGTTCTTCCCGGTCAGCTACATCATCGGCGACGTTCTGACCGAGGTCTATGGCTATGCCCATGCGCGCCGGGTGATCTGGACGGGCTTTGCCGCGCTCGCCTTCATGGCCTTCATGGCGGCGGTCGTGGTCGCCCTGCCCCCGGCAGCGGGCTGGCCGGGCCAAGAGGCCTATGAATTCGTGTTCGGGAACAGCTGGCGCATCGTCGCCGCCTCGATGGTGGCGTTCTGGGCGGGCGAGTTCGCCAACAGCTTCGTGCTCGCCAAGATGAAGCTCTGGACCAAGGGCAAGGCACTATGGAGCCGCACGATCGGGTCTACCGTCGTGGGCCAGGGGCTCGACAGCCTGATCTTCTACCCGCTGGCCTTTTACGGGCTGGCGGGCTGGCCGATTGAGCAATTGTGGCAGGTCGTGCTCTCGCAATGGGTCATCAAAACCGCGTGGGAGGCGCTGCTGACCCCGGTCACCTATCAGGTGGTCGGGTTCCTCAAGCGCCGCGAGGGTGTGGAAGTGTTCGATACCGGCACCGACTTCTCGCCGTTCGCGGCATCAAACAGACAGGGCAAGTAGGCGACTGACCGCCGGCGGTTGAGGACCGCTCGACATCCAGATGATGACGTGCCGAAAGTGGTGGATTTCCGTGACCCGGCGCGCAGCGACCTTTGGGGGTCGTGAGCACCGGAAGTGCGGAAAGCCGCCATTTGCAGGCCGTCAGGGCTGGATGTCCAACGGTCCTACTCTGCCAGCAGCCAGATCACCGCGTAGATCAGCAGGAAGCTGCCGAAGCCGACCAGCGTGCCGATCGCAAAGACCAGCCGCACGACCAGCGGGTCGACATTCATCCAGTTGCCGAGACCGGCACAGACCCCGGCGACCTTGCCGTTGGTCTTGTCCAGCCGGAACTTGTTCGACTGGACAGCGACGGGAGCGGGTTCACGACGGCTCATGCCACCACCATACCGACGGTCTGCACCGCAGGTTCCGCGAAGTAGGTGCCGAGGATGGCGAGGGTCACGGCGAAGGCAGCAACGCCAGCGACGGCCCGGTGAAAGATAGCATTCAGTTCCATGGTCAATTCCCCTTTTCTTGTTGGGTCACGACTATCGCGTCCCATGCCCAATGCATTGCAGGACCCGTGCCAAATGGGAAAATGGCGGAATTCTGCGGTTTTTGCGCGGCTCGGGATGGAAGGGAGATTCGCAAAATACTGATAGTTGGCATTTTTCACCACCTATTGGGATGGGCGTTTTCACCCTCGCCTGTGCAGCGTGGCTCGCCTAGGTCATGCGCTAGCCCATGACGCTCGATCGCATCACCCTTGCCCACTTCCGCAACCACCGCGAGACCCGGCTCGACGGGACAGCGCGGCTCAACCTGCTGGTGGGCGAGAACGGCGCGGGCAAGACCAATGTGCTGGAGGCGCTGTCACTGCTCGCACCCGGGCGCGGACTGCGCCGCGCGAGCCTCGCCGACATGGCCGAGCGGTCGGGCCATGCCGGATTTGCGGTCAGCGCGCGCCTGCTGCAGGGGGACGAGGAACCGGTCGCCATGGGCACCGGCACCGACCCGGCGCGCCCCGGTCGGCGGCTGGTGCAGGTCAATGGCGCGGAGAGCAGCGCGGTCAGCCTCGGCGAATGGCTGGCGGTCAGCTGGCTGACCCCGGCGATGGATGGCCTGTTCACCGACAGCGCCAGCGCGCGCAGGCGCTACATGGACCGGCTGGCGCTGGCGCTCGACCCCGCTCATGCCCGGCGCGCCAGCCGCTACGAAGCGGCGCTGCGCGAACGCAATCGCCTGCTCGGCGAAGCGACCATGCCCGATGCTCGCTGGATGGCTTCGGTCGAGCGGCAGATGGCCGAGGCAGGGGCCGCGCTGACCGCCGGCCGCCGCGCACTGGTCGAACAACTGTCGACGGCGCTCGCCGACTGGCCCGATCGCCCCTTCGCCCGCCCGGCGCTCGAATATCTGCCCGGCGGCGCGGAAGAGACCGAGGCGCTGGCCGACGCGCTGGTGGAGGGCCGTGCGCGCGAACGGGCCGCAGGCCGCAGCCTGACCGGGCCGCATCGCGACGAATTGCAGGTCACCATGGCCTCGAAATCCGCGCCCGCCGCGCAATGTTCGACCGGCGAGCAGAAGGCGATGCTGCTCTCGCTCACCCTCGCCCACGCCGAACTGGCGGCGAAGGGCCGCCCCGGCCTGCTGCTGCTGGACGAGGTGGCCGCCCATCTCGATCCGCTGCGCCGCTCGGCACTGTTCGACCGGCTCGAAAGCGGCGGGGCGCAGGTGTGGATGACCGGGACCGAGGCCGCGCCCTTCGCCACCATCGAGGACAGCGCCGCCACCTGGCGCATCGCCCATGGCGAAGCGGTCAAGCGGGATTAGGCTCTTTTCCGCTACGCGGAAGCGGCGCCAGCCCACTCCCCGCCCGACCTCCCAAATCATACCCTGTCGGGAGGTTGGGCGGGGGGAGTGGGCCGGTACCGCATAGGTTTCAGTGCACCTGAAACCTTCAATCGAGCGCCTCAACGACTTCGTCGATCGTCTCCTCGACCAGCACCTCGACCCCTTCAGGATTGGGGTGGATGCGGTCGGGCAGCATCAGGTCCATGCGATTGTAGACCGGCTCAAGGAAGAACGGCACCAGCTCGGCATCGTATTTGTCGGCCAGCTCGGGATAAATGCCGTCAAACTCGGTCTGGAAGTCTGGCCCCAGATTGGGCGGCGCGCGCATCCCCATGATCAGCACCGGGATATTGCGCGCGGCCAGCGTATCGAGAATCGTCGTCAGGTTCGCGCGCGTCTGCTCAGGCGAGAGTGCGCGCAGCATGTCGTTGCCGCCAAGCTCCACCAGCGCCAGATCGGGCTTACGCAATTGCTGGTCGAGCAGGAAGGCGATCCGCTGCGCCCCCGCCGCCGTGGTGTCGCCCGAGACCGCGCCGTCGATCACCCTCGCGTTGATCCCGCGCGCCCGCAGGGCCGCTTGCAGCTGCTCGGGATAGCCCTCATCCTCTGCCAGATTGTAGCCGGCGAAGAGGCTGTCGCCGAAAGCGAGGATCACGCGCTCCGGACCCGACACCGGGACCGCCTCGGCTTCGCTCTGCTCCGCTTCGGTGCCGCTCTGCTCCGCCGGGGGCGCATTTTCGCACCCCGCCAGCAGCATGATCGGCGCGAAAGCCGTCATAATTGTAATATTATTGATACGCATGTCTCGTCCGGGCCTCGCTGCCTTGCGTGGCTCTAATAGCTATGTCATCGCCAGCCCCTGACAACCCCCATCCGCCCCCCGCACGAGTACGCCCCCCGCCATGTCCGAACCCGTAATCGCAGCGCAAGACCTGCGCCTGACGCTTGGCGAAGGCCGCGCCGCCGTGGAGATCCTGCGTGGCATCGACCTGACCGTGACCGAAGGCGAAACGCTGGCGCTGCTCGGCCCGTCGGGCTCGGGCAAAAGCTCGCTGATGGCGGTGCTGTCGGGCCTCGAACGGGCGAGCGCCGGGACGCTCAAGGTCGCGGGGGCCGACTTCGAGACGCTGAGCGAGGACGCGTTGGCGCTGGCCCGGCGCGGGCGCATCGGCATCGTGTTGCAAGCGTTCCACCTGCTGCCGACCATGACCGCGCAGGAGAACGTCGCCACCCCGCTCGAACTGGCGGGCGCACCGGACGCCTGGGCCCGCGCGGCGACCGAGCTGGAAGCGGTCGGTCTCGGCCACCGCCTGTCACATTACCCCACGCAGCTGTCGGGCGGCGAGCAGCAGCGCGTCGCCATCGCCCGCGCGCTTGCCCCGCGCCCGCCGCTGCTGTTCGCGGACGAGCCGACCGGCAATCTCGACGCCGCCACCGGCGAGGCGATCATCGAACTGCTGTTCGCCCGCCGCGCCGAGACCGGCGCGACTTTGGTGATGATCACCCATGACGAGGCGCTGGCGACCCGCTGCGACCGCGTGGTGCGGCTGGCCGACGGCGTGATCGCGGCGGATACCGCATCCGCATGAGCGCCAGCGCGGACGCCTTGTCCTGGGGCGCGGCCTGGCGCATCGCCCGGCGCGACCTCAATGGACGCTTTCGCGGCCTCAGGCTGCTGCTGGTCTGCCTGTTCCTCGGCGTCGGGGCCCTCTCGGCCATCGGCACGCTGACCGCCGCGATCCAGGGCGAGCTGCAATCGCAGGGCCAGGTGATCCTCGGCGGCGATCTCGAGGTCGAGGTCTGGCAGCGCCCGCTGAACGAGGATGAGCGCGCCTTCCTCGGCGAATACGGCACGCTCTCGCCCGGCTACCGGATGCAGGCGATGGCCAGCACGGAAGATGCCGCCTCGCCCGTTGAACTCAAGGCCGTCGCCAACAACTGGCCGATGTATGGCGCGCTGACGCTGGCCTCGGGCGAGACCGCCGGGGCTCCGCCGGAAGGCACGGCATGGATCGCGCAGGGCGCAGCCGAGCGGCTGGAGCTGGCGGTTGGTGACACGTTCACGGTCGGGCGTCAGGCACTGACCGTGGGTGGCATCATCGCCGACGAACCGGACCGCCTCTCCGAAGGGTTCCAGCTCGGCCAGACAATCATCGTCCCCTACGACTTCCCCGAACAGGCGGGGCTGACCCTGCCGGGCGCGATGTACCAGTCAAAGACCCGCGTCGCGTTCGACGGCAATGACGATCCGGACGAGGTCGAGGAAGCCATCGAGGCGGCCTTCCCCGAGGCCGGGTTCGATATCCGCACCAGCACCCGCGCCTCGCCCGGGGCGGACCGCTTCGTCTCGCGCATGGGCGAGTTCCTGACGCTGGTCGGGCTCGCCGCGCTGGTGATCGCCGGGATCGGCATCGGTGGCGGGGTCAGCTCCTATCTGGAGGCACGGCGCAACTCGATCGCCACGCTCAAGATCCTCGGCGCGACGAGCACCGGGATCGCCCGCATCTATGCGCTGCAGGTCGGCGCGGCGGCGCTGGCCGGGTCGGTGCTCGGGCTGGCCGTGGGGCTGCTGGTGACGCCGTTGCTGGCGAGTGCGCTGGGCGCGCTGCTGCCGGTCGAAACCGGCTTCGTGTTCGACCCGCTGGCGCTGCTGCGCGCGGTCGCTTTCGGCATGCTGGTGGCGCTGATCTTCGCCGCCCCGCCCCTTGCCCGCGCGCGCCGGTTCCCGGCCATGGCGCTGATGCGGAGCCGCGTCTCACCGCTGGCGCGCGACTGGCGCGGCGCGCTGGTTCCGGTGGGGCTCGGCATTGCCGCCATCGTTGCGCTCGCCCTCATTGGCTCGCGCAATCCGGGCCTCAGCGCGCTGTTCCTCGCCGGGGCAGCGGGAATGCTCGGCCTGCTGAGCCTGCTCGGCCTCGCTATCCGTTATCTCGCCGCCAGGGTGCCGAGCCCGTCCAGCCCGGTGCTGCGTCTCGCGCTGGGCAATCTCCACCGGCCCGGCGCGGCGACCGGCGCGCTGGTGACCGCGCTCGGCTTTGGCCTCGCCGCCTTCGTGCTGCTCGCCGCCGTACAGACGAGCCTGGAGAACAACATCCGCCGCTCGGTCCCCGACCGGGCCCCCGATTACTTCGTGCTCGACGTGCCCCGCGACGGGGTGGCGGAGTTCCTCAGCGTGGTCGGGCAAGAGGCAGGTGGCTCCACCGTCGAGACCGTGCCGACAATGCGCGGCAATGTCCTCGCCTATGGCCCGAAAGACGCGATGATCCGTGTCTCCGAACTGGAGGAGCTGCCCGATGGCGCATGGGCCCTGCGCGGCGAGCGCGGCCTGACCTATGCCAGCGACATTCCCAGCGGCAATGTGCTGGTCGAGGGCGAGTGGTGGCCCAAGCTCTATCGTGGTGAGCCGCTGGTCTCCATCGATGCCGACTTCGCCGAGGCGGCGGATATCGCGGTGGGCGACTACATCACCATCGGCCTGCTCGGGACCGAGCGCAGCGCGCGCGTCGCCAGCCTGCGCCGCATCGACTGGGAAAGCATGGGCTTCAACTACGTGCTGGTGTTCTCGCCCAATGCGCTGGCCGATGTCCCGCATAATGTCGCGGCCACGATCAGCCTGCCCGAAGGCGCGAGCGCGCCGGGCCTGTTGCGCTCACTCGTGCGGACCTTCCCGTCGAGTTCGGTGATCGAGGTCGGCCCGATCCTGGAGGAGGCACGCACGATTCTCGATCAGGTGGCGCTGGCGATCCTAGCCGCCGCTTCGGTCGCGGTGCTGGCGGGCATCGCCGTGCTGCTGGGGGCCATCGCCGCCGCCCGCGCCGCTCGGCTCTACGACATTGTGATCCTGCGCGTGCTCGGCGCAAGCCGGGGCCAGTTGCTCGGTCTGCAGCTGTTCGAGTTCCTGCTGCTGGCCACGGTGCTGGCGGGCGTAGCGCTGGCCATCGGCACGGCGCTCGGCTGGCTGGTCATCGTCCAGCTGTTCGAATTCGACTGGCTGCCCGACTGGCCGCGCATCCTCGCCGTGCTCGGCGCAGGGCTGGTGCTGGTGCTGGGCTTTGCCGTGGGCGCATCGCTGCCGCTGCTGCGCGCCCGCCCGGCGAGCGCGCTCCGCAGCCTCTAGAAATTTGGAAGCAGCACCGGCCCGCTCCCCTCCCAACCTCCCGATAGGGTGTTATTTGGAAGGTCGGGAGGCGGAGCAGGCTAGAGCCGCCAAACCCGAAAATCAGCTGAAAACGCTCGCCTGCGACGGGTCCTTCGGGTCCGGGCCGAAACGGTTCGGGCCGGGCGTGCCGGGCAGGCACATCAGGACCAGCAGGGCGATGTTGGCGATGAAACCAACGAACGGGATGAACGAGGCGACAATCGCGCCCAGATACCACCAGCCCGACATGTCACGGTCGTGCAGCCGCCGGATGGTCACCGCGATGGAGGGAATGAACACGCCCAGCGCCCAGATCGCCGCCAGCACCAGAAACACGATCATCAGCCCGCTGCTGAACATTCCGGCGGCCTGGCTCGGATCGTCGAGCGCAGCCAGCGGGACGCCCGATCCCAGGATCAGCATCAGCAGCACACCGCCGATAATGAGGTTCAGCAGCGCGAACATCCAGTATTCCATGCGCCGCGAACGCCCGGAAAAGTCGGCGTAGCGCTTGAGCGGCAAAAACATCCATTCCATTTGAATTCCCCTTCCCATCCTGCTTGCCCGGAAGACATGGAAAAACGTTTAACCGAACAATGCAAGAAAAAGGGGACCAAAAGCCCCCCCTTTCCCCTTGCCATTATCTTGATGCCAACACTCAGAATCTGAGCCGCGCCGCCACGCCATAGGTACGCGGCTGGTTGAGGTAGGCCGAGATCGACTCCGGCTGTGCCGGGCTGTCGAACAGCGAGTTGAAATAGCGGTCATTGGTGAGGTTGCGACCCCACACGCTCAGCTCGAAATCGTGATCGGTCAGCACATAGGTGAGCGAGGCCGACAGCTCGTTCACCTCGCGCATGAACTGGCCGGAGGCGGCCAGCGCCAGCGCCTGACCGCCATCGGGCAGCGTGGCATCGAGGAAGCCGGGCAGGCCATCGACGATCTCGACCTCGGATTCGTAGTTGTACGTCGTGCGCGCGATCACCCGGTCGCCATTGGCCAGCGGCTGGTCCCACTGCGCGCCGACGACCACGTTCCACTCCGGGATACCCGCAGGCGTCCGCCCCGACAGGTCGCCGATCGAGGAGAGCGGGAAGCTGACGAAGGACGGGTCGAGCCAGGTCACGGCCAGGTTCAGCGTCAACGGGTCGATCGGGTTGGCAACACCCTCGAACTCGATGCCGTAAGTGCGCTGCTTGCCCGCATTCGACAGGATGAAGCCGGTGCCGGTGAAGATGTTCGACTGGAACCCGTCAATGTCCTGCCGGAAACCGGTGAGGTTCGCCGAATAGCGGCCCCAGTCCCCCTTCAGCCCCAGCTCGATCACGGTCGATTCCTCGGGGCCGGCAAAGCGGCTGCCCGCCGTCAGGTTGTTGACCCCCAGCCCGGCCCCGATCAGCGCCGGAATGTCGCCCGCCAGCGGGCGGCTGTCGCGGCTCAAGGCGAAGGAACTCGCCTTGAAGCCCGTCGCATAGCTCGCATAGACATTCAGGTCGGGGTTGATGTCGTAGGCGAGGCGGATCGTGTAGGAGAAGTTCTCGTCGTCCGTCTTGCCGTTCTCGACCGCGTTCGGGATGTTGATGAAGGGCGGGAAGTTCTGCAGGTCCTGCCCGATCAGCAGCGGGTTCAGGCTCGCCGGCAGTTCGGTATTGGCGGCAAAGGTCGCCGCATCGACCAGGAACTGGCCGAACTGCGCCGGATTGGTGAACGCATAGGGCCGATCTGGGTGAAGTCGGCGGGCGTGGGCTGCCCCAGCGCCGCCCCGACGGCCTGTGCAACATAGGCCAGCCGCTCGCCCGCATCGACCAGATCAATGCCGGAGAACACGTCGAACGCCTCGTAATCGGTCGAGCCGGTCTTGTGGTCCATCGTGTAATTGCCGCCCAGCGTCAGGGTGAGGCCGTCCGTCACCTCGACATCGAACTGCGCGAAGAAGGACAGCGCATCGTTCTCCAGCCGGAAGCTGCCGTCCTCGGCTGCGCCCGGCCCGAAGAACTGGCCGACATATTGCGCCGGGTTGAAATAGAGCGTGCCGATGATCTGCTCGGCGGCGGTCAGCGGCTGACCGAGCTGCTGTTGCAGCAGCACATCGGCGAAATTGCGGAAGTCGGCTCCGTAGGCAACCTGCTGGTCCTCCTCCACCGTCTCGTCGAAATAATAAACGCCGGCGAGCGCCGTGACCGGACCGAACTGGCCGGTGGCGCGCAATTCCTGCGTGAACGTGTCGAAGCGTTGCTGGTTATCCCGCCGCAGAAGGTCAGCCGAGGTGAAGTCGACATCCTGTGCGAAGTCGCCCCGCGTCCGCCGAACGGCAGTGATCGAGGTCAGCTCGACCACGCCCAGATCATAGTCAATCTGGCCGGAAATGCCGTAGTTTTCCAGTACGTTGCTCGCCGGGAAATTGTTGTACACCTTGTCCGCGAAGGGGTCGCTCGGATCGTTGACCTGCCCGCCGATGAGCTGGATCGCCTGCGTAAAAACCGACGGCTGGACATTCACGACGGCGCAGCAGGCCTCGTCCATCTTGTCATAGTCGGCGATCACGCGGACCTTCAGGTCGGCGCCATTGTCATACAGCGCCTGGCCACGCACGAACCAGCGGTCGCGGCTGTTGGTATAGCCGCCTGCCGTCACATCCTCGGCAAAGCCGTCGCGCCGGTTGAGGCCGCCAGCGATGCCGACCGCGAAGGTGTCGGACACGGGCCCCGAGAGATAGCCCTTCGCCACGATGGCGTCGTAATTGCCATAGGAGATATCGAGCCCGCCGGTAGTGCTGAAGGACGGCTCATTGGTGACGATCGAGATGACGCCGGCCGAGGCGTTCTTGCCGAACAGCGTCGATTGCGGGCCGCGCAGCACCTCGATCCGCTGCACATCCGGCAAATCGCCGACCTGCGAGGCCGTGCGCGAGCGATAGACGCCGTCGATGAACACGCCGACCGACGGCTCGATCCCGGCATTGTTGGCCCCGTTGCCGAAGCCGCGAATGATGAAATTGGTGGCGGTGGAGCTTTGCAGCTGCCCCACGCGCAGCGACGGCACGACCGCCTGCAGGTCCTTGAGGTCGCGGATCTGCTCGCGCTCAAGCGTCTCGGCGCTGGTTACGCTGACCGCGACAGGCGTTTCCTGCAGCGTCTGTTCGCGCTTGGTCGCGGTGACGATGATGGCATTGCCCGTGGCGATGTCATCGGTTTCACCAGCGGCGGGGGCCTCGCCCTGCGCGGCGTTCTCCTGCGCGGTGGCGGCAAACGGCACAGTCAGCGCGGCCATGGCCACGCCACGCAGGGAGGCGCGTACAACCCGGGCTGCGCCCGAAGCACATTTGGACATGAACTTTCTCTCCTCTCCTCCGGAACGCCCCCGTCCTTTCATGCGGACACTATCGGCGACCCGGCTGAATTATTATATACGCATAGCGAAGTATTCACCCGCAACGTAGTGAACAATCGCAGATGAACGGTTGGTTGCGATTGTAACCGGACATGTCTCTTTCCCGCAACACCGCACAGGGGCGGGCACCGCGACTGCCGTGTATAACCGCCTGCCCGGCGACCGATTGCGACTTGCGGCACGAAGCGCTCTTCTGTAGAGGCGCCTCGATTTCGCACTTGCGAAAAGCCTCCGTAATTCTTGAACGCTTACCCCGAAGGACCGCAAATGTCCGCGCAGCTACGCAATGTGGCGATCATCGCCCACGTCGACCACGGCAAAACCACGCTGGTGGACCAGCTTTTCCGCCAGTCCGGCACCTTCCGCGACAACCAGCGCGTGGAAGAACGCGCGATGGATTCCAACGACCTGGAAAAGGAACGCGGGATCACCATCCTGGCGAAGCCGACCTCGGTCGTGTGGAACGATATCCGCATCAACATCGTCGACACCCCCGGCCACGCCGACTTTGGCGCCGAGGTTGAGCGTATCCTGAGCATGGTCGACGGCGTGATCCTGCTGGTCGACAGCTCCGAAGGGGCGATGCCGCAGACCAAGTTCGTGACCGGCAAGGCGTTGTCGCTGGGCCTGAAGCCGATCGTGGTCGTCAACAAGATCGACCGCCCGGACGGCCGCCATTCCGAAGTGCTGGACGAGGTGTTCGACCTGTTCGTCGGCCTCGACGCCAATGACGAACAGCTGGACTTCCCGGTGCTCTACGCCTCGGGCCGCGACGGTTATGCCAGCGAAGATCCCGAAGCCCGCTCGGGCACGCTGGAGCCGTTGTTCCAGCTGATCGTCGACCACGTGCAGGCCCCCGGCCTCGACGCTGGCGGCAAGTTCAGCTTCCTTGCGACGCTGCTCGACCGCGACAATTTCATGGGCCGTATCCTGACGGGCCGCGTCCAGTCGGGCACGCTCAACGTCAACGACCCGATCCACGCGCTCGATGCCGACGGCAATGTGATCGAGACGGGCCGCGCGACCAAGGTGCTCGCCTATAACGGGCTCGACCGCGTGCCGGTCGAGAGCGCCAAGGCAGGTGACATCATCGCGCTGGCGGGCCTGGAAAAGGCAACCGTGTCGAACACCATCGCCGACCCTGCCGTCAGCGAGCCGATTGCCGCGCAGCCGATCGACCCGCCGACGCGGGCGATGCGCTTTTCGGTCAATGACAGCCCGCTCGCCGGACGCGAGGGCAGCAAGGTCACCAGCCGCATGATCCGCGACCGCCTGATGCGTGAAGCGGAATCGAATGTCGCCATCCGCGTGACCGAGGCCACCGACAAGGACAGCTTCGAGGTTGCCGGGCGCGGCGAATTGCAGCTGGGCGTGCTGATCGAGACGATGCGCCGTGAAGGCTTCGAACTGGGCATTTCGCGCCCGCGCGTCCTGTTCCGCGAAGAGGACGGCCCCAATGGGAAACAGCGCACCGAGCCGTACGAAACCGTGGTGATCGACGTCGATGATGAGTTCTCCGGCACGGTCGTCGAGAAGATGCAGCGCCGCAA
>CAYOSE010000014.1:23615-42586 GCA_964406535.1 uncultured Sphingomonadaceae bacterium
CCTCGGGCACCGGCAAGACCCGCATCACCTTCTCCGCCCCCTCGCGCGGGCTGATCGGCTATCACGGCGAATTCCTGTCCGACACGCGCGGCACGGGCATCATGAACCGCCTGTTTGACCGCTACGACGCCTACAAGGGCCCGATCGAAGGCCGCATCAACGGCGTGCTGATCTCCAACGCCAGCGGCGAAGCGGTCGCCTATGCGCTGAACTCGCTGGAGGATCGCGGCGAGCTGTTCATCTCGCCCCAGGCCAAGCTCTATGAGGGCATGATCATCGGCGAGAATGCCAAGCCGGACGACCTCGAGGTCAACCCGATGAAAGCCAAGCAGCTGACCAACATCCGCTCCAGCGGCAAGGACGATGCGATCCGCCTGACTCCGCCGCGCAAGATGAGCCTCGAGCAGGCGATCGCCTATATCGACGATGACGAGATGGTCGAGGTCACGCCCGAGAGCATTCGCCTGCGTAAGGCGCTGCTCGACCCGCATGAGCGCAAGAAGGCGAAGCGCGCCAAGGCGGCCTGAGAACAGGGGCCGGCGGGGACATTCCCCGCCGCCGCCTCTCGCCATTCGCGGATCGCTCGCCTAACAGGCTGGGCATGAACGCTGTAACCACCCCCGCCGACCTGCGCGTTGCGCTGTTCAGCGGCAATTACAACATGGTCACCGACGGCGCGAACAAGGCGCTGAACCGGCTGGTCGAATACCTGCTGCGGCAGGGCGCGAAGGTGCGCGTTTATTCGCCGACCGTGGAAGAACCCGATTTCGAACCGCAGGGGGAGCTGGTCTCACTCCCCTCCTTCGCCATTCCGGGGCGAGGCGAGTATCGCGTGGCGACCGGCCTCGACGACGCGGTGCGTGCCGACCTCGCCAGGTTCGCGCCCAATATCGTGCACATCTCCTCGCCCGATTTCGGCGCGCAGGCGGCGGTCAAATGGGCCCGCAAGCAGGGCCTGCCCGTGATGGCAAGCGTGCATACACGGTTCGAAACGTACCCGAGATATTACCACCTTGGTTTCATGGAGCCGGTGATCGAGGCGCTGCTGCGCCGCCTCTACCGCAAGTGCGACGCGCTGGTGACGCCCTCGCCCAGCATGGCCGACACCCTGCGCGAACAGCGCATGCATTCCGACATCGGCATCTGGGCGCGCGGCGTCGACCGCGAGATCTTCACGCCCGAGCGACGCAGCCTCGAATGGCGGCGCGAGCTGGACATCGCTGACGACGAAATGGCTGTGGGCTTCCTCGGGCGGCTGGTGCTGGAAAAGGGGCTCGACGTGTTCGCGCAGGTCGCCGCCGAAATCCGCCAGCGCGGAACCCCGCACCGCATACTCGTGATCGGCGATGGCCCGGCGCGCGAAGCGTTTGAGGCACAACTGCCGGGCGCGGTCTTCGCGGGCTTTCAGGGCGGCGCCGATCTGGGCCGCGCGGTCGCCAGCATGGACGTGCTGCTCAACCCCTCGGTCACCGAGACTTTCGGCAATGTCACGCTGGAAGCCATGGCCTGCGCCGTGCCGGTGGTCGCCGCGCGCGCGACGGGCAGTTCCAGCCTTGTCGACGATGGCGAGACCGGGCGGCTGATCGAGCCGCGCGAGATCGGCGCCTATGCCGACGCGCTGGCCGCCTATGCTGCCGCCCCGGCGCTGCGGACCGCGCATGGAGCGGCGGGCGAGCTGGCCAGCCGCGCCTATAGCTGGGACGCGATCAACCAGGCCGTCGCCGACACCTATCTGCGGCTGATCGCAGCGAAAAAGACCTCAGCGTAAGACGCCGCGCCGGGTCATCGCCCGCGCATACCAGACCAGCAGCACGATGATGATCGTGATCGCGGCGGTCATGCCAACCGAGACCGACGAATCCGTGACGCCCGGCAACGGATTGCCGAAGCTGTAGGGCATGGTCGCCAGCAGGCCGAGCAGCGACAGCAGGAAAGCGTGGAAGGCAAAGCGGCTCCGCAACAGCAGCAGGACCGAGCCCGCGAGCGAGCCCCACACGCCCAGTGCCCAGCTGAAATCCGCCCAGGCCGGGAAGGCGCTGTAATAGGCGATGGCCTCGTCCACAGTGACGCCATAGGCTTCCATCATGGTCAGATATTCGCGGCTTTCGGTTTGCGTCATCAGATAGTCGTAACAACCGAAGGCATTCCACAGCAGCGAGACCACGCCCACCACCCACAGATGCCAGGGCGCAGCAGCTTTCACGGCCTGTTGCATGTCGTTTCCCCTTCTTTCCCTAGTCCCGCCGATATGATGCGCGTGCGCGCCACGCTTGGCAATCCGTACTCATCGCCTGTATCGCGCCCCTATGTCCGATCTGTTCGCCGACGACCCGCCCCAGCCCGCGCCGACCGAGGCCGCCGCCGACGATGCGCCGCTCGCCGACCGGCTGCGCCCGCGCACGCTGGACGAGGTGATCGGGCAGGCGCACCTGACCGGGCCGGACGGCGCGATCGGACGCATGGTCGCCTCGGGCCGGTTGTCGAGCATGGTGCTGTGGGGCCCGCCCGGCACCGGCAAGACCAGCATCGCGCGCCTGCTCGCGAGTGCGGTCGGCATGCGCTACGAGGCGGTCAGCGCGGTGTTCTCGGGCGTCGCCGATCTGCGTAAAGCCTTTGCCGCCGCCGAGGCCGCGCAGAAGGCGGGGCAGAAGACGCTGCTGTTCGTGGACGAGATCCACCGCTTCAACCGCGCGCAGCAGGACGGATTTCTCCCGTATGTCGAGCGCGGTACGGTGACGCTGGTGGGAGCCACCACCGAGAATCCGAGTTTCGAACTCAACGCTGCGTTGCTGAGCCGGGCACAGGTGCTGATCCTCCACCGGCTCGATGCCGAGGCCTTGGGGCAATTGCTAACCCGCGCCGAAGAGCTGGAAGGCCCACTACCACTGACGCCGGAGGCGCGCGCCGCGCTGATCGCCAGCGCGGATGGCGACGGGCGCTTCCTGCTCAATCAGGCGGAAACGCTTTACGCCGCGAAGATCGCGGCACCGCTCGGCCCCGCCGAACTCGGCCAGTTCCTGCAGCGGCGGATGGCGGTCTACGACAAGGACCGCGAGGGGCATTACAACCTCATCTCCGCGCTGCACAAGGCAGTGCGTGGCTCCGACCCGCAGGCCGCGCTCTATTACCTCGCGCGGATGCTGGTCGCCGGGGAAGAGCCGCTATTCCTTGCCCGTCGCCTGATCCGCATGGCGTCGGAGGATATCGGCCTCGCCGATCCGCAGGCGCTGCCGCAATGCATCGCCGCGATGGAGGCGTTTCGCTTCCTCGGCAGCCCGGAGGGCGAGCTGGCGCTGGCGCAGGCCTGCCTCTACCTCGCCACCGCGCCCAAATCGAACGCCGCCTATACCGCCTACAAGGCAGCCTCATCCAGCGCGAAGGAAACCGGCAGCCTGATGCCGCCCACCAATATCCTCAACGCGCCGACCAAGCTGATGAAGGATATCGGCTACGGCTCGGGCTACACCTACGACCACGACGCGGATGAGGGCTTTTCCGGCGACAATTACTGGCCCGAGGAGATGGCCCCGCAGACCTATTACGCGCCGGTCGAGCGCGGCTTCGAACGCAAGATCAGGGAACGGCTCGACTATTGGGACCGGCTGCGCGCCCAGCGGAGTTGAGAACGCATCAAGGGGCTGGACCTCGGCCTAACTCTGACGCATTAGCGCGCGCTCTGTCTGCCGCATTCAAACAGCGCAGCGACAGGGCGAGAAAGTGTGTGCCGGCTTAGCTCAGTTGGTAGAGCAGTTGATTTGTAATCATCAGGTCGCGGGTTCGATTCCTGCAGCCGGCACCATTTGAAGTCCGTTCGCCCATCCGGGCGAACATCCTCGGCGCAATTCCCTCCGTTCCCCCGGACCAGGTCCGGGTTTCACTGCGGGGCACCTGCGGGCGCGCATTCGCGCTTGCGGTCGCATAAGCAACCGGATGCGAAGGGCTAGGCATCACCCATCCGGGCGAACATCGTCAGCACGATCAGCTGGCGGCAAAGACACCGCAGGCATAACGGTCGCCACTGCCACCGGCGCTCGACCCATCGGTGGTATGAACCATGATCGAGGAGCCGTCCTGGTCCATCAGCCCGATGAAAGTCGCCGCCATGGGCAGCGTTGCCGTGAGGGTGCCAGTGCCATCGGCAGCCACTTCGAGGTTCGGCAGCTCGCCCGCATGGGCGTGCGCGGCGGCCTCCGCATGGTCACCCCCGTCGGCTGGCGCGGGCATGTTGTGCTCGGGCATCCAGTGATCGCCCGCTGCGGCAAAGCCGTCCTCGCAGGAGCCCACCTCGTGGATGTGCATCGGGTGCGAACCTTCGACCATATTGCTGGCCGTAACGTCGATGACGAGACCCTCCTCCGTGCCGGTGATGGTGACGGCGCCAACCTCGTCGCCCGCGATAGTCAGCAGTGCAGCGGTAGCCGTCGGGCCATGCGGACCGTCATCTTCTTCGCTGGCCATCGCTTCGCCCGGCGCCTCTTCAACAATATCGCCGCTGTCGCAGGCAGTGAGCGTCGCGGCGGAAATGGCAAGCAGTGGCAGGGCAAGTACTCGCGGGGCAATCTGTCGCATAAAAACTCTCTTCCCAATGGAATTTGATGAAGAAATCGGAGGACTTTGGCGAAAGACCTTACGGTTTCCCGAACGATTGTCACCCGTGGCTTGAAAAATGCCGTTTTCCTGCTTCCACCGGTACGTCACGGGCATGATTTAGTGAATCTTGCTTGGCGGGGGCCAGTCGGGGTGAAGATCGCGCAACCAACCCGGCGCGCCACCTCTGGTTTCCTCGCCAGCGCGCCCCTAAATATCGGGCAGGAGACGCTGAAATGGGTTCGAGTGACGGCAAGATCGTGATCTGCCCGGCCTGCGCGACCGCCAACCGTGTGCCGGTCGCCAAGCTGAGTGCGGGCGGCAAATGCGGGCGCTGCGGCGCGGCGCTGTTCGCGGGCGAACCGCTGACGCTGACCTCGGCCAATTTTGCCGCGCATTCGACGAAGAGCGATATCCCGCTGCTGGTCGATTTCTGGGCCTCGTGGTGTGGGCCATGCCGCCAGATGGCACCCGCCTTCACCTCGGCAGCGGCCCAGCTGGAGCCGCAGCTGCGACTCGGCAAGCTGGACACCGAGGCCGAGCAGGCGATCGCTGCGCGCTACGGCATCCAGTCGATCCCGACGCTGATCGTGATTTCGCGGGGGCGCGAGATCGCCCGCCAGTCGGGCGCGATGCCGACCGGCGCGATCATCAAATGGGCCCGGCAGTTTATCTAGCGGTCAGGTTATCTGGCGGTCAAGCACAAGGCCCGTTGCGGCCCCGCCCCCAGCGCGGCTCAGCGCCCCACGGCGATGTAAGAAAAGCCGTCGGCTTCCATGTCGGCGCGGCTGTAGAGGTTCCGCAGGTCGATCAGCAACGGCTGGGTGAGCAGGTCCTTGACCCGGTCGAGGTCGAGCGCGCGGAACACGTCCCACTCGGTCACCACGACCGCCGCATCGGCCCCGTCCATCGCGCTGTAGGGGTCGTCGCAGTAGGTGATGTTGTCCATCACCAGCGCGGCCTGCTCCATCCCCTCCGGGTCGTGCGCGCGCACGTTCACGCCCGCATCCTGCAGCGTCTGCACGATGGCGATGGCAGGCGAATCGCGCATGTCATCAGTGTCCGCCTTGAAGGTCAGGCCGAGCAGCGCCACCGTCTTCCCATGCGGGTCGCCGCCCAGCGCGTGCAGCACCTTGCGCCCCATCGAGCGCTTGCGCTGGTCGTTCGAATTGACCACCGATTCGACGATCCGCAGGGGCGCCTCGAAATCCTGCCCGGTCTTGAGCAGCGCCAGCGTATCCTTGGGGAAGCATGACCCGCCATAGCCCGGCCCCGGCAGCAGGAAGCGCGAGCCAATGCGCGTGTCGCTGCCAATGCCACGCGCGACGTCGCGCACGTCGGCCCCGACTTTCTCGCACAGGTCGGCGATCTCGTTGATGAAGCCGATCTTGGTCGCGAGAAAAGCGTTGGCGGCATACTTGGTCAGTTCGGCGGCGCGGCGGCTCATCACCATCAGCGGGGAATCATTGCGCGTCAGCGGGCGATAGATCTCGCGCAGCACCTTCCCCGCGCGTTCATCGTTCACACCGATCACCACCCGGTCCGGGCGCTTGAAATCGTCGATCGCCGCGCCTTCGCGCAGGAATTCGGGGTTCGACGCGACCGAGAATTGGAGGTCCGGGCAGGTCTCGCGGATGATCCGCTCCACCGCATCGCCTGTGCCCACCGGCACGGTCGACTTGGTCACCACCACCGCGCCGTCGCGCAGCAGCGGCGCCATCTCCTCGGCCGCAGCGTAGACATAGGACAGGTCGGCATGGCCATCGCCGCGCCGCGAGGGGGTGCCCACCGCGATAAACACCGCGTCGGCGTCGGGCAGCACATCGGCCAGGTCGAGCGAGAAATCGAGGCGGCCGGCAGCGACATTGCTCTCCACCAGCGCGTCCAGCCCCGGCTCGAAAATCGGGATACGGCCTGCCAGCAGCGCCTCGACCTTGGACGCGTCCTTGTCGACGCAGGTTACCTTGTGCCCGAAATCGGCAAAACAGGTGCCCGACACGAGGCCCACATAACCGGTGCCGATCATCACGATACGCATGGGAAAGTCCTTACAGATTCGGGGAGGAATTGGGTTGCGACGCGCGGGCCGGGCCGCTTGCGGATCTCCTACAACCGGGTATGTGACAAAGGCAAGTCAGCCCCGGGTACAAGCCGCCAAGGCGAGCCCGGGACAGGCCCTGGCTCAGCCGCGCCCGCGATAGGGCGCGACACCCTGGTCAGGCAGCCACAGGTCCGCAGGCGGAGCACCGCTCTGCCAGAAGACGTCGATGGGGATGCCGCCGCGCGGATACCAGTAACCGCCGATCCGCAGCCACTTGGGCCGCATCTCGTCCGTCAGCCGCCGCCCGATGCCCACGGTCACATCTTCGTGGAACCCGGCATGGTTGCGAAAGCTGCCGAGAAACAGCTTCAGGCTCTTCGATTCGACGATGCTCTCGGCAGGGGCGTAGTCGATCACCAGATGCGCGAAATCGGGCTGGCCAGTCACCGGACAGAGCGAGGTAAATTCGGGAGCAGTGAAGCGTACGAGGTAGGTTTCACCCTTGCGCGGATTGGCAACATAGTCGAGCGAGGCTGCACCGGGAGAAGCGGGAAGCCCGCTCTGCTGGCCGAGGTGCAAACGTTCGCCATTGCCGTCTGTGTTCGTGGGATCACTCATCGGCGCAGGTGATGGCGATTTTGCCCCACGCTGGCAAGGTGGGTCTTTTCGGGTCGAAAAACAGATAGTTAAAGAAAAAACATGCCAGATAACTTGAATGCAATTCTACTCGTGCCGGGCCTCATGGCCGGAATCGCCGTGCTGGTGGCGGTCATCTGGCTGGTCCGTCGACGGAACCGAACCGACCTTGTCGCGCCCGAAGAGTACCCGGACGCACCAGAAGCTGACCCAGCCAGGGAGGACGACGCCGTGACCGACAACCTGCTGGCCATCGCGCTTGTGCCGGTGCAGCTGCGCGTCGAGGCCGGGCGGGTGCAGGTCGATTATCGCCTCGCGCTCGACAATTGCGCCGACCAGCCGCTCGTTTCGCTGCGCGCCCATATCGCGCTGGCGACGGTCGGCGGCGAGCAGGATGTGGAGCGGCTGGCGGATAAGCTGTCCGACCCGGTCAGCGATCCCGCGCCACTCCACGTCGCCCGGCTCGACCCCGGCGACACCCACCAGCAAACGGGTACGCTGAGCCTTCCGCTCGGGACCGGCGATGACGCCCCGGAAACGCCAACCGTCGCGGTCGTGCGGCTGCGCGTGCTCGCTGCCAACCTCGTGCCGCAGACCAGCGCCTGGGTCATCGGCAAGGCCCGCCACCAGCCCGGCGCGCGTATTGCCGCGATCGCGCCGATCGACCTCGCCCAGGGCCGCTCCACCCACGAATTGCTGCTGGCCCGGCAGATCGCGGAAGCCTGAACCCGACGCGCATAGCCCCAGCGCGCATTGCCCCGGCGCGCATTGCAAGCCCCCGCCCCGGCAGCTACGCCGGTGCGGATATGACCACGCTCATCACCACCGACTGGCTCGCCGACCACCTGTCCGGTGCCGACCCGTCCGATGCCAACCTCGTCGTGCTCGACGCCTCTGCCCACCTGCCCGACGCCCAGCGCGATGCCCGCGCCGAATATGCCGCCGCGCATATTCCCGGCGCGCGTTTCATGGACCTGAAGGGAATCAGCCCGACGCCCGAAGCGCCGCTCGGCTCGGACGCGCATCGCGACCTGTTCGCGCAGGCGATGGGGGCACTGGGCGTCAGCGAAGCCACGCCCGTGGTCTTCTATGACGACAGCAAGCTGCGCTCGGCCGCCCGCGCCTGGTTGATCGCCCGCCTTTACGGCATGCAGCGGATCATCGTGCTCGACGGCGGATTGGCCAAGTGGCGCGCCGAAGGCCGCCCGCTCGATAGCGAAACACCCGCAATCACCCCCACAAGCTTCACCGCCACGACGGGGGCAGGCGCGGTGCGGACGAAGGCCGACATGCTCGCCAATCTGGACAGCCGCGCCGAGCAGGTTGTCGATGCGCGCGATGCGGCGCGCTTTGCCGGTGAGGCGCAGGATTTCCGCCCCGGTGTCGCGGCGGGCCACATCCCCGGCACGAAAAACCTGCCCTTCGGCGAGCTGCTGAACGAAGACGGCACCTTCAAGTCCCCGGATGCGATCAAATCCGCGTTCGAGGCGGCGGGCGTCGACCTGGCGCGGCCCATCACCACCTCCTGCGGCAGCGGCGTCACGGCGTCCGTGCTGCTGTTCGGGCTCGACCTGATCGGCCAGAGCGACAATGCGCTGTATGATGGCAGCTGGAGCGAATGGGGCGCCGATCCCGCCACCCCCAAGGCGACGGGGCGCTGAATGGCGGACAAGGATGCAGACAAGCCGGACCTGGCCCCCGCCACCCGCGCGGTCGAGGTCGGTCGCCGCAAGCAGTGGACCAGCGTTCCGGGCCAGCCGGGCGGCGTGGTCAGCCCGCCGATCTGGCGCGCCAGCACCCATCTTTATGACGACACTGCCGACCTCGCCAGCGGACGTCCGAACAAGGACGGACATTTCTTCTACGGCAGGCGCGGCAGCCCGACGCAATGGGCGCTGGCCGACGCGCTGACCGAGCTGGAACCCGGTGCGACCGGCACCATGCTCTACCCCAGCGGGGTCGCCGCCATCGCGGGGGCGCTGCTGAGCGTACTCGATGCGGGCGACGTGCTGCTCGTCACCGACAATGTCTACGAACCGACCCGCGTACTCGCCAATTGCCTGCTTGGTCCGCGCGGGATCGAGACCCGCTATTTCGACCCGCTCGATGTGGATGGCTTCGCCGAACAGTTCTGCGAGCGCACCAGGGCGGTGATGCTCGAAAGCCCCGGCAGCCTGACCATGGAGGTCAGCGACATCCCCGCGCTGGCGGCCATCGCGCGTGGCAAGGGCGCGGCGACGCTCTGCGACAACACCTGGGCCACGGCGCTGGGCTTTACGCCCCTGAGGCATGGTTGCGACCTCGCGATCACCAGCCTGACCAAGCATGCGGGCGGCCATTCCGACGTCATGATGGGGGCGGTCAGCACGACCGGCAAATATTACCCCAAGCTGCGCCTGACCGCGCAGATGCTCGGCCACGTGGTCTCGCCCGACGATGCCGCGCTGGTGCTGCGGGGCCTCAGGACCATGCCGCTGCGGCTGGAGAGGTCTGCCGCGACGGCACTGGCGCTGGCCGCATGGCTGGCCAAACAGCCGCAGGTCGCACGGGTGCTCTCGCCCATGCTGCCCGGCTCGGTCGGCCATGAATTCTGGGCGCGCGACTTTACCGGTGGCTGCGGCCTGTTCAGCTTCGTGCTGGAGGGCCGCACGGCACGGCACCGGGCGAGGCTGATCGATGCGCTCCATCATTTCGGCCTCGGCTTCAGCTGGGGCGGGTTCGAAAGCCTTGCTCTGCCGATCCATGCCGAAGGCACGCGCAGTGCAACGCCATGGCCGCCCGCCAGCTGGGGTGACGGCAACAGTCTGGGCTTGCGGCTGTCCATCGGGCTGGAAGACGAGGCCGATTTGCGGCACGATCTGGCACAGGCCCTAGCCGCAATGGACGCGACATGACGACAGCCAGCACCGAAACGCCCCCGGAGACCGCCCCTGACGCAATGGCCAGCGGTGCGGTGCCCGATGTCGCCCCCGACGCCGTCGCTAGCGCTGCGCCTGTCCCCACGCCGACACCGACCGACGCCGGCGCCGAGGCTGTCGCCGGGGCCGAGGCGCTGAAGGACGTCGTCGCCGAACAGAGCGGCACGATAGCCAGTATCATCGAACGGCTCGACTCGCTCGGCTTCACTATCGACGACACCCGCTTCTCGGTCTGGACCGCGCTGGTCGTGGTGATGGTCGTGGTCGGGGTGATCGTCTTCGCCCGCGTCGGCAGCAAGCTCGCCCACGGGGCGCTCAAACGCTTCACCCGGCTCGACCTCGCGCAGCGGCTGCTCGGCGAGAAGGTCCTGACCATCGCGGTCTGGGCGCTGGCGTTCTTCATCGGCATCGACCTGCTCGGCATCGACCTGACGGCGCTGGCCGTGTTCTCCGGCGCGTTCGGCCTCGCCATCGGTTTCGGCCTGCAGAAGACCTTCGGTAACCTGATCGCCGGGATCATCCTGTTGATGGACCGCTCGATCAAGCCGGGCGATGTCATCGCCATCGCTGACCAGGCGGGTAACGAGACCTTCGGCCAGATCCGCAAGATCGGTATCCGCGCCGTCTCGGTGACCACAAGGGACGAGCGCGAATATCTGATCCCCAACGAGAACCTGATGATCAACCAGGTCGAAAACTGGTCCTATTCATCGCGTAATGTCCGCATGCAGGTGCATGTCGGCGTGTCCTACAGCAGCGACATGAAGCTGGCGCAGGAGCTGATGCTGCAGGCGGCAAAAGGCTCCAAGCGTGTGCTCGACACGCCGCCCCCGACCGTGTGGATGAACGAATATGGCGACAGCTCGGTCAATTTCACGATCCATTGCTGGATTACCGATCCGGAGATGGGCGTGGGCAATGTCCGCAGCGACGTGCTCAACCGGTTGTGGGACCTGTTCCAGGAACACGAGATCGAGATTCCCTTCCCGCAGCGCGACCTGAACCTGCGTGATAACAAGCAATTTCAGCAACTTGTGGCAGCCATCTCACAGCGGGTCGAGGCGAAGAAATAAGTCCGGCCAGACGCCACTAAAGCTGGTCTAAGCCTGCCCCAAACCATTCTCGCTGGCGCAACATCGCCTGAGCGGCCATCTGCCCAGCATGGCACAAGCTGGCACCATCTACCTCGTCGGCGCGGGCCCGGGCGATCCGGACCTGCTGACGCTGCGCGCCGCGCGGCTGATCGAGGCCGCCAGGCTGATCGTGCATGACGGGCTGGTCGATCCCGCGATCCTCGCCATGGCACGTCCCGATGCGCGGCTGGTCAGCGTCGCCAAGCGCCGTTCGCACCACACACTGCCGCAGGAAGACATCAGCGCATTGCTGGTGCGAGAGGCGCTCGCCGGTCATGACGTCGTCCGGCTGAAGGGCGGCGATCCGTTTATCTTCGGGCGCGGCGGCGAGGAGGCCGAGGTTGCCCGCGCTGCTGGCGTGCGCGTCGAAGTGGTCCCCGGCATCTCAGCGGCGAACGGCGCGGCGGCGGCGGCGCAGATCCCGCTGACCCACCGCAACCATGCCAGCATCGTCAGCTTCGTGGCGGGCCAGTGCAAGGGCCTCGCCGAGCAGGACTGGGCTGGCCTCGCCGGGCCGGGCCGCACGCTGGTCATCTATATGGGCGTGAAGACCGCCCCGCAGATCGCCGAGAAGCTGATGGCCGACGGCCTGACGCCCGACGTCCCCGTCGCCGTCATTGAGAACGCGGCGCGCCCCGAAATGCGCGTGCTGCGCGGGCCGCTCGCCGCCCTGCCCGATATCGTTGCCGACCGGCAGGTCCGCAGCCCCGCCCTCATCGTCATCGGCAGCGTGACTGCCGCATCCGACACGACAATCGCCACTCTGGCGCAGGAGTTCGAAGCTTGAAGATCCTTACCGGAAACGACCTCAAATCCGGCCTCGTGGTCTGGTGGGACGGCACTGGCTGGTCCCCCTCGATCAACGATGCCGTCGACGTGGGCGAGGATGCCGCCGCGATCATGGCGCGCGAGGAAGCCGCGCGCAGCGTCAACGTGCCCTATGCCATTGATGCGGAGCGCGACGGCGATGGCGGCGTGCGTCCGGCGCATATCAAGGACCGCGTCCGCGCCCTCGGGCCGACCGTTCGCACCGATCTTGCCGTTGCAAAATCAGCCGAAGCCAAGGGCTGGGACTGGGTGATCTGACATGTATCTTTACGACCAATATGACAAGGCCATGGTGGATGCGCGCGTCGCCGAGTTCCGCGACCAGGCCCAGCGCCGCTTCGAAGGCCGCATCACCGAGGAACAGTTCCGCCCGCTGCGGCTGATGAACGGCCTCTATCTGCAGTTGCATGCCTATATGCTGCGCGTCGCGGTGCCCTATGGCACGCTGAGCGGTCGGCAGATGCATGCGCTGGCCGACATCGCCGACAAGTACGATCGCGGCTATGGCCACTTCACCACCCGCCAGAACATCCAGTACAACTGGATCAAGCTGGACGAGGCCGCCGACCTGCTCGCCGACCTCGCCAAGGTCGAGATGCATGCCATCCAGACCAGCGGCAATTGCATCCGCAACATCAGCTCCGACCATTTCGCCGGGGCCGCTGCGGACGAGGTGGTCGACCCGCGCCCCTATGCCGAAATCCTCCGCCAGTGGTCGAGCTTCCACCCTGAATTCAGCTACTTGCCGCGCAAATTCAAGATCGCCGTGATCGCCAGCGAGCGTGACCGGGCGGCGATGCGGCTGCACGATATCGGTATCAATATCGTCAAGAACGAGAGCGGCGAGATCGGCGCGGCCTTCTATGTCGGCGGCGGCATGGGCCGCACCCCGATGGTCGCCCCGCTGATCCGCGACTTCGTCCCGCTCGACCAGCTGGTGACCTATGCCGAGGCCTGCCTGCGCGTCTACAACCGCTATGGCCGCCGCGACAACAAGTACAAGGCGCGCATCAAGATCCTCGTCCACGAGCTGGGCAAGGACGAATATGCGCGCCAGGTGGAGGAGGAATTCGCCCACCTGCTGGGCCAGGGCGTCGAACCGCCCTTCGCCGAGCTGGAGCGTATCCGCACCTTCTTCGCCGATCCCGCCTACCAGACCGGCCTGCCGACCGAGATCGACCGTTCCGACGCGGACTTCGCGCTGTGGGCCGACCGCAACACCCATCCGCACAAGGCGCCGGGCTATGTCTCTGCGGTCATCAGCCTGAAGCCGGTCGGCGGCATTCCGGGCGATGCCAGCGCAGCGCAGATGCACCTCATGGCTGACCTCGCGACGGAATATTCGTTCGACGAATGCCGCGTCATGCACACGCAGAATATCGTCCTGCCGCATGTCGAGATCGGCCGCCTGCACGAGCTGTGGACCAGGCTGGAGGCCGCTGGCCTCGCCAGCCCCAATCTCGACACGGTCGAAGACATCATCGCCTGCCCCGGCCTCGATTATTGCAGCCTCGCCAATGCGCGCTCGATTCCCGTGGCGCAGAAGATCTCCGAGCGCTTCGCCAGCACCGGCAAGACCGCCGTTCTGGGTGAGCTGAAGCTGAAGATTTCGGGCTGCATCAATGCCTGCGGCCACCACCATGCGGGCCATATCGGCATCCTCGGCGTCGACCGTAAGGGGACCGAGAACTACCAGCTGCTGCTCGGCGGCAGCGAGGCCGAGGACACCAGCCTCGGCAAGATCACCGGCCCCGGTTTCGACGAGGCCGGCATTGTCGATGCGGTCGAGAAGGCGACCGACCTCTATCTGGCTCAGCGCGAGGACGGGGAACGTTTCCTCGATACCTATCGCCGCGTCGGCATGGAGACGTTCAAGGAGGCGATCTATGGTTGATTCCACTCTCGGTACCGGCCGTGACGACGTGCAGCTGCGCTTCCGCGATGACGAGCCCGTCGATCACCCCGCCGTGACCGTCGATTCCTTTGTCGAGCAGTCCAATGCTGCCGCCGTGCGGATCGAACCGGGCGACGACGCCCGCGCGCTGCTGCCGCATCTGGACCATATCCAGCTGGTCGAGGTGAATTTCCCGGTCTTCGGCGACGGGCGCGGCTATTCCGCCGCCCGCATCCTGCGCGAGGCGGGCTATGTCGGCGAATTGCGGGCCGTGGGCGACGTGCTGGTCGACCAGGTCGCCTATATGCGCCGCTGCGGCTTCGACAGCTTTGCCCCCGACCAGCCCCTCAACGAGGCGGATGTCCGGGCGGCGTTCGAGCGCTTCCCCGAGGTGTACCAGCCGACCGTGGACGCGCGCGTGCCGATCTGGAGCCTGCGCCATGGAGCGGGTCGCAATGGCTAGTGCCGAACCCGCCCGTCAGCGCGATGTGATCGACACCGCCCCCGCCTTCGTACAGGCCGATGCCGACGCGCTCAACGCCCGCTTCGCCGGGGTCGACGCGGCAACGATGCTGCGCGAGCTGTTCGCCGAAGGTGCGCTGGGTCGCGTCGCGGTCGTCTCCAGCTTCGGCACCGAGAGCGCGGTGCTGCTGCATCTCGTCTCGCAGGCCGACAAGAATATCCCGGTGGTGTTCGTCGACACGCTCAAGATGTTCAAGGAAACGCTCGACTATCGCGAAAGCCTGGTCGCGCATCTCGGGATCACCGATTCCTATGCCGTCACGCCAAACCCGGACGTGCTGGCAGCCAAGGACGAAAACGGCCTGCGCTGGTCGTGGGACCCCGATGGGTGCTGTGAAATCCGCAAGGTCGAGCCGCTGGCGCGCGCCAAGCAGGGCCTCGATGCGTGGATTTCGGGCCGCAAGGCCTTCCAGTCGGTCACCCGCGAGAACCTGCCGCGCTTCGAGGTCGAGGACGGCAGGCTCAAGATCAATCCGCTGGGCGACTGGACCAAGGACGATCTGGAGGCCTATTTCGCCGAGCACGACCTGCCCCGCCACCCGCTGGAGGCACAGGGCTATCTCTCGGTCGGGTGCGAGCCTTGCACCACCACGGTCAAGCCGGGTGAGGACCCGCGGGCCGGGCGCTGGCGCGGCTGGGACAAGACCGAGTGCGGCATCCACACGCCGGGCGATTCGGGCACGTCGGACGGTGACGAGCTGCCTCCGGGATACGAGCCCGTTTTCTGACTTTCCAGCGCGTTGTCCGGTGACGGCGGTTTTTTAACCGCTTGTGAATCAATAAGACTTTGCTCCAATATTCATGTTGCATGTAACGCAACACATCGTGCGTTTTTGGCGTTTTTCAGAATCGCCGCAACTCCGCATAAGGAACGGGCCTTTCAGGCATCCTCTCCCAAACTTCATAGGCCCGGTGGCAACACCGGGCCTTTTTTCTTGGGTCTTCACCTTCACATTCAGCTCTGATGGGCTGCGAATGGCAACTTTGCGCGCTTCCGGTGCTCACGACCCCGAAAGGTCGCTGCGCTCCGGGTCGCGAAAACTCACCATTCTCGCCTCATCATCATCTGAATGAAGTATGCTCGTAAGTCAGAGCCAGCCTTCAGCGCGATACCATTGCGCTGTCTCGGCCAGCCCCTCCGCCGTCGGCACTTGCGGCGCCCAGAGTTCGGCGGGCGGTAGCGCGTTGGGGTCACACACCCAGTCCGGATGGCACATATAGCTCGCCCGGTCGGGCGTCAGCTTGGCCTTGCGCCCACGCAGCAGCCGGTCGATCCGCGCGCCGAAATGGACGAGGCGCGGGGAAATCTCGATCACGCGGGTCTTGCCACCCACCGCCGCACCGATCGCACGCGCCAGTTCGACATGCGCCCAGCCCTGCCCCTGCCCCTCTATGGCTCGCCCGTCATCGGCCTCGTAGATCACACCTGACGGTGCCCCCTTGGTCACCAGCGCCAGCAACAGCCGCGCGAGATCACCGACATGGATCAGCGAGGTCCGCCCTCCCCTGGGCACCGGGATCAGGCCCAGCTTCACCGCCTTGAACAGTTCGAACATCTCGGTGTCGCGCGGGCCATAGACCGCCGGGGGCCGTACCGCCGCCCAGTCGAGCCCGCTGGTCTGGACAACCTCTTCGCCGAGACGTTTGGTCCGGCAATATTCGCTCAGGGCCGGTTCGCGCGCCGCCATCGAGGAGACATGGACGAACCGCCCGATATTCGCCGCTCTCGCCGCCGCCACGACCCGCTCTGTCCCCGCGACATTGCCCGCATGGAACAGCTCCGGGGTCGGCGCATTCACCACCCCGGCGATGTGGAGCACCGCGTCCGCGCCCTCGACCAGCCGGGCCAATGCCGCCTCGTCCGCCAGATCGCCACGCACCCAGGTGACGCCTGCGCGCTCGGGCTGGTCGCGGCGGGTCAGCGCGCGCAGGGTGAGGCCCTGCTGCGCCGCTTCCTCCATCACCGCTTGCCCGACAAAGCCGGTCGCGCCGGTGACGGCAACAATCACAGCAACACCAGCTGGTCGCGGTGAATCACCGCCGAGCGGGGCGCATAGCCGAGCCGGTCTTCCTGCTCCTCGCGCCGTGTGCCGGCGATGCTCAGCACCTCGGGCGCGTCATATTCGACCAGCCCCTTGGCGATGGCCCGGCCGTCAGCATCGCGCACCGAGATCGGATCGCCGCGCGAGAACGTGCCCTCGACCGTGATGATCCCGCTGGCGAGCAGGCTGCCACCCTGCGTCAGCGCCTTGGCGCAGCCCGTATCGACCACCAGCGCGCCCTTCATCCGCTGGCGCCCGCCAAGCCACGCCTTGCGGCCCGCATCGCGCCGCCGGGGCATGAACAGCGTGCCGAGATTGGCGTCTCTTGCGCGGGCCAGCGGTGCATCATGCGTACCGTTGATAATGGCGAGCGTGATCCCCGCGCGCTCGGCAATTTCGGCCGCCTGCAGCTTCGACTTCATCCCGCCCGAGCCGAGCCCCGAACCCGAGGCCCCGGTCGCCATGGCATGGATTTCGGGCGTCACCCCCTCGACCCGCGCGACCATCTGCGCCGCCGGATCGGCAGGGTCGCGGTCGTACAGGCCGTCAATGTCCGACAGCAACACCACCGCATCGGCCTTGGCCGCCTGCGCCACGCGGGCGGCCAGCCGGTCATTGTCGCCGAAGCGGATTTCCTGTGTCGCCACCGAATCGTTTTCGTTCACCACCGGCACCGCGCCCGCCGCCAGCAGCTGGCCGATCGTGGCCGAGGCGTTGAGATAGCGCCGCCGGTCGTCGAGATCCTCCAGCGTCACGAGCAATTGTGCAGCGGTGACGCCATGCGCGCCGAGCAGCTCGGCCCAGAGGCCACCCAGCGCGATCTGGCCGACGGCGGCGGCGGCCTGCGCCTCGGCCAGACTGCCGCGCCCGCCCTTGGCCAGCCCCAGCCGCGCCGCGCCCAGCGCAATTGCGCCCGAGCTGACCACGATGACCTGCTGACCGCGCGCCCTCGCCCCGGCGATCTCGGCAGCGAGCTGCGCCAGCCAGTCCCGCCGGGGCTGCCCGTCGCGCCCAACGAGCAGCGCCGAGCCCACCTTGACCACCAGCCGCGGGGTCAGGGACGGGTCGAACAGGTTGGAGAGGGTCGTAACGCTCATGCGCGCGGGATTAGCGGATGCGCGCTGGCGAGCAAGTCTTGGCGCTCAATCCAGCGGGGACCAGGCGCGTTCTTCACCGCCCTCGTCACCCTTATCTGTGTCATCTTCTGCCGCGCTTGGGTGCCCCTCGGTCGCGGTGCGTTCGGGTAGGTAGGACAGCGCCGCATCGAGCAATTCCTCGACCCCGGCGCCGGTCGCCCCCGAGATGGCGAGCACCTTGTCCGCCCCGGCGGCGCGCAGTTCCGCAGCGAAACCCTCGGCCAGTTCGGCATCGGCGAGGTCGACCTTGTTGAGCGCCACGATGCGCGGCTTGTCGGCCAGCTCCTCGTCATAGGCGGCCAGTTCGGCTTCGACCGTGGTCATCGCCGCCGCCGGGTCCTCGCCCGAAATATCGACCAGGTGGATCAGCACCCGGCAGCGCTCGATATGGCCCAGAAAGCGGTCGCCGATCCCGGCCCCGTCCGCCGCGCCCTCGATCAGGCCGGGAATGTCGGCGAGCACGAATTCGCGGCCCTTGTGGCGCACGACACCCAGCTTCGGCACCAGCGTGGTGAAGGCATAATCGCCAACCTTGGCGCGGGCATTGGTGACCTGGTTGAGGAAGGTCGATTTGCCCGCATTGGGCAGGCCGACAAGGCCGACATCGGCGAGCAGTTTCAGCCGCAGCCACACCCACATCTCCTGCGAGGGGATGCCCGGCTGGTGCTGGCGTGGCGCGCGGTTGGTCGAGCTTTTGTAGCTGGCATTGCCACGCCCGCCCATGCCCCCTTCGAGCAGGACGATCTCCTCGCCCGCTCTGGTCAGGTCGGCGAGCAGCTCTTCGCGCTCCTCGTCGAACACCTGCGTGCCGATAGGGACGTCGATCACCAGATCGTCCGCCCCCTTGCCAGTGCGGTTCTTGCCCATGCCATGGCCGCCGCGCTTGGCCTTGAAATGCTGGGTGTAGCGAAAGTCGATCAGCGTATTGAGGCCCGGCACCGCGCGCAGGATCACATCGCCGCCCTTGCCCCCGTCGCCGCCGTCAGGGCCGCCATATTCGATGAACTTCTCACGCCGGAAACTGACCGCACCCGGTCCGCCCGCGCCCGATTTGAGATAGATCTTGGCCTGGTCGAGAAAATGCATTGTTCGTTTGGCCTCAAGCGCCGGCGGCCGCATCTGCGGCCTTGGCTGTCCTCGCCGCTTCCCCTCCGCTTCGCTGCGGGGCGGCTGCGGGCGCGCGCTTGCGCTTGCGGCCCTTCGGGCCGCGCCTGCGCGGGTAAAAATCCATTAG
>CAYOSE010000015.1:0-39371 GCA_964406535.1 uncultured Sphingomonadaceae bacterium
CGCAGTCCGCAGGACGGAGGGAACAGCACCGAGGATGCGCGCCCGGATGGGCGTGCACAAAATTACTGCAACGTCACTCTTCCCTCCCCCGGATCACCCTTGCCGAAGAATTCCATCAGCTGGACCAGCAATTCGCAGCGGCTCCGCAAATCGGGCGCTTCCAGCAGCGCCTGCTTGGCGGCGGTATCGAACGGCGCGATCTGCGAAACCCCGTTGATCAGCGAGACATCGTCGAGCGAAGAAACCGAGTCCCAGTCCACCGAATAGCCCTGCGCGTCGGCGAATTTGCGCGCCTCGCTCTCGAAGGCCGCACGTTCGCCAAGCGAGAGATATTCCTCCTCCGGCTCGGCGATCAGCTCGGCCTCGACCTGCCGGAAGGGGGTGGTGACGTCGAGCTCGCGCAGCACGCGGAAGCGCGCTTCGCCCTCCAGCACGATGTTGTAGCGCCCGTCCTCGCTGGTTTCGACGTCGGCGATCTTGCCGACGCAGCCGATCTCGTAAAGCGGGGCGCCCTCGCGGTTTTCCTGCGGCTGGATCATGGCGATCCGCCGGTCGCGCGCCAGCGCATCGCCGACCATTGCGCGATAGCGCGGCTCGAAGATGTGCAGCGGCAATTGCAGGCCCGGATAGAGCACCGCGCCGGGCAACGGGAAGATCGAGAGCCGGGTGGCGCTCATCCGAACAGCAGCAGCGACAGGCGGCGGCGCTGGGTGGCGACCCACGGGTCTTCCAGCCCGACGCCTTCGAAGATCTTCAGCAGCTTGTCCTTGGCCGCGCCTTCGTTGGCGGTGGGGTCGCGACCGATCGCATCGAGCAGCGTATCAGCGGCGGTGTCGCGCTGACCAGCGGCGAAGGCGGCCTCGGCAAAGGCGATCTGCGCCTCCACATCGGCGGGACGCTCGGCGGCGGCGGCGCGCAAGGTGGCGAGTTCGGAATCGTCGACCTTGGTCCCTGCCAGTTCCAGCTGGGTGGCGGCCTGCGCGACGACCGGATCGGCCTTCACCTCGTCGGTCAGGGCGTCATAGGCGGCCTGCGCGGTCTCGATCTCGCCCGCGGCGATCAGCGCGCGGATCAGGCCCGATTGCGCGGCGGGGTTGTCGGGCGCCATCTGGCCGATCTGCATGAAGATGGCGGCGGCACGCTCGCCGTCGCCGGCGGCCAGCACTTCCTCGCCCATCACCAGCAGCTCTTCGATATCGGGCGCCGGCTCGGCCCCGGCGGCATCGCCACCCTGGATCGGCAGCTGCGCGAGGATCTGGTCGAGCGCGCCCTTCAGCTGCGATTCGCTGCGCGCCGGGGTCAGGTCGGCGACCGGCTGGCCCTGGAACATGGCATAGACGGTGGGGATCGACTGGACCTTGAACTGGCTGGCGATGAAGCCTTCCTCGTCGACATTGATCTTGGCCAGTATCACGCCCTTGTCGGCATATTCGGCGACGACTTTTTCCAGCACGGGGGCCAGTGCCTTGCATGGTCCGCACCACTCGGCCCAGAAATCGAGGATGACGAGCTTGGTCTGCGAGGGTTCGACGACCTGCTTGCGGAAGCGGTCGACGGCCTTCTGTTCGTCGAGATTGAGACCCATGCTTGCCAAATGTCTGCTCCTGCTGCGCGGCGGGTTATGCGGCGTGTGATTATCCTAGATGGCGCTTAGGGCCGAATTGTGAAGGGTGAAACGGGCAGCGCAAGGGGCTGGCGACATCTCATCCAAATTTCCCGCAATTCTTCGCTTGCGTGCCCTGCTACCCGGTGCTAACCGCGCGCCTCCCCGACCGGTAGCCATGCTTCCGGTCAACGTCGTGAGCGGGCGTAGCTCAGGGGTAGAGCACAACCTTGCCAAGGTTGGGGTCGGGCGTTCGAATCGCCTCGCCCGCTCCATACACTTTCCAAAGCATGGTATATACTTACGCACGATTGGGGGTGGGTTGGTCTGCTTACATGGTGCCCAGAGGCGTGCGGTGTAAGTGAATTGTAAGTGCGACGAGGCGGTCGAACCTTGCGTCCAACGACTGCCTGAAGCAGTTGGAGGATGATCTTATCTGGATCGAGGAGAGGCTAAAGTCGGGACCAGCAGAGGTCGGTTAGCTATCTCAATTCCGCGGCTTCTGGCAGTGGTGATGCCAAAGGTAATGGGCTTGGCGGCGTGCGAGGTCTCGCACCGATAGAATGCAGCCACCCTGCGCGAGCGAGCGAGGCAAGCCTTTTCGAACCAAGCGGATTAATGATGGTGTCACATCTTGCCTGTCCCATTGCCGCTTCGCTGATCACAAGCAAGAGGGTCTCATTCTCGGCAGACAGGGCAATTGGGGCGGCAACCTCGCCTATGGCTTTGCCCATCTGGGCAAGAGCCTGTTCTGGTATTCCAGCGAGTTGCTGTTCGCCTATTTTCTGACTGAGTTCGTGCATCTTGCGCCGTTGCAGATGGGCGCGGTGCTGGCTGCCGGCTTCGTGGCCAGTGCACTGATCGACGTGGCGACGGGCACGGTGTTCCGGCATGCACTGGCTGATCCAGGATCGGCGAGCCGGTTGCAATTCGTCGGCTCGATCCTGTGTTCTGCTTCCTTGGTGCTGGTCTTCGCCGGTGCGTGGCTGCCGTTCGAGTGGCGCTTTGCCTACTCGATCCTGGCCGGGCTTGCCTTTCGCCTTAGTTTCGCGCTTTACGACCTTCCGCAGAATGCCTTGATGGCGTTGGCGACAAGGGACGCCCCCGACCGGCGACACCTTGCCTCCACGCGCATATGGTTCAGCGGCACAGCGACGCTGATCGTCGCGCTGGCAGTCGGGCCGCTGGTCGCAGCACAACGCAGTGCGACGGGGCCGGATTTCCTATTCTGGCTGGCGGGCAGTATTGCGGTGACCGCGATTACGGGGGCCTGGCTTTTAAGTCGGCTGCTCAGGCACGCGGTACGACCAGCCGCTGGCAAAGCGGAGAGCAAGCCCGCCGGCGCGCGTATGCAGCAAGCCTTCCCGCCTGCGTTCTGGCTGTTGCTGCTGGTGATGCTGGCGACCTCGCTGTTCACGCCGCTATTCTCCAAGCTGGAACCCTATTTCGCCACCTATGTGCTGCGTTCGCCCTGGTGGGGCGGAGCGGTCGTGATCGCCATGGCTGCGGGAATCGTGGCAGGGCAACCCTTTTGGGGGCGGATGTGCCATCGGTTTTCCTATGGTGCGGTGATGGCAGGCAATGCGCTCCTCCAGGTTTTGGCCCTGGCCGTTTTCGCACTGGCCGGAGGCGCCAATCCGCAATGGGCCACGCTCGCAGCCTTTGTTTTCGGGCTTGGCAATGGCGGTGTGGGTATGGTCCAATGGGCCGCTTTCAGCGAGACCGTGGCCGGGGTTGGGCCAGGCCGGACCGGGGTCAGCTACGGGCTGTTTTCTGGCACCTCCAAGCTTGCCTTTGCGGTTGGCGGCCTTCTTCTGGGCCTGACTCTTGCCAGAATCGACCTTGAAGGCGGGGGCGCCGCCATGCTCGTGCCGCTCATGGTTGCCTTGACTGGCCTGGGCTCCCTGTGTGTCGGCGCTTGCGGGCTGATACTGCTTCGCCGCGAATGCTCCATGCCCGGCGCGGCGAGCAAGGCCGGAGCCTAAGTGAAATAGATCTTTTGTAGCGGCAGGATCGCGGCGCCGAGTGCGGTCGCATTGCCGGTCGCCTCGGCAGGCACGAGCTTGGCGACCGGGCGACGGATGCCACGGCGCATCTGGTCGAAATATTCCAGATGGGCGATGACTCGCTCGGACAGCGCCCGGGGAATGCGCCCGCCGAGCACTATGGCGTCGAGATCGAGGATCGCGCTGGCATTGGATACGATCATGGACAGGGAATCGCGCACGCGCATGATCCATTCATCGATCGCTGGCCAGTCCGGGTCGAAGGCTTCGACCAGTTCGTGAACATTGTCCAGTTGCGGTCCGTCGCGCGTGACCAGATGGCGCAGCAATTCGAGATTGGGGAAGGGATAGATATTGGCCGGCAAGCCACCGGCAAATTCGCCAGCATTGCCATGGCGCCCGCGCCACAGCTCGCGATTCAGGACCAGACCCCCGCCGACGCCGGTGGCGATATAGACATAGGCAAAGCTGCGCGCCCACCGCCCGACGCCGATCATGCTCTCGCCCAGCGCCGCGACATTGCCATCGTTGTCCGCCCATACCGGGAGCCCAAGCGGTGCGGAGAGAATTTCGGCGATATCCTGGCCGGCCCACTCCTCAAGCGAGAAGGGCGTGTTGAAGCCGGGCCCCTCGGCGATGTGCGAGCCGGTGATCCCGACGCCTGCGCCGACCACGGCCGCCCCCGGCGGGACATAGGTGGAGCGCATCTCCTCGATCGCCGCCTGGAGCCAGGCGATCACACTTGACACGCTCATTGAGTTGAGCCCTTCGAGCCGCTCGGCCACAATCGCTCCGGAAAAATCGACCAGTGTCAGCCCAACCGCATCGGCCATGATCGAAATGCCGAAGGAGTAAGCATGCTCGGCGCGCAGGCCCATGGTGATGCTGGGATAGCCGCGCTTGCCCGAGGCGGTCTTCTCGCCTTCCACCAGCATGCCTTTGTCGGCCAGCCCCGCCAGCAGGCGGGAAGCGGATTGTTGCGTCAGGTCGGTGGCCTCCGCAAGCTGCGCCTGCGTCTGGAAGCCGCGCTGGAACAGCAAGGCCAGTAGCTTTTTCTCACTCATGGCGAGTGGCGTACTCTGGGAAATTGCCTCTGATACTTGCATCAAACCCATGCTCCCTGGGCATAACGCGCTCATATAGAGCATGAATTGATCGGCCACGCCATATCTCACCTTGAAATTGTGGGATCTGCCGCGCCTGTCATAAGTTTTACTCATTGTTTGTGCAAATACGCGAATCGAAGGATGATCATGCTGTTAATTCCACTTCTTGCAGGTGTGAATTGCGGCGGAGCTGAGGCGACGCTTCGGCTGGCTTTTCAAACATCTGCGCGACAAGCGCCGGGGGGAAATATGAGATTTGACGATTTGCGAGTGACGACATTCGGGCTGCTCTGCGGTACGGCAATGGCAAGCTTTCATGCCGCGCCGGCGTTGGCTCAGGAGCAGGAAAGCGCAGCGTCCACGCAAGGCGACATGATCGTGGTTGTCGGCACACGGCTGCAGAACCAGCGGGCGCTGGGTGCCAAGCGCAACACGGTGCAGATCAGCGATTCGGTGGCGGCGGACGAAATCGGCCGCCTGCCCGATTTCAACGTCGGGGAATCGCTGGCGCGCGTGCCGGGTATCTCGATCCAGACCGACCAGGGCGAAGCGCGCTTCGTCAGCATTCGCGGGCTCAATCCCGATTACAACACGACTCTGCTTGATGGCAGTGCGATCGCCGTGCCCGATCGCGACGGCCGTAATGTGTTCATGGAAGTGCTGCCGGCTTCGGTGGCGGACCGCATCGAAGTGTTCAAGACCGCCACGCCCGATCTGGAAGGCCATGCGATTGGCGGCGTGATCAATCTGCGCACGCCCAGCGCGTTCGACAATCCCGGCCTCAATCTGAAACTGCAGGCCGAAATCGGCCAGTATGAGGACAATGAAGGGTTCGAAGGCGACGGGCTTTCGGGGACGGCGGACTTGCTGTTTAGCAACACCTTCGGCGCGGAAGATCAGTTCGGCATTGTCGTCACCGGCAATTACTTCAAGCGCAACTCCTACCTGCCCTGGGCGCAGTTCGAGCGCTTCGATTTCTTCGATCCGGTGACCGGCGCGGAAGTGGGCGCCTACACGGATAGCGCTTTCGCCGCTCCCGGTCAGCGCCGCTATCACTGGTATCACAACAATCGCCAGCGTTACGGCGGGCTGGCCAAGTTCGAATTCCGCCCGAGTGCGGATTTCGAAGGCTTCGTGAAAGCCTATTACAATATCGCCACCGACGACGAAGCGCGCCAGACCGACGTGTTCGACGAGATCGGCGGCAATCTGCTGACCAATGCGACGGAAACCAGCGGCACGCTGGTCGGCCCGGGCTTCCGCACGCGTCAATATGTCGGGCAGTTCGATTTTGAGCGCTCGGTATGGGGCGTGCAGGGCGGCGGCGACCTTGCGCTGGGCGACGGCACGACCGTCAAATTCCGCGCCAATTATTCGGGATCGCGGTTCGAAAACCCTGAATCTTTCGTCGAATGGCGCCGCGACAGCGCGGATTATGCCTATTCCTATGTGCGCGATGGCGATGCGTTCAATGTGACGCTGAACGACCCGGCGGCGGCGTTCGATTTCGATCTGATGCCGTTCCACGAATATAATTTCACCGAGCGCCGGCTCGATGAGGAAATCGTGGAAGTGTCGCTCGATCTGGTCGGAGAGGATATCTTCGCCAGCAACGGGCTCGGCTATATGATCGGGCTGAAATATCGCAGCCTCGATCGCGAATATGACGAGGAACGCTTCGCCTATCAGGATACGGCACTCAATGCCTATACGCTGGGTGCCAGCGGCCTCGCTTCGATCGAGAATGTTCCGAACATGCCGGGCATCCTTGATGACCAGGGCGTGATCGCGATCGATACGGCACGGGTGTTGCCGGAACTGCTCGCCTATATTGACGCCAATCCCGCCGAGTTCTCCTTCAACGAGAACATCACCAATGATTTCCGTTCCGATTACGGTGTCGGCGAAAATGTGCTGGCAGGCTATGCCGCGATCACCCATCAGGGCGACAAGCATAATCTGGTCGCCGGACTGCGGATCGAAGCCTCTGACTTCGAAACATCGGGCTTTCGCAATGTCGACGGGATGTTCGAGCCGGTGACCGATGGCGGAGACTATATCAACTTCCTGCCCTCGGTGAATTTCTCCTACTTCATGGATGAGAGCCGGATCATTCGCGCAGCCTATAGTCGCACCATCGGCCGGCCGAAGTTCAGCGAATTTGCGCCGTCTCGCGAATCGCTCTCGACCGCCGGCACCATACCCACGGTTTCGCGCAGCAATCCCGATCTGCTGCCGCGCGTTTCGGACAATATCGATGTGTCGTTCGAGAACTATTTCGATGGCGGTGCGGGCATCATATCGATCGCGGGCTTCTACAAGCGTATCGAAGGCGAAATCTTTGTGCGCACCACCGAGCAATTGTTCACGGTCGATGGCATGGATGTGCTCACTGCCATCTCCCAGCCGGAGAATGCCGGGCAGCCGACCAATCTGTTCGGGCTGGAGTTCAATCTGGTCAAGAATTTCGACTTCCTGCCTGCGCCGCTCGACGGGCTGGGCGGTTCGGTCAATGCCACGAAGATCTGGACCGACTTCAAGTATGAGATCGCCGACGGGACATTCTTCACGCCGGAAACCATGCTCGGCCAGGCCAATCATGTGGTCAATCTGGCGCTGTTTTACGACAAGGGTCCGTTTTCGGCGAAGATCGCCTATAACTGGACTGACATTCAGGCGGTGTCGCTCAATTCGAACCCCGACAACATCGCCTATCTGGGGGAAGACTGGGCGCTCGATTTCAAGGCGCAATATCGCGTGACCGACCGCGCGGCAGTGACCTTCAATGCCTATAATATCGCCGGAAAATCGGAGGATCGAGTGACCGGCCGCTTCCTCGAACAGCCGGGCCGGACCTCCAATTATGGTGCGGCCTATTTCATCGGCTTTTCCTATAAGCTGTGAAGGCGATGCGTGGCGACGGCGCGGGCCATAGGGCTCGATGCCGTCGCTACGCACCCGGCTGGCGCGCTTCTGGAAGGACTGGATGATGCAGATGAACCGGATTGTGGCGCTCGCGCTGTTGGCGCTGTCCGGCTGCGCCGCACCGCAACCCATCGCGCCGCCCCCAGCGGCGATGGTCGCGTCGGCGGATACGATCGACAGGCTGCGCGCGCAGTTGGCGGCGCCGGACGAGACCGTGATGGTGGTCGCCCACCGGGGCTGCCATGCTGGCGGCGCACCGGAAAATTCGCTCGCGGCGATCCGCGCTTGCCTCGAACTGGGCGTGGATGTGATCGAGATCGATGTCGCGCTCAGCGCCGAAGGCGTGCCGGTGCTGATGCATGACGCCACGCTGGACCGGATGACTGCGGAAACAGGCCCGATCGCGGATCATACGGCCGCCGAACTGGCCGGCCTGCATCTGCGCGCCGGGCAAGGGGGAGCCGGCGCTGCACTGACGGATGAGACCCTGCCGACGCTGCAGCAGGCGCTTGAGCTGGCCAAGGGGCGCATGCTCGTCAATCTCGATGTGAAGGGCGATGCCTATGCGGCGGCTTTCGCCATGGTCGACGAACTCGGCATGGGGCGCCAGATCATTATGAAGATGGCGGCCGATGCGGACGATCCGGCGCTGCAGGAAGCGGCCTTCCTGGGCAAGACCTTCTTCATGCCGATCATCCGCCAATGCACCGAAAACACACGGAAGGGATCCTGCGCGCCCACGCTCAGTCAGGCCGTGGCGGGTTATGATCGCTACGGCCCGGTGGCTTACGAGGTCACCTTTGTCGAGCTGGCCTATCTCACCGAAGGCATTCCGGCCATGCAGGAGAAGGGAAAACGGATCTGGGCCAATACGCTGAAGCCGTTTCACGCCGCCGGGCTGACCGACGCCAAGGCGCTGGCCGATCCCGACGCGGTGTGGGGCCTGCTGATCGATGATGGCGTGCGCATGATCCAGACGGACAATCCGGCCGAACTGATCGCCTATCTGCGTGCGCGCGGAATGCGCTGAGCCGAAAGCCTCAATCTGCCGCCGCTCTGCGAAAAGGATTCAGGCCTGGGGACACATGGCGCATGATCACGGATGCGATGTCGGAACGTCGCTTCAGGCCCTGCCGATCGCCTGGCATTCCCGAAATTGAATCTCTGCCACGACCGGTTTGTGATCCGACAGCGGTCTCGGCATGTCGAGAACTGCGGCGGCGGTGACCTTCGCCGACTCCTGCGAGCGGACAAAGATGTGATCGATCACCCCGATCCTTGAGTATCCTGTAACGGAAGACAGGCGGTGGGGATTGATACCTGCGCCGGCCCAGACCGAGATAAAGCCTGCATCATCGAACGAGGACAGCGAACTGTCGCCGATCTCATTGTTGAAATCCCCTGCCACGACAATATTGCCGCCGTCGCGCGAAGTGAATTCCGATTCGACGAGTTCATGCGCCTGCCCGGTATCGCCGGTACTTGCGGCGATATGGAGTTCGTAGAACGTGACTTCGACGCCCTGAATCTCGGTCGACCCGAAGACGGCGGATGCCGGTTTCCAGCCCGTTCCCGAGGTCAGCTCGGTTTCGCCCATATCGTTCAGCGGATTGCGGCTGAGGATCGATTTGTACTTGTCCTTGTGGTTGGCGGATGAGATTTCGCCGACAAAGGCGTGATCCAGGCCGAGCGCGGTGCCGACACGGCTGGTCCAATCGCCCGCCGGCACTTCACTGAAACCGATGATGTCGAGTTTGTATGGTTCGAGAAATTCGGCGACCTCTTCGGGACTTGCCATCTCGCCGAACTTGACATTGAAGGTGCCGATCCGAACCGGCGCTTCGACCATGACCTGCCCCGGCGGGCAGACTTTGCTGTCGTCGGAATGCGATGCCGGAAACAGTACAAGACATCCGGCAAGAAACGTCGATTTACGGATCAAGATCGCCTCCTATCTCGCATTCCGATTGCACCAGCTGATCCCGCCAGAGTGGTGAATGGCGGGCGGGATCGACCGGTCGTAGGGTCAGTATTTGAACGAGATACCGAACCAGTAGGAGCGCCCGGCATATCTGAAGGTATGGTGCAGGCGCTGATCGACACCGACGATCTCGTGCGCGGCACTGTCGGTGACATTCTTCGCCTGAGCGAACAGGCGGATCTGGTCGGTAAGCCAGTAGCGCGCCTGCAGGTCGATCTTCGTGCGGTCATCATACAGGCGGTCGAAGCCCGGCAGGTCCTCCACCGCGATGCCCTTCATATGCATACCTTTGTAATTGAAGGCGATTTTCGCATCGAAAGGGCCTGTTTGATACGTCAATTGCACATTGGCCATGTGTTTCGGCTGGAAGAACAGCCCGTAGATCTCACGCGTGAAGTTCTCGCCACCCGCCGTGTAGGTGATCGACGCCGAGCTATCGATATAGGCATAGTTGGCCGATAGTCCGAAGCCTTCGAGTGCGGGCGAAACACTGCCAAGCGAGTCCAGGATCAGGCCAATCTCCACGCCGGTCAGGCTGGCGCTTTCCGCGTTCTGGGGCGATACGAAGACCGCATCGCGCGTGACACCTTGATATTCGATCGTCCCGGCCACCTGGTTCCGATAGATCTCGTCGGTAATGTCCTTGTGGAACAGGCCGACGGCGAACAGCCCCTTGAAGGTGGGGAAATAATATTCGAGCGAGAGATCGTAGTTGTCCGCCTTGCGCGGACGCAAGGTCGGGTTGCCGCCACTGACGACTACTTCGGGGCCGTTGTCGGTAACGATTGCGACCGGGTTGAGCTGGTCGTAGTTCGGACGACCGACCGATTTGCTGTAGGCAGCGCGCAGGCGCAGGTCTTGCGTGATATCGTAGGCGATGTCCGCGCGGGGCAACCATGTGCCGTAGCGGCTGTTGTAGAAGTCCGCCCCAAGACCGGGATCCGCATTGGGCGATGAGGTCGCTACGTCCGTTTCCTCGTAGCGCAAGCCGGCTGTAATCCTTACATTTTCTCCATTATAAACACCCATGGCGTATCCCGCGAGGATATCTTCCTGAATGTCATATTCGGTCAGCGTGTCCGATCGCAGATTGAAGTCGGCTGGCGAAGCCTCGAAATAGTCCAGTATGCCGTCGAGATCCACGAAGATCGCCGGGTCGGAGAACATCGGCGTCATATAGGTATGGTCGAGTACATAATCGCTGAAGTTGATCGAAACGCCTGATTGCGCGCGATATTCGTCGCGGCCTTGCATGCGGTGCCGATCGGTCAAGCGAAACTTGAAACCGGTCTTGAAGCCCAAACCATAGGCCCCGTCCTCAAGATTGTAGCTGTAGTCGATCCGGCCTTCCGTGACGCTTTCGTCGTTCGCACGGGGTTCGAAACTGAGATAATGGAAATTGTTGTAGGCACTGGCGTCGGCGAAAATCCCCGGATTGTCGAACGCGTAGAAATAGCTCCCATCGTCAAGCAGTTCATACGTGTATGACAGGTCCGTGTTTCTTGAACGATAGAACCGCGCCTTCTGCACGTCGAGGTCGAGCGCCGCCTCGGAATAGCCGAACTTGCCATCGATCCGATGACCGTCCGCTGGCAGATAGGTGAAGCCGGTGTTTACGCCCTTCGAACTGTCGCTGAAGATGTCGTAGGCCGCTTCGATCAGTGGTTCGACCCGTCCGACAACCTGCCCGCCCGTCGCAGAAATGTCCTCGGGTATCGTGGTGTAGTCCTTGTTCGAGATCCGGGCGATGTCGCGACGCTCATAATCGTCACGGTCGAACTGATAGCCTTGCGCGTAGGCATAGAAGCTATCGTCGCTCGAACGATATTCGAGCTTGCCGAACAGACCGAGCCGCTCGCGATTGTTGTAATAGAGGTACAGGTAGGGATCGCGCGGAACCGCAAACGCTGCCGGCTCCTCGGTCCCGACACCGTCCTCGGTGAACCAGTAGTAGCCGCGGCTGCCGGCGCTGGTCGGTGCCTCGGTATAACTTTCGCGCTTCCAGTAGCTTGCCGCAAGCACAACTCCGAAATTGCTGTCGGTGCCGAAGGCGCGCGAGAACACGCCATAGGCCTGGACCGATGGGTCGGCCTCGATCGGTCCCTGATCGGTGTGTTCATAGATGCCGATCGAGGCATTGGCGGCGAGCAGCATGTCGGACCTGTCGAAGGCGCTGCGGGTCTTCAGGTCGATGCGCCCGCCGATCGCCTGGCCATCCATATCGGCGGTGAAGGACTTGGTGATATCAACCTGTTTCGCCACCGAGGAAGGGATCGTATCCAGCAGTACGCCGCCCGTTGCCTCGTCTGTTGATGGGATCACAAGGCCATCGACGGTGGTGAAATTGTATTCCTTGTTCATGCCGCGAATGATCACGAAGCGTTCCTCGCCATTGTCCTGATCGGTATTGACGCCAGGAACGCGCTGGAGTGCTTCGGCCAGGTTGAAATCGGGCAGTGAGGCGACGTCATCGGCCGTGACGCTGTCAGAAACCTGCAGGTTGTCGCGTTTGGCATCGACGGCCTGCTGTGCCTGCAATCTGTAGCCCGTCACGACTATGGTGCCGCCCTCGATTTCGCTTTCGCCGGTTTCCCGGGTGGCGCCGGTCTCACTTTGTGCCCAAACCGGCGCAGAACAAGCGGCGATGGCCAACGCGATGGTGGAAGCGGTCGTTTTGCCGATCCTCATGAACGGTCCTCCTGTATCCGGCGCCGAATCGCGCCTTGGTCACCGGCTTGGCTAGGCACCGATTGTGACACTTCAATAAAATAAACTATACTTTATTAAATGCTCTCTTGTCTCGCCAGGCGGGCAGGCTAATGTGGCTCGGTGAAAGCGATCCCGACATCTGCCTTGCCACCGCAAGAGGCTCAGGCCCTTCGTCTGGTCAGAAGGAATGGCCAGGCGACCCGCAGTGAGATTGCCGGGGCGCTTTGCGTGACACGCATGCAGGCGACCAACATAGTGCGGGGGTTGCTTGAACGCGGTCTGCTCGACGAAAGGCCTGAGCGTAACGGGGGGCGAGGCCAGCCTCAGCGTGTGCTGTGCGTTCGCGGTGATGCTGGCTATGCGGTTGGCGTCAGCTTTTCGCATAGCTGTCTGGAAATCGGTCTGGTGCGATTTGATGGCCTGCTGGAGCATCGCGAGGTTCTGCCACTCGGCGGAGCGGGCGTTGATGAGCTTGGCAAGACAATCCAGAGCTGGATCGCGCAGACCCGGCAGTCCCGTAGAATTGCGGCCAGGCGCATATGGGGCGTAGGCATCTCGCTGCCCGGCGACTACCGCGTCGACCGCAAGATCATCAATGCCCACTATTTTCCCCAGTTCGCGGATATCGACCTTCAGGAGGCATTTTCCGAACGCCTCGACCTTCCCGCGGTCGTCGAAAATGATTCAGCCTGTGCCGCCTGGGGAGAGCATTTGGTCGGTGCAGGCCGCGCCATCGCATCCATGCTGTTTCTGTTCATTGGTCATGGCGTTGGTGGGGGCATGACTATCGGTCACAATCTCATCCGCGGTCATCACGGCAATGCCGGCGTGTTCGGTATGGCCTTTCCGCTCGATCAGCCGCGCCCATCGGGTAGCGACCTACTCAATTGCCTGCGCCAGTCCGGGCACCAGACACAGGACTTTCGTCAGCTTGCCGAGATACCTGTCGAAGACCCGGTTGTTTCGGGTTGGCTTGACCGTGCCGCGCAGCAACTAATCGAGCCGCTGGGCGTGCTTGCGCGCGCCTTCGATCCAGAGGCCATCGTGATCGGGGGAAGGCTTCCCGTTGCCTATCTGCAGGCTCTCACCGGATTGCTCGACACAGAGGCATTCTGCCTTCTCAACCGGCACGAACTGCCGGTTCCCCGGCTGGTTGCCTCCACTCTGGGCCAGTCGGCAGGCATCGTCGGTGGCGGTTCGCTGGTATTGGACGGCATCGCCGCCTTGTGACGCGCGGTGAATTATCAGCCTATCCGAACTCAGGTGGTGGAGATGTTGCGCTCGCAGTCGAGACCTGTATCGCCGAGGTCGGCTACCACCTGACTGGCGTGCTTACCGATGTTTCCGCCGCTACCTTATGCAACTCAGGTGGCGCACAGGTAACGATATGCGTGTCGCCATATGCGCGACTATGCAGCAGTATGTTTTGCCTGTTTCCCCGACCCTGCTAGCGTCGGACAATCTTCCGGAATCGCCCCGATTTGGGGATTGCGATGCTCTTTCTCGAGGGGACAGCGTAATGCGAACGCTTATCGTTGAAGATGACCGCTCTTCGGCCGAGAAGGTCATGGAAATCCTTGAGGAACTCGGGTGGGAGCATGTCTGGTGCAGCACCTTCGCCGATGCGCTGGCGAGAGCGAAATGTGAGGACTTTTCGCTGCTGATATTGGACAGGCTGCTGGGCGATGGTTCGGGCGATGCAATCGCCTTGCTCGATATGCTCAAGCAGGAAGAGATCAACCCGGCGGTTGTTGTTCTGTCCAGCCTCGGCTCCACCCAGCAGCGAATAGTCGGGCTGGACCGCGGTGGCGACGCCTATGTCACCAAGCCCTTCATCGTGGCGGAGTTGCGCTCAATCCTGCTCTCCATAGGTCGCAGGCTTGGCTACCTTGATGGCGGCAACACGATAATCCAGCTTGGCAAGCTGGAGGTCCGGACGCGCACCCGCCTGGCGATCTATGCGGGAGAGGAACTGGTGCTCACGTCAAAGACATACTTGCTGCTGAAAGTACTGGCGGAAAATGCTGGCGAAGTGGTGAGCCGTGACCGGCTCTGGCGCGAAGGCTGGCCGGATTTCGTGCGCCTGCAGCGGCAGGATATGCCGCTTGAGCAGGCGATGCGAAGGTTGCGGGTCGAGCTTCGCCGAGTAGGCGGCGAGGAAATGCTGCAAACCGTGCGTGGCAAAGGGTATGTCCTTTCCCATGGCTAGGATCGCCCTGGCTGTGATCGCCTTGCTGGCGCTCGCCGTGCAAACATGGCTACTCTGGCGCACTGGTACCGACGCAAGACTGGTCCTTCTGAGTGGCCTGCTGCAGTTGTCGGCACTGACAGCAGTCTGCTGGCTGGCCTCGGCCGACCAGCGTGCCGTGATCGCCTCAACGCAGGTCATAGAAGAATCGGTCCAGCGAGCGATCAAGGGAAAGCTTGATGAGCGCGTTGATCCCGCAAGAATCGGACCGGAGCTGTCGCGCACTGCAGATGTCCTGAACCTGTTCCTGGCTCGCGTTGAAAGCCTTGTTCACGGGTTACGCAACATCTCCGGCAACATAGCGCATGAGATGGCGACGCCCATCGCGATTGCGGTGGAGCGCGGCAGGACGCTGTCCGAGGAGGCCGACGAGATGCCGTCCGACGTTCTCGACCTCGTCGAGCAGGTCGAACTCCTGCAGCAGCTTTATGCCAATGTCCTTGATGTGGTCGAGCTGGAAGCAGGGAACGCGCTCGTCCTCGATGTTATCGACATCCAGGATGTTGTCCTGGAAGCCTCGGTCATGTTCGAAGACACGGCCGAGGAGCTCGAGGTGAGTTTCTCGGTCGATTGTGAACCGGCTCTCGTTAATGGCAATTACTGGCTGTTGCTTCAGGCGATCGGCAATCTGCTGTCCAATGCTCTGCGCTTCACTCCTCGGGGCGGGCTTGTATGCATGAGCGCCAGGACCGTCGGTGAAGGTGTGCAGTTCCTGATCGAGGACAGTGGCAAGGGTGTCTCTGACGAAACCCTTGAGGATTTGCTCAAGCGGATCAACCGGCAACGCAGCGAGCCGGATCAGGTGGATCACGGCCTGGGCCTGCGGATGGTCCATGCCACCATCATTCGCCACGGAGGGAAAATGGACCTGGCACCAACGCGCCTAGGCGGATTTGCTGTTGAAATTTCCCTGCCATCGGCGATCAACCTTGACGGGCAACACCAGCGTTGACCTTGCGGAGGAACGATGAGCGAGATTGAAGGAGATTACGAGCTTACCAAGGGCACCGAAATTGGCGGTCTGCTGGTTATCGAAACGCTTGGAACGGGCTCCTTCGGGATCACCTACAAGGCCTACGATCCGGTGACCGACCGTACCGTGGCGATCAAGGAATACATGCCCGAGCGCTATGCCCGCAGGCGCGCCGACCTGGCTATCGTCCCGATAAGCCCGAAACACCGGGCGACCTTCCAGAAGGGACTGGAGCGTTTCGTAAGGGAGGCAAGGACACTCGCAAACCTGACGAAACATCCCAATATCGTGCTGGTTTACAATGCCCTGACCGGAATAAACGGCACAGCCTATATCGTTATGGAATATCTGCCCGGCGAAGAGCTCGAGGACCGGATTCTTCGCACCGGAGCCCTCAGCCAGGCGCAGTTCTGGGAATTGTTTCAGCAGATCCTGAGCGGAACCGAGGCCGTTCATCAAGTCGACTTGCTCCACCGCGACCTCAAGCCCTCGAACATCGTCATCGACCAAAGCGACAAGGCAGTGCTGATCGATTTCGGCGCGGCTCGTGAAGTCGCGGTGAACGACAAGACACGGATCGTGACGGACGGATACTCGCCCCCTGAGCAGTACCAGAAGGACGCCAAGCAGGGACCGGCGACCGACATTTATGCGCTCGCGGCCACCGCCTATTTCATGCTTGGCAAACAGGAAGTTACCAGCGCGCAAGTCCGGAAAGGATCCGCGAGCCTGGCCGACCTTCATGAAATCACCGGTGGCCGCGTTTCGAGAGAGGTCGCCGACGCCATCCAGTGGGGCCTGGAACTGGAATATGAAGACCGCCCGCAGACGATTGCCGAGTGGCGCGAACGGCTACGCGCGGCACTTGAGCCGCAAACATCGCCAGTCGGCGATCCTGACGGACCCAATCGAAGGATGGTCCTTGGCCTCATAGCCGGGGGCGTAACAGTCCTGGGCGCAGGAGCTGCGTATGTCTTCAGCGCCGGGGAAAAGAGCGCGGCGCCAACGATCTCGAGTAACGTTCGAAAACTTGTGGCTGGTGAGATGCAGACCTTCGGGTTTGTAAGGGACGATCCGATGGCCCGGGCCGCCATTGTCAATGGGAAGCCGATCATCGTTGGACATTCCGGCGAACGCTTCGAAGCCAATCGGCCGGAGGATGGCGGAGGCGTAGTCCTCGCCGATCCCAAGATCCGCGTGGCGCAGCTGGGATGGGATGGCAGCACCCGACAATCCTATACCGGGTCACCCTACAAATATGCCCAGGCCGTAGCCGCGTTGCCCGATGGCGGCCTGATAATTGGCGGCACGACTTCACGCGATTACGGCTTTGCCAGCAGCGAAGCCTATCTCGCCCGCCTCGACGACCGTCTGAACCTCATGTGGTCCAGGACATATGGCAGCGGTTCCATCACCGACCTGCTCCTGAAGGACGATCGTATTCATTTCGCCCTGGAGGGTGTGAGCGTGGATGGGAAGGCGGTGCTGATCCGCGCCGACCTTGCCGGGAACCAGATCGGCCAGCCCATAGAGCTTGGGACCAAGAGCGGTGACTCCGTTCAGCGACTGATCGATGGCCCGGCAGGCACGATCGGTGCAGCGGTACTGAGATTCAAGGCTGGAGGGCGCAACGAAACCATCGTTATGCAGATGGCCATTGCCAACTCCACGAACGAAACAACCGAATATTTTGTGGCCGCGGATGGTCTCTGGCTGGACCAGATGGGACTTTACGCATCGCAGCCATATACATTGGCGCGAATAGGCGAGGATTTCATCGTCGCCGGCATGGTGGCCCACGGCTATCGCGAAGCTGGGCCTCAACCAGGCCTTACCGGTCAGCAACCATTCGTCGCTCGCTATTCAGGCAAACGCCAGTCGGCCGGGGAAGGCAACCTGAAATGGCGCGTCGTCCGCCCCCCTGAGCCAGGCTCCAAGGAAAGCTACGGTGTTGCCAGGGCGCTGGCGGTATTGCCGGGTGGCGAAGACCTGCCAAGGCTGTTCGCCGGCGAGTTCATAGGCGTGGAGGGACGCTCCCGAATTTGCCAGCTTGACGATGACGGTGCGATCATCGCGGAAACCGCTATCGGAAGCGTGACGCAACAATTCATGCTCAACGATATCGCGGTCAGCGAGGAGGGAGCGATTGCAGTCGGAATGACGTTCGAGAACGGCCGGATTCAGCTTGCGGCGGTGCCCCTGCAATGGACCTGAGCGAACATTTGCTGACGTTGCTGCCCAGCGACGCCAACGGCGCCCGTTCAGGCAACGATCAGGGCCGGGTTGTGGTATCTTCGCCTTCTCCATCCGGGGCAGACTCTGGTGCAGCGCTCTGACCCGAATCCGCCTCCGCGTCATCGGTGTCGCCGGGGGAAGCAGGCGGTGGGCTTTCCGCATCCTGCTCGCCGTCCGAGTCGGCTCCGCCCGCGTCGTCCTCCTGTTCAGGGGTATCTGCCGGTTCAGTCGTAGCCGGGGCCGGGGTTGGGCGGGGACTGGGCCGGGCATTGGCCGGTGCCCTGGGCCGGTTCACCGGCGTGCTGTTGGCCCCACCGTTTTCGTTGAAGCGACGGATGCCTTCCAGCGGAATGGTCGCTGGTTCCGAATCGCTTCCGGTCGCTTCTCTCGAGCCTGGCTGCGTGGCGGGCGCCAACGCCCCGACCTCGCGCTCGTCGGTCGCGGCGGGTGACCCTGCCGCATCCGGTGCTGACGAAGTCTGCTGCGCTGGCGGCATGTCGGTGGCAGGCGCCGGTGGCTGGTTATTGCCGGACACAACCAGGAATGTGATCGCCGCAATCGCTACGGCGAAGCAGGCGAGGCCGAACAGGACGATCGGCCAGAGCGACTTGCGGGCGCCATGATGTCCGGTGTCGTTGGCGTGGGCATCCGGCTGGAAAACAATGATTGTGGTATTGTCCTGATCGCTTGCCATAATGTCTTCCAGTGTCGTGAGCAGGTTCGCGACAGCCTTGGCCGGCGTGGCCTTCTTGCTCAGGGATTCATAGACTTGTGAATGTTCAAGTGTGTCGAGGCCGTCGCTTGCCAGCACCAGTTTTGAGTCGGGCCCGAAGTGCGTGACACCTTCGTCGATCAGGTTGATGGCACGGCCCGCCACCGCCGAGAGGAGGCCGTGGCGGGCAGGATCGTTACGGGCGCTTTCCGCGCTGCGCTTGCCCAGTTCGACTTCCCTGTCGATCTGCGGTGCCATTGAGTGATCCTGATTCACCCGCTTCAACGCATCGGGCTCAAACAGGTACATTGGGCTGTCACCGACGCTGATCCAGGTCGCCTGAGTGTCGGTGACGAAGGCGCCAATGATGGTGCAGCCCATCCCCTTCAGGCGGGGGTTCTCGGATATCCGCCGGGCGATGGCGGAATTCGCCGCATCTAGTGCGTCGCGCAGGCGGGCAGGCAGCGAGCCGGAATGCTCAGCAAATCGACGGGCAAAGGCATCGACGGCGAGCGTACTGGCTTCCTTGCCGCCGCTATGTCCTCCCATGCCGTCGGCAAGGATCAGGAGTTGCCCGGAATCTCCCGTTTGCGTGTCCTGGGCATCAAGGATCAGGAAGGCATCCTGCTGTTCATCTCGCCCGCCGATGATGGAATCGCCGAAGGCGCATGACCGCCGATCCTGCCGACTATCAGAACTGTAATTCTTCATATCCGAAGGTCCCAACTACAAAACGGCAACAAGGAGGATCGCTCCGCAAAGGAGGATCATGACAAAAGCAAGGAGCGCTGCGATCTGCTTGCGTTGCTGCGGGGAAAGCCCCTGGCGCTGCACAGACGGTTGTTCTGTCCGCACGACATTCGGGTCAGGGCCCGCAGCTGCGGGTACGGGCAGCGAGGGACCGATCGCCGAGGCAAAGGCGCTGATGGACTGGAAGCGCTCGGCCTTGCGGTAGCGAAAGGCACGGTCGATGGCTTCGCGCAGGCTTTGGTCAGCTCTGGATTGCCGGACCCTCTCGGCCTGAAACGGAAGGCCATTGCCCTCGACATCGCTCATCCGTTCGCGACAATCGGTGGGTTCGATACCTGTCAGCGCAAAATTCATGACCGCGGCCAGACTGTAGACATCGGCGCGCCCATCAAGGTCGCGGCTGGTATGCTGATGCTTCTCCGGCGCCGAGTAGTGCTCGCAGGCGACATATTTCGAGCTGCGCGAACCGGGCTGGTTTCCGAGCCTGCCGAATCCGAAATCGATCAGCACTGCCGACCCGTCTTTCCGGAACATTATGTTGTTCGGCGACACGTCGAGGTGGATGGTGCCGCGTTCATGGCATGCCCGCAGAGCATCCATAAGCTGGGCTGTCCAGCGCAACACCTGACCCTGCGACTGCGATCCGTCCTTCTTGACCCGATCCTCAAGCGATTCCTCGAGCAGCTCCATCACCACATAATGCGTGCCCAGGGCGGCGAAGTGTTCCTCCACATGGACAATATGCGGATGGTGCGTTGCGGCCAGAAACTGCCCTTCCTCGCGGAAGCGCTTGAGTGCCCACTGGAATTCCTTGCTTTTGCCCACACGGGGGCTGAGCGAGTAGTCGCTATTGCGCTGATACCGCTGATAGGGCGCGAATTCCTTTATCGCCCAGCTCTTGCCCCTGGCATCATGGGCCAGATAGACCTTGGAGAAATTACCAGCTTCTGATCGCATCTCGTCGATGACATATCGCTGCAACTGGAAGCCGGCAGGCAAGGACATTTTATGTTTTCCCAGGGGCTCCGGGGACCACTACTGGTCCTGGCCCCAACTCCAGTCAGCGGTGCAGAGCGGCACGAAGCGGAGTTTGGTTTCGCCAACCTCGATGTCGGTCATCGCCTCAAGCGGCTGAAGCGTTTTCACGGACTTGTTGTTGATCCTGACGAGGTTCGCACTTTGGCCGGGAACAATGTCGAAGGTCCGGTCCAGTTCATCATAGATGATGCGGAAGTGGTCCTCGCGGCTGATCTTCGGATCGCCGAAATCCAGCACGATCCGATTGGATGCATCGCGACCGACCATGTTCACGCCGAAAGTGATCTCGCAGCTGAAGCCTTTGCCGGGACCGTCGATAATCGCCAGCCAGCCGACCACGGGCGTGTCGCTGCGTTCGATGTCGCCGTCCGCATCGTCATCCTCCTCAGGGCCGACCAGATGCGTTCCGCCAGAACGCTGGCTGTAATCGTAGGTGCCCTTGGGGTGTCCCGACATATCCTCCCTGAATTCGGTTTTCTTGCTCATCGGAATTCTCCTTCCAATCGATTGAACTTGATCAGCTGATGCTGACGTGGAGTTTGACGTCGGCGATCGAGACGGTGTCGCCGCTACGCAGTTCGTACCGTTCGTTCGGTTGTAGCTTCCTGCCGTTCACGCTGGTGCCGTTGGTTGAATCGTCGTCGGCGATCAGGAAGCCGTCGTCTTTCGCAAAGACCTTGGCGTGTTCACGTGACACGCCGGGACGACTGCGATTGTCGGGAATCCTGCCCTCGTCGCAATCCCGGCCAAGCCGTTTGCCGTTCTCACCGATCGACGCATCGAACGACAGGTTGACAGGCTCGCCATCGGGGCCGGAACCGGTGAGAGTAAGGCGTCGGCGCTGCCTGGGTTCGACCGGCTGCGGGTCGATCGGCGCGGGCCGGGCAGGGTCGACCGGTGCCGCGCTGTTCCCGGAGTTCAGAATGCGGAAGAGCGCGAATCCGGCCCCCAGCAGACCGAGCCCCGCGACAATCGCAATGATTCCCTTGGGCGAGGTCAGGAATGAAGCGAAGTCATCGGCATCAGTGGTCTCCTTGATGCAGCTGCCATCGACGCCCCGGATCTGGCCTTCGGGGCAGGGCAGAGGTTCGGGTTTTTCGTCCTGAACCTCGTCCTCCTCGGCAACCGGCGTGCACGGGGAATTGTCCGGCGTGGTCTCGATCCCGGCCTCCCTGGCCGAGGCGACGACCTCGTCCGATGCGATGGCCATTGCCACACCCTGGGCGAGGGCCAGCGTGGCCCCGCCACCAAGGGAAATGTGCCCGCCATCCTGCAGGTTTACCCCGACCACCCGACCACATTGGTCGACCAGCGGGCCACCGGAAAAGCCGACATTGAGCGCAACGCTGTGCTGGATCAGGTGTCGGTCGGAATACTGGGTTCCGGCGATCGGGCTGTTGACCAGCCGCGAAACCGCGCCCGGGACAAAGGAACCAGATTCCGCAATGCCACGCAAATCGATCCGGTCGGACGCGCCGGTATAGCCGACCGCGCCGACATTCTGGGCCACAACGGTTGGTGCTGTCGTCATCGTCATGGCGGGGACGTCGAGATTCTTGACCTCGAGAAACACCAGATCGCGTTCATAATCGGCTTCGACGATCGAGGCCACAATGGCTTCCTTCTCCCCCGGCGGGAGGATGAGGATCCTCCGTGGGCGCGAATTGCCCAGGCGCAGCACATGCAGGGCTGTGACCACCATTGACGCCCCGGCGCGCAGCTCCGCATCCGCTTCCGAGATAACCCACCCGGTGCCGTAGGATACCCGACCACCCGAATACTCGGCGACCACGCGTACGCTGCTGGCAACCGCTGCGTCCTGGTTATCGACATAGCCCGCCGCGTAAGCCGTCTCAGGCGCCGCCAGTACTGCGGTCCCGCACATCAGCGCAATTGCCATGACTGAGTTCTTCATCACTAAGCCCCCTATTCTAATGGCCAGTCCGATTTCGGATGCTGGCAGTCTTGCCATCAGCTCCAGATCAATCCGCCCGATGCCGAGTTGCAGGCGCTGTCGCTATTGCGATTGTTGATCCGCGTGGACTTGCAGGGTGCAACAACGACCTGGTTCACCTCCTTGATGCGAGGCTCCGCAGGTGACCCGGCGGATTGGGAAGGCTGCCCCGGGCTGGGCCGCGGAGTGCTCGCGGCCTCATGTTTACGCGGCAGCGCAACGGCGGCCAATTGCGTTCCCTGCGGTGCCTTCTCTATATAGGCAGTAGAGACATAGCCCACGCCAATCCCGGCAGAGCCCAGAAGCGCCCACTCCCCGTCCGGGGAGATCGACATCACCTGGACGATGTCTCCGCCTTTGAAATAGCCAGTAATGGCGCTGCTGGTCGAAGGACCGGCGCGCAGGTTGAGCGTGTTGCGGACATTGACCGTGTAGAAGCCGCTGACCACGCGCGACCGGGCCTCTGGCGCATCGACCTCTTCCAGCAGGCTGATGCTCTGCTCCATTTCACGCTCCACTCTTTCCGACGTCTCGATCGTATAGGTACGCTCCCGCCGACCATTGTTGGTGGTGATCGTGGTCGAGTTTGCTTCGTCGGATTCGAGCAGATCCTGCGTCGCCGCCGAGACGTCGGCGGTATCCTCCCTCCTGACCTCCTTGATCCGCACCTTGCAAACTTGTTGGCCAGCCACCCCACCCGCAATCGCGCCGATCGTGCGGCCGGCATCGCTATCGCTGAAGATCGTGCCCCCAAGGGCCGAGCCGACGGCCGCGCTCGAACTGCAAGTGCCATCCTTGGCGCCGCGCGCGCCCAGGGCAGTGAACAGCTGTTCTGTTAATGGCCCCAAAGGGTTGTCGCCGATTATCGGAATGTTCTGCGTGCGATTGCGTCCGCCCAGAATATCGCCCAGCGACTGCGCTGCGACCGGAGCAGGACTGAGCAATGAAACGGCCATAATGCTGGCCAGCGAAACTTTCACTTTCGGATCCATTTTCTTACCCCTGCTGTGTCCTGGTGTTTGCGTTAACCGAGAACTGCCAGCTGGAAGCCAGAGCTTCAACTGATAAGAAATGTCAGCTAGCAACGCATGCTCCCGGGCCTTGCTGATCCGATTGCTGGATTGTGACGGTATGCCTGATCGGCGCTCCCATTTTTTGCTGGCGTACGGCAGCCCTTCTGTGCGCAGCTCGGTGGGGACCTGCCTTCGGCTCGAATAATAGATATGGAAGCCGCTGCCGACAGAGACCCATTCGCCGAGCACCAGCTGCAGCGCGCCGCTGTCCAGATGCGGCTGCAGCACCGGCTCCGCCCCATAGATGATGCCAACCCCGGCAACGCCCAGACCGACTGAGACATGGCTTTCGTCCACGGTCAGCGGGCCGGGGGTCTCGATGGCGAGGCTTTCCTCGCCCCGGTCGAACTCCCACTGATAGAGGTGGTCGTTGCCCATGCGGATGGCGTGGGCATGGTGGCGCTGTGCATCCGCTATTGCCTGCAGCTTGGCCTGCTGCCGCTGCCCAAGACGGCCAACCCTGACGATATGCGCGACAATGCCGCGCTGGGCTTCGTTATCGGCGATGAAGACATGGCGGTGCTGAAGGCCTTCGCCCCGGTCGAGCATTACGGCGAGGCGAGCGCCTTCCCCGTGTTCGGCGAAGAGGACCACGCGACCGCGACCGCGACCGGCTGATCGCGCCGGATCGTTCAGCCGGGGAGGGACTGTCGGTGTTTACCCCTTGTAGCCCGACAGCTCGTCCCCGGCGACGGTCACCACATGGACAAGGTTGGTCGCCCCGGCCTTGCCGAAGGGCACGCCGGCCATCACCGCCAGCTGTGAACCAGCTTCGCCGAGGCCATGGCGCAGGGCCATGCGTTTGGCCTTCGCGATCATCTCGTCGAAACTGCCGATATCGCGGGTTGCGACAGGATGAGCGCCCCATAGCAACGCGACCCTGCGCGCCACGCTGACCGACGGGGTCAGCGCCATGACCGGCACTGACGGGCGCTCGCGCGCCACCCGGCGGGCGGAGGAGCCGCTCGACGTGAAGACCGTGATCGCCCCCAGCTCGATCGTGTCGGCGATGTTCATGCAGGCATGGGCAAGCGCGTCGGCCACGGTCGCCTCGGGCGGGGTGGCCAGCAGCCGCACGCGCATCTTGTAGGCCTCGTCGCGCTCCACCTGCCGGGCGATGGCGTCCATCATCAGCACCGCTTCCTCAGGCCAGTCGCCCGCCGCCGTTTCGGCGGAGAGCATCACCGCATCGGCCCCGTCATAGACGGCATTGGCGACGTCGGAGACTTCGGCGCGGGTTGGGGCGGGGCTCTCGATCATCGATTCGAGCATCTGCGTCGCGACGATCACCGGCTTGCCGGTCAGGCGCGTGGCGTTGACGATCTTCTTCTGCAGCGGCGGGACCTCTTCGGGGCGCAGCTCGACGCCAAGGTCGCCGCGCGCCACCATCACCCCGTCGGCGAGGGCGATGATCTCGTCCAGACGGTTGACCGCTTGCGGCTTCTCGATCTTGGCGCACAGCGCGCCGCGCCCGCCCATCAGCTTGCGCGCCTCCTCCAGGTCGGCCGGACGTTGAACGAAGCTGAGCCCGATCCAGTCGGCCCCGTGGTCGACGGCGAAGGCGAGGTCGCGGCGGTCCTTCTCGGTCAGCGCGGGGATCGGGATCTCGGCATCGGGGACGTTCACGCCCTTGCGGTCGGAGATCACCCCGCCGACCTCGGCCTTGCAGTTGATCCTGCCCTCTTCCATCTCGATCACCTTCAGGCGGATCTTGCCGTCATTGATCAGCAGGCTCTGGCCCGGTTCGACGATGGCGAAGATTTCCGGGTGCGGCAGTTCGACGCGGGAATCGGTGCCGGGGGCCGGGTCGCGGTCGAGCGTGAAGCGCCCGCCATGGGGGATTACCGCGCGGCCATCGGCAAAGCTGCCGACGCGCAGTTTCGGCCCCTGCAGGTCGCACAGGATGGCGATGGGGCGGTTGAACTCCTTCTCCAGCGCGCGGATCGTCTTGATCGTCTGCGCGTGGCGCTCATGCTCGCCGTGGCTCATATTGACGCGGAAGGCGTCGGCCCCGGCCACCAGCAGGCGGCGCAGCGTATCGGCATCGGCGCAGGCCGGACCGGTGGTAGCGAGAATCTTGACCTTGCGGGCGCGCGGGCCAAGTTGCGGACGGGTGGGCTTTGTCATCGTGCCAAGCTATGCCAGTGCCACATGACATAACAAGCAAAGTAAGAGCCAGAATATGCCTGAAACCGACGATCCGCTGGAAAACCTGCCCGACGATGTGGCCGCCGCGGCCTTCCGCCGGCTGGTGCGCCATCTGCGCCACCGCCACGACGCGCAGAATATGGAGCTGATGGGGCTGGCGGGGTTCTGCCGCAATTGCCTGGCCGACTGGATTCGCGACGCCGGATTTGATGGCGACAAGGGCGCGGCCCGCGCGCTGATCCACGGCATGCCGATGGACGAGTGGAAGGCAAAGTACCAGCGCGAGGCGACGCCCGAACAGCTCGCCGCGATGGAAGCGAGCCTGAAGAAGAACCGCACAGAGTGACCGCCGAACGTAACCGGGCAGAATAATCGCGTGGATTAGGGGCCACGCGCCTTTTGCCCGCAGGCCGGTCTGGCTATCGCGCGCCCTCAACTGATTCTCACCAGCTTACCGGAGACCACACATGGCTGAAAGCGAAGCTTCGCGCGAAGCGCAACCCACTGACGACCGCCTGCGCCTGCTGATCGAGCGGGTCGAACGCCTCGAAGAAGAGAAGAAGGGCATCGCCGACGATATCCGCGACGTCTATGCCGAGGCCAAGGCGGTCGGATACGACACCAAGATCATGCGCCAGATCGTGCGCCTCAGGAAAATGCGCCCCGACGACCGCGCCGAAATGGAAATGGTGCTCGACACCTATAAGGCCGCGCTCGGGCTGGGCTGAGCGCCTGCAGCGCGTCGCCTTGGTTGAAGAGGACGGCGCGCTGGGCTAGGCCGCCCGTCATATTCAGCAACAGCCAAAGCAAGCGAACCCATGGCAGGCCATTCCAAATTCAAGAACATCATGCACCGCAAGGGTGCCCAGGATAAAAAGCGTTCGAACCTGTTTTCGAAGCTGTCGCGCGAAATCACCGTCGCGGCGAAGATGGGCATGCCCGATCCGGACATGAACCCGCGCCTGCGCCTGGCGGTCAACGCGGCCAAGTCGCAATCCATGCCCAAGGACAATATCCAGCGCGCGATCGACAAAGCGAGCGGCGGCGATGACGAGAACTATGAGGAACTGCGTTACGAGGGCTATGGTCCGGGCGGCAGTGCGATCATCGTCGAGGCGCTGACCGACAACCGCAACCGCACCGCCTCGAACATCCGCACGATCTTCTCCAAGCATGGCGGCAATCTGGGCGCCTCGGGCTCGGTCGCGCATGGCTTTGAGCGGCTCGGCTACATCTTCTACGAAGCGGATGCGGGCGATGAAGAGGCTGTGCTGGAAGCGGCGATGGAGGCGGGCGCGGAAGACATTTCCTCGTCAGACGATGGCCACGAGATCTGGACCGGCGCGGAAGAGCTGCACGAAGTTGCCTCCGCGATGGAGAAGGCGCTGGGCGAAGCCAAGGAAGTGAAGCTCGCCTGGAAGCCCAACCTCACCACCGAACTCGGCGAGAAGGATGCGGGCACGCTCTTGAAGCTGGTCGATGCGCTCGACGACGATGACGACGTGCAGACCGTGTGGGGCAATTACGAGATTGCCGACGAGATCATGGAGAAGTTGGACGCCTGATCGGGGGCCGATTTATGGCTGGCTGCAAACGGCCATTTGCTGCGCTTCCGGTGCTCACGGACCCAAACGTCCGCTGCGCGCCGGGTCTCGAAACCGACCATTCTCGCTCCGGCCTGAACCGAAGCGTCTTTGTGTTATAGGCCGGATGAGGGAGACAGGTCATGTGGCAGATTATCGCCAAGGCGCTGCTCGCCGGGGCGATGATCGCGGCGATTTCTGAAATCGGCAAGCGTCTGCCCGCGATGGCGGCGCTGGTCGCCTCGCTGCCGCTGGTGAGCGTACTGGGCATGATCTTCCTGTGGAGCGCACGGCCCGACGCCGAAAACATGGCGGTCCATTCGCAGGCGACCTTCTGGTATGTGCTGCCGAGCCTGCCGATGTTCCTGCTGATCCCGTTCATGCTGCGCTCGGGCGTGAATTTCTGGATATCGCTGGCGGCGGGATGCGCGCTGACCGTGGGCCTCTATCTGCTGATGATGCATTTCGGGCCGCGGCTGGGGCTGAGGCTTTGAAGCCGTGCTGATCCCGCCATGCTAATTCTGGGCCTCGACCCCTCGCTCTCCTGCACTGGTTGGGGCGTGGTGCGGGCAGAGGGCGCGCGGCTAAGCCACATCGCCAACGGACAGATCGCCACCGATGCCAAGGCGCCGATGGCCGAGCGGCTCAACCATCTCCACGACGCTGTGTTCGCGGTGATCGGGCAGTATGCGCCCGATCGCGCGGCGGCCGAGGAGATATTCGTCAACAAGAACCCGCAATCGACGCTCAAGCTGGCGCAGGCGAGGGGCGCGGTGCTGGCGGCCTGCGGGCGGGCGAGCCTGCCGGTGGCCGAGCATGCCGCGCGGGCCGTCAAGAAGGCGGTTGTTGGCACGGGCGGGGCGGACAAGGCGCAGGTTCAGGCGATGCTCAAGGTGCTGCTGCCCGGTGCCGCGATTGCCGGGGCCGATGCCGCCGATGCACTGGCCGTGGCGATCGCTGACGCACATCTGGGCGGGCGTTAGGGCGGGTGTAGCCATGGATGGCGGAGATTCGATGGCGAAGCAGAAATTGCATGGCTACGCTGCAGAGTGCAGGATGCCCTAAATGCATTTCCGGTTTCGCCTCCCCTTCCTGATCCAGCTCATAATTGTGATGGTCGCGAGCGTAGTTTTCTGGGTCGCGGTCCACAGCGCCTTGGACACGAGCGAAGTTTGGGATTCCGATGGATTTGTGTGGGCATATCCAAGCGTCATCGCACTTGCAGCATTATTTGGTGCCATGTTTCCAAGGTATCCCATCCTTTGGGGGCTTACGGCGATGTTTGCGGAACTAGGGGTAATGCTTTGGCAGACAGGTGCTGGTCCCCTGCTGCTGGTGGGCATCTTCTTCTTGCTAGTCTTGGCAATTTTTCCGGTCATCGCAGCTTGCGCTGCCTCACGTTTTGCGAAGCGGCGGTATTGGTCTGGCCCGTTAGACTAGCGCCAAACATGCTCCGACACCTACAAATAGGGCGTGATAGGACCATCCGCTTTCGGCGCCCGCCCCTGTCCTACGCGCCCCTGAGCCGCTAGGCAGGGCGCATGGTTTTTACCCCGACACGACGCGGCCTTCGCACATTGCCAGCCCCGTCGCGCGGGCGAGATAATTTCGCCCTCAGGACCGTGTTCCATGTGTTCCATCCTGTAGGGTTTTTCGAGAAGGGCTGGCGGTAGAATCATGTTCCTCGTCGTCTTCCGCAATCGCAAGCGCGCCGGTCATGATGCTGCAGCATATGCCGCCGATGCTGCGCGGATGGAGGAACTGGCGCGCGCGCAGCCGGGTTTCCTTTCATTCAAATCCTATGTTGCGGATGATGGTGAGGTGGTCGCGATTTCCGAATGGGAAAACGAGGAGGCAGCGCAGGGCTGGGGCCGCCATGCCGAGCATGCCATCGTGCAGGCCAGAGGGCGTGAAAACTATTATGAAAGCTACACGCTGTTCGCGTGCAATTCCCCCCGAATTCATAACTTTACCGCGCAAGGATAGATGATGATCGACCTCTATGGCATTCCCAATTGCGACACCGTCAAGAAGGCCAGAAAGTGGCTGGAGGCGCAGCGCCTCGACTACACCTTCCACGACTACAAGAAGGAAGGTGCCGACGTGGTGCAGGTCGAGCGGTGGATCGGCGCCGAGGGGCTCGACATCATCCTCAACCGGCGCGGCACGACCTGGCGCAAACTTTCCGATACGGACAAGGCGCGCGCCGACGATGCGGCGCGGGCAGCGGCGCTGCTGGTCGAACACCCCAGCATGATTAAGCGCCCGGTCGTCGAATATCCCGGCGGGCTGCTCGTGGGGTTCGACGAGGCCAGGTGGGCGGCCGTACTGAAATGAGAATTATCTTCGCTTTTATAGCGCTTTGCTGCGTGTTTCCCGCTGCAGCACAAGAGGTGCCCGACATGCTCGTCATCGCCCATCGCGGGGCTAGTGCAGAACGGCCGGAGCATTCACTTGCCGCCTACGAGCGGGCCATCGATCAGGGCGCGGACTATATCGAGCCCGACCTTGTCGCAACGCAGGACGGCGTACTCGTCGCGCGGCACGAGAACGCAATATCGGGCACGACCGACATCGCGGATCATCCCGAATTTGCCACCCGCCGGACCACGAAAGTGATCGACGGGCAGAAGGTGACCGACTGGTTCACCGAGGACTTCACTCTGGCCGAGCTGCGAACCCTGCGCGCCCGCGAGCGCCTGCCCGAGATCCGCCCGGCCAACACAGCCTTCGACGGGCTCTATCAGGTGCCGACATTGGCCGAAGTGATCGCGCTGGTGCGGGCCAAGGAGGCCGAGACGGGGCGCAGCATCGGCCTCTATCCCGAGATCAAGCATCCGGCCTATTTCGCCTCCATCGGCCATGACCTGGCGGCTATGCTGGTCGAGCAGTTGCACGGCGCTGGCTATGAAGGCGAGGATGCGCCTGTCTTCATCCAGAGTTTCGAGGTCGCGCCGCTCCAGCGGCTCAATGGCATGACCGATCTGCCGCTGGTCCAGCTGGTCGCTTCCTATGGCGGCCCGGCGGATATTCCCGAGGCCGGCTATTCCGAAATGCTGACCCCGAAAGGGCTGGCGCGCATCGCGACCTATGCCGATGGCATCGGCGCAAATATGGGGCTGATTTTGGGCGAGGATGGCAGCGCGACCGGTCTGGTCGAGGCAGCGCATGAGGCAGGTCTGCTTGTCCATGCCTGGACCTTGCGACCGGAGAATGCCTTCCTTCCGCCAATTGCGCGGATTGGCGAGGACCCGGCGTCCACGGGTTGCGACGACCGCGTCTTTGCTGCGCTGGGCGATGCCGGGGCGGATGGCGTCTTCGCCGACGCGCCCGGCCGAGCGGTGGCGTTCCGCGATGGCGCGACCGATGAATTGTGCGTGCCCTGATGGCGTCGCTCAATCGACAACCGGCATCGGCTCGGCTTCGACATGCCGGCTGCCGATCCGCATCCAGCCATAGATAAGGCTGCCGACCACGAACAGCGCCACCGTCGTCCAGATCACATTGGCCAGCTCTTCTGTCCCGCCGAGCAAGCCGTAGAGCGTGGCGCCCAGCGAGACCGGCAGATTGCTCAGCGAGTTGTAGATGGTGAACTGGGTCGCGGCGACCTTCGGGTCGGACAATTGCATCCGCAGGGGGTTGGAGACGATGCTGGAAAGGGTGTCGTGCAGCGCCCACACGCAGGTGGCGGCGATGAAGACCAGCGTCCCGACCCACAGCGACTGGCCGTAGAGGATGAACAGCGCCAGCCCGGCATAGGTCAGATAGACGAGCACGGTCGCGAGGCGCGGTCCCATCCGCAACGTCAGGAAACTGCCAACCGCGATCGCGGCGACGGCCATGGCGAGCTTGGCGGTCGAGAACATGCTGGCGTAACCGGCAGTGGTGAAACCGGCCATGCCGACCGCGATGATCGGCCACATGGCGGTGACCATGCCGCCTGCCGCGCGGGTCAGCGCCGCCGCGCCGAGCAGCTTGAGGCTGTCGAGCTTGATCATCGAGCGGAACGTCGCCTCCGCCATCGGCCACCACGCGCCGACGTGGCGTTCCAGGTTGACGGGCGAGGCTGCGCCCTTGCTCCAGGGCATGCGCTTCTCGCCGGGTCGCTCCTTCAGCAGCGCGGCCCATGCGGTTATGAGCAGGATGACCGGCAGGAAGGCGAGAAAGGTCGTGCTGCTGCCGAAATATTCCAGCCCCACGCCTGCCGCCGCGCCCGACACCGCCATGCCGACCGACTGGCCGCCGAACATGAAGGCGCTGGCGGTGCCCTGCTCGCGCTCGGGCAGGATGTCGACCGCGAGGCCGTCGACCGCGACATCCTGGATTGCCGAGCCCGCGCCGATCAGGAACACGATATAGAGGATCACCTGAATGTCTTCCGGCCCTGGCCCGATCACTGCCGCGATGACGAACCCGGCGATCATCAGCGCCTGCGAGGCGATCAGCCAGAGGCGGCGGCGGCCCATGGCGAGGTAGGCATAGCGATCCATGATCGCGGCCGGGATGAACTTGAAGCTCCACGGCAGATAGGCGGCCGCGACGATCGCGGCGACGTCGGCCTCGGGCGCGCCATTGGCCGCGAGCCAGGCAGCGAAAGCGACGGTCGATACGCCAAGCGGCAGGCCCTGCCCGAAATAGAAGAGGAAGAAGCTGAACAGCCGGACCGGCCTGCTTTCCGACAGGATCGGGCCGGTCTGCATCAGACGCTCGGTTCCCGATCAGCCATCAGCATGCATCGCCGTGACAAGGTAATCGAGCGCGCAATTGTCGCTCAGGTGCCAGCCGCGCGTCGGGGTCATCATGATCCCCTGCGGCTCGCTCATCGTCAGGCCAGCTTCCGCCAGCAGCGCCCGCAGTTCATCCGGCGTGACGAAGTCTGCCCAGTCATGCGTGCCGCGCGGGACCTTGCCTGACAGTTCCGCTGCCTCGACCACCAGCGCGCGGCTCGCCAGCGTCCGGTTGGGGGTGGAGAGTACCATCAACCCACCGGGAGCAAGGTGGGCGGCCAGCTGGGCGAGGAAGGCGGGCTTGTCGGCGACATGCTCGATCACCTCGAAGCAGGTCACGAGGTCGAATGTCCTGAGGCCGAGCGCGGCCAGCTCGCCCTGCCGGTAGGTGATCGACAGGCCCGCGCCCGCCGCGTGTTGGTCGGCGACGGCGATATTCTCGGGCGCAGCATCGACGCCGGTAACCTCGGCCCCCAGCCTTGCCAGCGGTTCGGCGACCAGCCCCGCGCCGCAGCCAACATCGAGCGCGCGCTTGCCCGCCAGCGGGGTGGCGCTCTCGACATCGCCGCCCCAGTGCAGGTCGAGCGCCTCGCGCAGGAAGCCGAGCCGCAGCGGGTTGATCCTGTGCAGCATGGCCGAGGGGCCCGTCGGGTCCCACCAGCGCGCGGCCTGCGCGCCGAAACGGGCGGCCTCTTCCGGGCGGATGGTGTCGGCTTGGCTCATAATCGTGGTCATTGCGCTATTTGCATCACGCCAGTTGCATCACTTTCGCCACATCCCTAACAGCGCGCGAGGTTCAGAGCCAGTAGGGTGCCGGTAGGCAAAGGAGTATTCGTGGCCCGCATCGTGATGAAATTCGGCGGCACCTCGATGGCGGGGACCGAGCGCATTCGCCGCGTCGCCAACCTCGTGCGCGCGCAGGCCGCGGGCGGCAACGAGGTGGCGGTGGTCGTCTCGGCCATGGCGGGCGAGACCGACCGGCTGGTCAATTTCTGCCGCGAGGCCAACCCGCTCTACGACCCGGCAGAGTACGACGTCGTCGTCTCCAGCGGCGAACAGGTGACCAGCGGGCTGCTGGCGCTGACGCTGCAGGCGATGGGCTGCAAGGCGCGCAGCTGGCTGGGCTGGCAGCTGCCGGTCAAGACCTTCTCCAGCCATTCGAACGCCCGCGTCGGCGAGATCTATGCCGAGCATCTGGCCTCGGCGATGCAGGGCGGCGAGATTGCCGTCATCCCCGGCTTCCAGGGCCTGTCCGAGGAAGACCGCATCACCACCATGGGGCGAGGCGGATCGGACACGTCGGCGGTGGCGATCGCGGCGGCGGTGGATGCCGATCGCTGCGACATCTACACCGATGTCGACGGCGTCTACACCACCGACCCGCGCATCGTGGCCCGCGCGCGCAAGCTCAAATACGTGACGTTCGAGGAAATGCTCGAACTCGCCTCGGTCGGGGCGAAGGTGCTGCAGACCCGCTCGGTTAGTCTGGCGATGAAGCGCAATGTGCGCCTGCAGGTGCTCAGCTCGTTCGTTGGGGAAGGCGCGCCCGCCGCCGATACACTGCCGGGCACGATGATCGTCTCGGAAGCCGAGATGGACGAGATCATGGAGAAAGAGAACATGGAACGCCAGACCGTCACCGGGATCGCGCATGACAAGAACGAGGCGCGCGTCGTGCTGACCCGCGTGCCCGACCGGCCCGGCGCGGTGGCCGAGATCTTCACGCCGCTGGGCGATGCGGGGATCAATGTCGACATGATCATCCAGAATGTGGGCCGCGACAAGGGCGAGACCGACGTGACCTTCACCGTGCCCAAGGCGGAGCTGGCGCGCACCCAGGCGCTGCTGGAAGACCGCAAGGACAAGATCGGCTTCAACCGCGTCATCACCGACGCCAAGGTCGCCAAGATCTCGGTCGTGGGCATGGGCATGAAGAGCCATACCGGCGTCGCCGCGCTGATGTTCAAGGCGCTGGCCGATCGCGGCATCAACGTGCAGGCGATCTCCACCAGCGAGATCAAGGTTTCGGTGCTGATCGACGAGGACGAGACCGAGCTGGCCGTGCGCGTGCTGCACACCGCCTACGGGCTCGACAGCGATGACGCGCCGGTCGCGGTGCAGGGCGAGGTCAAGGCTTGAGCATGTACCCCAAAACGTCCGCGCTGATGGCGCGCGGCGCCGAATTCCTCGGCAGCGAGCACGCGATCCTGTGCGGCGCGATGAGCTGGGTGTCTGAACGCAACCTCGTCGCCGCGATCAGCAATGGCGGCGGCTTCGGCGTGATCGCCTGCGGGGCGATGACGCCCGAGCTGCTTGATGCCGAGATCGCGGGCACGAAGGCGCTGACGGGCAAGCCCTTCGGCGTGAACCTCATCACCATGCACCCGCAACTGTTCGACCTGATCGGCGTTTGCGAGAAGCATGGCGTGGGCCATGTCGTGCTGGCGGGCGGCATTCCGCCCAAGGGCAGCGTCGAGGCGATCAAGACGTTCGGGGCCAGGGTCATCGTCTTCGCGCCGACGCTGGCGCTGGCGAAGAAGCTGCTGCGTTCTGGCGCCGATGCGCTGGTGATCGAGGGGAACGAGGCGGGCGGCCATATCGGCCCCGTGGCGACGAGCGTGCTGGCGCAGGAATTCCTGCCCGAACTGGCCGCCGAATATCTCGTCTTCGTGGCGGGCGGCATCGGGCGCGGCGACATGATCGCCAGCTATCTGGAGATGGGCGCGGTCGGCGTGCAGCTGGGCACGCGCTTTGCCTGCGCGAGCGAGAGCATCGCGCATCCCGATTTCAAGAAGGCCTTCTTCCGCGCCAATGCCCGCGATGCGGTGGCGAGCGTGCAGGTGGATCCGCGCCTGCCGGTGATCCCGGTGCGCGCGCTCAAGAACAAGGGCACCGAGGAATTCACCGCCAAGCAGCGCGAGGTTGCAGGTCTGCTCGATGCGGGCAGTGTCGACATGGGCGAGGCGCAGCTGCAGATCGAGCACTACTGGGCCGGTGCCTTGCGCCGCGCGGTGATCGACGGCGATGTCGAAAACGGCTCGCTGATGGCCGGGCAGTCGGTCGGGATGGTCAAGGCGGAAGAGTCTGCCGCAAGCATCATCGCCGAGCTGATGGAACAGAGCGAGGCGGCGCTGAACCGGCACTGATTTCGCGGGCCAATTTGCCTTTGCGAACTGGACGCTCGCTTTCGCAGTGCTATCTTTGCGCCATACAGACAGCGCAAGGAGCCGCAGCATATGTGCGATCAGGACATTCTCGATCAGATGGGACCGGGTGAGGGTAGCGGGCTCAACCGCCGGCAGTTCGCGCGCATGGGCGCGGCACTGGGCGTTGGCGCGGGCTTCAGTGCCTGCGCGCCGATGGCCGCTGCCGAGACCGACAGCGGGCTGATCGAGCGCGAGGTGACCTTCGCCGCGCCGGGCGGCACGATGGATGGCGTGTTCATCGCCCCCTCCGAGGGCGCGCATCCCGCCGTCATCCTGTGGCCCGATATCGCGGGGCTGCGTCCGGCCAAGGTCGAGATGGGGCGGCGGCTGGCCGCGGCGGGCTATGCCGTGCTGGTCGGCAATCCCTATTACCGCAGCGTCGCGGGCGAGCAGTTCGCCGACTTCGCCGCCTGGCGCGCGGGCGGCGCGATGGAGGCCGTGGCCCCGTGGCGCGCGCTCAACACGCCTGACGCCATCGCCGAGACCTATGCCGCGGTGGTCGAATGGCTCGATACACAGCCCGAGGTCGACACCGCGCGCGGCATCGGCACGCAGGGCTATTGCATGACCGGCTCGTGGACCATTCGCGGCGCGGCGGCGGTGCCTGCGCGGATCAAGGCGGCGGCGAGCTTCCATGGTGGCGGGCTGGTGGTCGACCAGCCGGATTCGCCTGACAAGCTGCTGGCCGCACTGGCGCCCGACGCGCATGTCCTGATCGCCATCGGCAAGAACGACGATGCGGCCGCGCCGGACGACAAGGTCGCGCTGGCGGCAGCGGGCGAAGCCGCCGCGGCTGACGTTCATGTCGAGGTCTATGAAGGCGACCACGGCTGGACCGTGCTCGACAGCCCGGTCTACGATCAGGCCGAGGCCGAGCGCGCCTGGGCAGCGATGCTGGAAATCTATTCCCGGCTTTGAGGTTGGGGCAGTGATAGATTTGCCCGACTGGTCCCCAGAGCGGATCTACATTCAGATGATGACGTGACGGAAGCGCAGCTGGCCAAAGGCCAATATGGCGGGGCTTCGTGACCCGGAGCGCAGCGACCTTATGGGGTCGTGAGCACCGGAAGCGCGGAAACCCGCCATTTGCAGGCCGTCAGGGCTGAATGTCGACCGGCTCTAGCCGATGCTCTGCCCGGTCTTTGCCCAGTCGGCGAGGAAGCCCTCGATCCCCTTGTAGGTCAGCACGTGGTTGAACAGTGCGTGGATGACCTTGGGCGGTGCGGTCATCACGTCTGCGCCGATCCGCGCGGATTCGAGCACGTGGACGACATGGCGCACGCTGGCGACGAGGATCTCGGTCTCGAAGGCGTAATTGTCGTAGATCAGCCGGATGTCGCGGATCAGGTCCATCCCGTCGAAACCGTTATCGTCGTGCCGCCCGACGAAGGGGCTGACGAAGGTCGCGCCCGCCTTGGCCGCCAGCAGCGCCTGATTGGCCGAGAAGCACAGCGTGACATTGACCATCGTGCCGTCGCCCGTCAGCGCCTTGCACGTCTTCAGCCCGTCCACGGTCAGCGGCACCTTGATGCAGACATTGTCGGCCAGCTTGCGGAGGATTTCCGCCTCCTTCATCATCGTCGCGTGATCGAGCGCGACCACCTCGGCGCTGACCGGGCCGTCGACGATGGCGCAGATTTCCCTGGTCACTTCCATGAAGTCACGACCCGACTTGGCGATCAGCGAGGGGTTGGTGGTGACCCCGTCGAGCAGGCCGGTGGCGGCCAGTTCGCGGATGTCCTCGATCTCGGCAGTGTCGACGAAGAATTTCATGCTCTCTCCCCTTTTCGCGGAAGGCGCCGGAAGGCCCGGATATGGCGGCCCCCTTGGCACCGCCAGCGGCGCGGAGTCAAACGCCTCGACCCGCCCGTTCGCGGAAAATTAGGGAGCTGCGGCTAGAGCGTGCAGCGGGGCGGTTTTCCTTGCCCCGCGCCGACTGTCAGCTACCATCCGGCGCGTGGTGGAAGTTCGAGGGGTTGGGTGATGGAATATTTCCTTCTGGCGTTGCTGATTACGGCAATAGTTTTTCTGTTCCTGGCCGTGACCGTGGTCAAACAGGGCTTCGTCTACACGATCGAGCGCTTCGGACGCTTCACCAAGGCGGCCGATCCCGGCCTGCACCTGCTGATCCCGTTCTTCGAGCGGGTCGGGCAGAAGGTGAACATGATGGAGCAGGTGCTCGACATTCCGGGGCAGGAAATCATCACTGCCGATAACGCCATGGTGGGCGTCGATGCGGTGGTGTTCTTCCAGGTGCTCGATGCGGGCAAGGCTGCCTATGAGGTGTCGAACCTGTTCCAGGCTATCATGGCGCTCACCACCACCAACCTTCGCACCGTCATGGGCAGCATGGATCTCGACGAGACCCTGTCGAAGCGGGATGAGATCAATGCCCGGCTGCTGGCCGTGGTCGACCATGCGACCAGCCCGTGGGGCGTGAAGATCACCCGCGTCGAGATCAAGGACATCCGTCCGCCGGTCGACATCTCGGAGGCGATGGCGCGGCAGATGAAGGCCGAACGCCTGAAACGCGCGGAGATCCTCGAGGCGGAGGGCGACAAGACCAGCTCGATCCTGCGTGCCGAGGGCGACAAGCAGAGCGCCATCCTCAAGGCCGAGGGCAAGCGCGAGGCGGCCTTCCGCGATGCCGAGGCGCGCGAGCGCGAGGCCGAGGCCGAGGCTAAGGCGACGCAGATGGTGTCGGACGCCATCGCCACCTCGGGCAGCCAGGCGATCAACTATTTCGTCGCGCAGGAATATACCAAGGCGGTGGCGAAGTTCGCCGACAGCCCCAACGCCAAGACGATCCTGTTCCCGGTCGAAACAACCCAGCTGATCGGTACTTTGGGCGGCATTGGCGAGCTGGCGCGCGAAGTGCTGGGCGACGGCAGGCAGGGCGATGTGACCACCGGCACTCCGCTGCCGTCGCAGCGTCCGCGCACCACCGTTCCGCGCAGCGGCGGCGACTGAGGAGCCTGAGCGATGGACTGGCTGGAGGGCATCGACGCGCACTGGATCTGGCTGACGCTGGGGCTGGTGCTGGCGACGCTCGAAATGCTGGTGCCGGGCGTCTATCTGATCTGGCTGGCGCTGGCGGCCATCGCCACCGGCATCCTCACCGCCCTGTTCGACATCTCGTTGCCGATGCAGATCGTCGACTTCGTGTTCCTCTCGCTCATCGCAGCCTATTCTGCACGGCGCTTCTTCCGCGACCGGCCCGATGACGGCGCCGACCCGCTGATGAACAATCGCGGCGGGCGGATGATCGGCGAGACGGCGCTGGTCACCGCGGCGATCGAGAGCGGCTCGGGCCGGGTCAAGGTCGGCGACAGCGAGTGGCTTGCGCGCGGCCCCGACATGGCGGTCGGCGCGCGGGTGCGGATCACAGGCAGCGAAGGCGCGGTGCTGCTGGTCGAGCCGGCGAATCTTGTAGAGGGTTAGCGTGTGCTGGCCGCTGCGTTTTATCAGCGCCGCTTTTCCGCGACGTAAAACCCGTAACTAACATAATCGGCATAGCGTTCGTAAAGGTCGATTTCAGCCTGTTCGGCCTTCACGATCTCTCGTGCAGCATCGCTGCCTTGATGACGTTCCAGAAAACCACCAAAGCGGCCCTGCATTGGCCGGTAGTAATGTTCCAGCCAGCATTCCTGCGGCAGGGGAAAGTAGCCGATCGGTTTGTATCCGGCGTCTTCAAGCTGGCTCAGCTTGCACGAGGCGGATGCGACTTCCGGATATTCACGTTCCCAGTGCCGCTGAAGTTCCTCCGGTCGATCGCCGGTGAGCCAGGTGAGTTCGGAAACAGCGAGCACTCCGCCCGGTTTCAGGAACCTTTTCCACTCGCTGATGCCGCGCACGAAACCGATGTTGTAAATCGAGCCTTCTGCCCAGATCGCATCGAGACTAGCCTGTGCGAAGGGCAGCTCTTCCATTGAAACCGCGAGGGTTTCAATCTTTTGCGCCAATCCGTCGTCCTCGGCCTTGTCCTGCAGGATTTCGAGGAACTCAGGAAGGAAGTCGATTGCGGTGATTTGCGTATCGAGCGTTCGTGCCAGCAGCCGTGTCGATGCGCCGGTGCCGCATCCAATATCCGCGATTTTGAGGCCGGAACGGTTTGCAAGCCCGGTCAGGCTGAGCGCCAATTCCGTCTGGGCAGAACCTCCCGGGCCCTGCCGTTCGCCGTCTTTGTGCAGGTCGATCAGAAGCCGAAAATCGTCCATTGAGCGGTGGCGTTCCTCGATGCCTGACTTTGCAATATGGCTTGCTCCCCATAGCGATAGGGAGTGTGTCCGTCAGCGGATCGTCGGCGACCGGGCCGTGTTACCTCGGTTTGGCCGGTTAGCTTCGCGGTCGGGGGCGGCGGCCCGACAAACCCAAAATAGTGGCCTAGGCCGCGG
>CAYOSE010000016.1:0-15659 GCA_964406535.1 uncultured Sphingomonadaceae bacterium
CTATCGCTAGGCGGCGCGGGACTGTTCGGGGGCAGATGATAGTAACATCATGATTCAGGTACTCGCCTTTTATCTCTTCGCCGCCATCGTGCTCGCAAGCGCACTGATGGTGATCGTAGCGAAGAACCCCGTGCACTCGGTGCTGTGGCTGATCCTCGCCTTCTTCAACGCGGCGGGGCTGATGGTGCTGGCCGGAGCGGAGTTCATCGCGATGCTGCTGGTGATCGTCTATGTCGGCGCAGTCGCGGTGCTGTTCCTGTTCGTCGTAATGATGCTGAACATCGATTTCGCCGAATTGCGGGCGGGTTTCGTGAAGAACGCGCCGCTCGGCGTGCTAGTGGCGGTGATCCTGATCGTCGAGCTGATGGCCGGTTTCTTCCTGACCAATGCGGGCGCGCTCGAACTGGGTACACCTGCGGGCGAGAGCGCGGGGCCGCTGGGCGCGAGCAATACCGAGGCAATCGGCGCGCTGCTCTACAGCCGCTACCTGTTCCTGTTCGAGGCCGCCGGCATCATCCTGCTGGTGGCGATGGTCGGCGCGATCGTGCTGACCCACCGCGAACAGCGCAACAAGCGCGGCCATCAGGACATTGCCAGGCAGGTCGCGCGGCGACCTGAAGAGACGACCGAACTGAAGCAGCCCGGCCTGGGCCAGGGGGTGGAGCTGTGATTGGCGTCGAACATTATATCGTGGTCAGCTCGCTGCTGTTCGTGCTGGGGGTGCTGGGCATCTTCCTTAACCGCAAGAACGTGATCGTCATCCTGATGGCGATCGAGCTGATCCTGCTTGCCGTGAACATCAATCTGGTCGCGTTCAGTGCCTTTCTGGGCGATTTGTCGGGCCAGATCTTTGCCATGTTCGTGCTGACCGTGGCTGCGGGTGAGGCGGCCATCGGCCTCGCCATTCTCGTCATTTACTATCGCCGTCGCGGCACCATCGCCGTCGAAGACGCCAACCAGATGAAGGGGTAAGGCGCCGGTGATCCAGACTATCGTCTTTGCGCCGCTGATCGCGGCCATCATCGCCGGTTTCGCCAACCGCGCTTTCGGCACCGTGCTGCCCAAGGCGCTGACGACGGCTGCGCTGTTCCTCGCTTGCGCGCTGAGCTGGGCGACCTTCCTGCCGTTCCTTGGCGGCGACGTGGAAGCCACGGTCGCCCCGGTGCTGACCTGGGTGCAGTCGGGTGACATGGCGTTCGACTGGGCGCTGCGGGTCGACACGATGACGGCGGTGATGCTGGTGGTGATCACCACCGTCTCCGCGCTCGTCCACCTCTATAGCTGGGGCTATATGGCGGACGATCCGGACCAGCCGCGTTTCTTCGCCTACCTCTCGCTGTTCACCTTCGCCATGCTGATGCTGGTGACCGCCGATAACCTCGTGCAGATGTTCTTCGGGTGGGAAGGCGTCGGCCTCGCCAGCTATCTCCTGATCGGGTTCTGGTTCAAGAAGCCGACGGCCAATGCCGCTGCGATCAAGGCCTTTGTGGTCAACCGCGTGGGCGACCTTGGCTTCATGCTCGGCATCTTCGGCACCTTCCTGGTGTTCGGCACCGTCTCGATCCCAGAGATTCTCGCTGCTGCGCCCACCATGAAGGGTTCGACCATCGGCTTCCTCGGCTCGCGCTGGGATACGATGACGATCCTGTGCCTGCTGCTGTTCGTGGGCGCGATGGGCAAGTCCGCGCAACTGTTCCTGCATACCTGGCTGCCCGACGCGATGGAGGGCCCGACGCCGGTGTCCGCGCTGATCCACGCCGCCACCATGGTGACTGCGGGCGTGTTCATGGTCTGCCGCCTGTCGCCGATGTTCGAGGCAGCGCCTGCCGCGCTGACCTTCGTCACCGTTATCGGGGCCGCGACCTGCCTGTTCGCTGCCACCATCGGCACGTGCCAGTGGGACATCAAGCGGGTGATCGCCTATTCGACCTGCTCGCAGCTCGGCTATATGTTCTTCGCCGCTGGCGTGGGTGCCTATAATGCGGCGATGTTCCACCTGTTCACGCACGCCTTTTTCAAGGCGCTGCTGTTCCTCGGTGCGGGCAGCGTGATCCACGCCATGCATCACGAGCAGGACATGCGTTATTACGGCGCGCTGCGTAAGCACATCCCGCTGACCTTCTGGGCGATGATGATCGGGACGCTAGCGATCACCGGCGTGGGCATCTATCACCTTGGTGCAGGCTTTGCCGGCTTCTGGTCGAAGGATGCCATCCTCGAGGTCGCCTATGCCGCCGATGGCGAGTTCTCCAACTTGGCCTTCTGGCTGGGCACGATCGCCGCGCTGCTGACCAGCTTCTACAGCTGGCGGCTCGTCTTCCTGACCTTCTTCGGCAAACCGCGCTGGATTGAGAGCGAGCATATCCAGCATTCGGTGCACAAGACGCCCGAACAGGCTGGCGAGGACACGACCGGCGGCTATCGCCCGCATGAAAGCCCGCTGACCATGCTGATCCCGCTGGGCGTGCTGTCGCTCGGCGCGGTGCTGGCGGGGCAGGTGTTCCACGATCCCTTCCTTGAACAGGAAGGTTTCTGGAACGGCTCGCTCGCGTATTCCGAGCACCTGATGCACGCGATGCATGAGGTCCCGACGCTGGTGAAATACGCTGCCTTCATCGTGATGGTGATCGGCTTCGTCATCGCCTGGTACGGCTATATCAAGAACACCAAGTTCCCCGCCGCTGTGGTCGAGCAGCTCGGCCCGATCTACCGCTTCGTCTATAACAAGTGGTATTTCGACGAGCTCTACAACGTGGTCTTCGTGAAGCCCGCGCTGTGGCTCGGCCGGGTGTTCTGGAAACAGGGTGACGAGGGCACGATCAACCGCTTCGGGCCTGACGGCGCGGCCTGGGTCGTATCGCAGGGCGCGGTGCTCGCGAAGAGGGTGCAGTCCGGCTATCTCACGAGCTACGCGCTCATCATGCTGCTCGGCCTTGTAGCCGCGATTACGTGGATCCTGTTCTGATGGGGGGCTTTCCGATCCTTTCGCTGATGCTGCTCGTCCCGCTGGCAGGGGCTATTGCCTGCCTGTTCGTGGGCGACCGTGCCGCGCGCCAGATCGCGCTGGGCGCGACGCTGGTCGATTTCGTGCTGGGCGTCGTGCTGTGGGCCAATTTCGACATTGGCGGGGCGCAGTGGCAGTTCACCGAGCGCGCCGATATCTTCGCCGAGTTCAGCTGGGCGCTGGGTATCGACGGTATCGCGCTGATGCTGATCATGCTGAGCGTGTTCCTGATGCCAGTGTGCATCGGGGCGAGCTGGACCGCGATCCAGAAGCGCGTCGGCGAGTACATGGCTGCGTTCCTCTTCATGGAGGTGCTGATGATCGGCACCTTCGCCGCGCAGGACCTGTTCCTGTTCTACATCTTCTTCGAGGCAGGCCTGATCCCGATGTATCTGATCATCGGCATCTGGGGCGGCGATAACCGCATCTACGCCAGCTACAAATTCTTCCTCTACACGCTGCTCGGCTCGGTGCTGATGCTAATCGCGATGTTCTGGATGGTCGATTATGCGGGCACTTCGGACATTCCGACTCTGCTGCAGACTGACTTCCCGCCGGAAGCGCAGACATGGCTGTGGCTGGCCTTCTTCGCCAGCTTCGCGGTGAAGATGCCGATGTGGCCGGTCCATACCTGGCTGCCCGACGCGCACGTGCAGGCGCCGACCGCCGGTTCGGTCATCCTCGCGGGCGTGCTGCTGAAACTGGGCGGCTATGGCTTCATCCGCTTCAGCCTGCCGATGTTCCCCGAAGCCAGCGCGCAGTTCGCCTGGCTGATCTTCGCGCTGAGTATGGTGGCGGTGGTCGTCACCAGCCTGATCGCGCTGGTCCAGCACGACATGAAGAAGCTGATCGCCTATTCCTCGGTCGCGCACATGGCGATTGTGACGGTCGGCCTGTTCGCCTTCAACGTGCAGGGCCTCGAAGGCGCGATGATCGTGATGCTGAGCCACGGCCTCGTGTCGGGCGCGCTGTTCCTGTGCGTCGGCGTGATTTACGACCGGCTGCATACGCGTGAGATCGCGCGTTATGGCGGCCTGTCGATCAACATGCCGCGCTATGCCGTGCTGTTCCTGCTGTTCACCATGGCGAGCATCGGCCTGCCGGGGACGAGCGGGTTTGTCGGCGAGTTCCTGAGCCTTGCCGGCATCTACCAGATTTCGAGCTGGGTGGCGTTTGTCTGCACGACCGGCATCATCCTTGGCGCGGCCTATATGCTGTGGCTCTATCGCCGGGTGGCCTTTGGCGAGCAGAAGAATGCCGACGCCGCTGCCATGTCCGATCTTTCGGGCCGCGAGATTGCCTTGCTGGCCCCGATTGCCGCCGTGGTGCTGTGGATGGGTGTCTATCCCGAAAGTTTCCTCGCCCCTATGCGGAGCGATATTGCTGCGCTCGACGCGCGGATCGCGCGGGCGACACCGCATGGTGATGCTGAGTTGGCCATGGGGGACCCTGAGGCCATTGCTACCGAAGTACACGCCGAGGAAGGGGCGCATTAATGGACTTCGCTTCTTCCCTTGCGCTGGTCCCTGACCTGTTCGTCCTGATCCTGGGCGGCGTCGTGCTGCTGCTCGTCGCCGCTTGGGCGGGCGACAAGGCCGCGAGCCCGATCGCCATTGCCGCCTGCGTGGCGCTGGGCGGGGCGTTCTTCCTCGTCGCGCCTGGCGTATGCGGTGGCCTCGCCGGGCCGGAAGCGACGGGCTTTTCGGGCCTCGTGCGTGCCGATGCCTTCGCCGGGCTTGCCAAGCTGATGATCTATGCCGCCAGCGGTGCCGCACTGGTTGTCGCGCCAAACTATTTCGACCGGCTTGGCGCGATGCGCGCCGAATATCCGGTGCTGGTGATGTTCGCCGCGGCGGGCATGAGCATCATGGTTTCGGCAGCGGACCTGATGACGCTCTATGTCGGGCTCGAGCTGAACTCGCTGTCGGCCTATGTGCTGGCCTCGATGCTGCGCGATGACGACCGCTCGGCAGAGGCAGGCCTCAAATATTTCGTCCTCGGCGGGCTGGCCTCGGGCATCCTGCTGTTCGGCATGAGCCTGACCTATGGCTTTGCCGGGACGACCAGCTTCGACGGGATCAGCACGGCCTTTGCCGATGGCCTGCCGATGGGCGCGGTGTTCGGGCTGATCTTCGTGCTGGCGGGCCTTGCCTTCAAGATCAGCGCGGTGCCGTTCCACATGTGGACGCCCGACGTCTACGAGGGCGCGCCGACGCCCGTCACCATGTTCTTCGCCAGCGCGCCCAAGGTCGCGGCGGTGGCGCTGCTGGCGCGGGTGGCGCTGGAGGCGTTCGGCGGGCAGGTCGATGCCTGGCGGCAGGTGGTGATCTTCGCCGCGCTTGCCTCGATCGTCGTGGGTGCACTGGGCGCGATCGGGCAGCGCAATATCAAGCGGCTGCTGGCCTATTCCTCGATCAACAATGTCGGCTTCATTCTGATCGGCCTCGCCGCTGCGACGACCGCCGGGGCGAGCGCAATGCTCGTCTACCTCGCGATCTATGTCGCGATGACGGTCGGCAGCTTCGTCGCCGTGCTGATGCTGCGCGATGCCGAGGGCAGTGCGGTCGAGGACATCGCCAGTCTGGCGGGCTTGTCGACGACGCGTCCGGCGCTGGCCTGGTGCCTGATGATCATCATGTTCAGCCTCGCCGGCATCCCGCCGATGTTCGGCTTCTGGGGCAAGTTCGTGGTCTTTCAGGCCGCGGTCGAGGCCGATCTGGTGGCGCTCGCCGCCATCGGTATCGCGGCGAGCGTGATCGGCGCGTTCTACTACATCAAGATCGTCAAGGTGATGTTCTTCGACGAGCCGACCAATGTCGTCACCGGCGAAGCGGACAGCGCGCATTGGGCGCTGCTGGCGATTGCGACGCTGGTGATTTCGCCGCTGGGCTATCTGCTGAACGGATGGCTGGGTTCGCTGGCCGACGGCGCAGCCGCGGCGCTGTTCCTTGCTTCCTGATATCGCCCCGGATATCCGCACCGTCGCCGAGACCGGCTCGACCAATGCCGACCTGCTCGCCAGCCTGCGCGCGGGCGATCCGCGCGTCGAGGGCGAGTGGCTGGTTGCCGACCGACAGAGCGCGGGGCGAGGACGGCTCGGACGGCAATGGCTCGATGCGCCGGGCAATTTCATGGGCTCGACTGTCGTGCAGCTGCGCGCGGGCGATCAGCATGCACCGACCTTGTCCTTCGTCGCGGCGCTGGCGGTCCATGCGGCGGTCCAGCCGCGCCTGGCAGACCCAACGATGCTCATGTGCAAATGGCCGAATGACGTGCTGCTGGGGGCTGCGAAGTTCTGCGGCATCCTGCTTGAGCGGCAGGACGACTGGGTCGTGGTCGGGATTGGCGTGAACCTCGTCAGCGCGCCGGAGGTAGAGGACCGCGAAACCCGTGCTCTGGGTAGCGACCTGACCGAGCGCGACGCCTTCGCCCGCGACCTGGCTGGTCATTTCGCGCAGGAACTGGCGGCATGGCGCGCAGGCGGTACGCAGGCGCTGTTCCCGCGCTGGCTCGCTCGCGCGCATCCGCTCGGCACGCCGCTGGTGACGCATGACGCGGCAGGCGAGGCTGTGCACGGCACATTTGCGGGGCTGACGGCCGATGGTTCGCTGCAACTGGCCTTGGCCTCGAGCGAAACCCGTGTCATCGCGGCGGGCGAAGTGACGATGGAGAGGCTCTGATGCTGCTCGCAGTGGATGTCGGCAATACCAATGTGGTGTTCGCGCTGATCGAACCGGGCTTGGAACCGGGGCAGGCCGAAATCCGCACCCGCTGGCGCATTGCCAGCGATCCGCGCCGCACGGGCGACGAATATGCGGTCTGGCTGCTGCAGCTGATGACCATCGAGGGGATCGCGCGCGAGCAGGTGAACGAGGTCATCATTGGTTCGGTCGTGCCACGCGCTGACCATAATCTCTCGGTCCTCAGCCAAAAATATTTCGGGATCGAGCCGCTGTTTGCCGGGCAGGGTAAGGCCCATTGGCGGTTCGAGATCGATGTCGAGCAGCCCAGCTCTCTGGGCGCCGACCGCGCGCTTAACTGCATTGCTGCCCATGCGCGCCATCCGGGCGATCTGATCGTGGTCGATTTCGGCACCGCGACGAAGTTCGAGGCGCTCGACTTCACCGGTGCCTATAAGGGCGGGATCATCGCGCCGGGTATCAACCTCTCGCTCGATGCGCTGGTGGGCAAGACCGCCAAGCTGCCGCGCATTGCTATCCACGCTCCGGCGACCGACAGTGTCATCGGCCGCAATACCGAAGACCAGATGCTGATCGGCGTCTACTGGGGCTATGTGGCGATGATGGAGGGGCTGATCGCGCGGATGAAGGCGCAGATCGGTCGCCCGGTGAAGGTGGTGGCGACCGGCGGTCTGGCCAGCCTGTTCGACGAGCAGACCGATGTCTTCGACGCGATCGACGTCGATCTGACGCTCCATGGCCTGGCGGTGCTGGCCGCGCAGGCACACGGGTAGGCAGCCAAATCCATGAAACGCAATTACACTCCTGAAAAGGAACTGCTGTTCCTCGCGCTCGGCGGGTCGGGCGAAATCGGCATGAACCTCAATCTCTACGGGGCCAACGGCAAATGGCTGATGGTCGATCTGGGGATGAGCTTCGGCGCGAACGAATATCCGGGCACCGAGCTGCTGTTTCCCGACCCCGAATTCATCGAGGACCGGCTCGATGACCTGCTCGGCGTGGTGCTGACCCACGCGCATGAGGACCATATCGGCGCGATCCCCTATTTCGCGGCCGAATTCGGCAAGCCGCTCTATGCGACGCCCTTCACCGCCGAGCTGATCCGCCGCAAGCTGAGCGAGGCGGGGCTGGAAGGGCAGGTCAAGCTCAACGTGATCGAGGAGGATCACGGCGAAATCAAACTGGGCCCGTTTACAATCAACTATATCCCGCTCGCGCATTCGATTGCCGAGGGCAATGCGCTGCTGATCGAGACGCCCTATGGCCGGGTGTTCCATACCGGCGACTGGAAGCTCGACGAGGACCCGATCATTGGCGAGCCCGCGACCGAGGAAGAGCTGACCGAGATCGGCGATGGCGGCGTGCTGGCGCTGGTGTGCGATTCGACCAATGTCTTCAACCCGAACCCCTCAGGCAGCGAGGGCGCGGTCTATCGCGGCCTGCTGGACGAGGTGGGGCGCCATGCGGGCAAGCGCGTGCTGGTCACCACCTTCGCCTCGAACGTGGCGCGCCTGCAGACACTCGGCACCGTGGCCGAGCAGACCGGGCGGCGTTTGTGCGTTGCCGGGCGCTCGCTCGACCGCATCATCGAGGTGTCGCGGGCCAATGGCTATCTGCAGGATTTCCCCGAGACGGTCGATTTCGACACCGCGATGAGCCTGCCGCGCGGCGAGATCATGATCGTCGCGACCGGCGGGCAGGGCGAACCGCGCGCCGCACTAGCGCGCATTGCCGAGGATAACCACCCGCTCTCGCTGTCGCATGGCGACGTCGTGCTGTTCTCCAGCCGCCAGATTCCGGGCAACGAGCTCGCCATTGGCAAGGTCCAGAACCAGCTGGCCGCGCGAGGCATTACCATGGTCACTGACCGGCAGAGCGAGATCCATGTCTCCGGCCATCCGGGGCGTCCCGAGCTGGAGGCGCTTTATGGCTGGCTGCGCCCCGACATCCTGGTCCCCGTTCATGGCGAGATGCGGCACATGCTGGAGCAGGCGCGCCTCGGCGACGAGAACGGCATCGAAGAGACGATCGTGCAGGGCAATGGCGACATCATCCGCCTCGCGCCGGGCAAGCCCGAGCGGGTGGCCCAGGTCCGCAGTGGCCGCCTGGTGCTCGATGGCGACATCATTGTGCCCGCCGATGGCGATGCCGTGACGATGCGGCGGCGCATGGCGCGCGACGGCATGCTGGTCGTGGTGCTGGGCAGCGCAGGCAACGTGCAGATCGAAGGAATCGGCCTGCCACTGGATGAGGACTACGACGCCTTTGTCGAGGAAGCGCAGGACGATGTTCGCAATGCCGTCGCCAAACTGCGCGGCCACGACCGGCAGGACGAGGCAGCGATCCTCGAGGCGGCGCGCCTCGCCGCACGCCGCTGCGCCCAGCGCTGGAGCGGCAAGAAACCGCAGACGCGCGTCATCATCGCGCAATAGGCGCGGGCGGAGCACGGAACATGCAATGGACCTCCATCCTCGCCATTTACCTGTTGCTGTGGGTGATGAGCGCCTTCATCCTGCTGCCCTTCGGCATCCGTACCCATGACGAGGAGGGCGTGGCGAAGGTCGCCGGTCAGGCGGACAGCGCTCCGGCCAATTTCCGCCCCGGCAGGCTGGCGCTGCGCGCAACGATCCTGTCAGCGGTGCTGTGCGCGCTGTTTGTCGCCAATTACGAGGCGGGCTGGGTGACGGTCGACGACATCAACATCTTCGGCAATCCTCCCGAATATGTGACGGACGGCGATCCGGCGACCTGAGATACAGTCTGGGGTCGTTTCAGGACGTTAGTTCCGCAGCCGGTCGAGCGACTGGGCCAGCGCTACATACAGCCTGCCGATATCCGAAGACAGCAGCGTCACCGCCAGCGCATTGCCTTCGCGCGTGGACAGGACGTTCCGTAGCATCGCCTCGAAATCGTGAATGTAACGATTGACCGTCTCGCGGAACTGCGCGTCGGTATCGTGTAGTTCGGCGATCGAGCGCGCCTCGTTCTTGTCGAGCAGCTTCACCGCGCGGCGGGTGAAAACGCCCCGGTCGCCACGCAGATATTTCTCCCACAGCGTATCGGCGATTTCGTCGTCGAACACCTTGGTAATGTCGATGGCCGAGGAATTGAGGCTCTCGGTGATCAGCCCCATGCGTTGGGCAAAGTGGCTGTCGATGCTCTCCTCGGCCCGCTCGCGCGCCAGTTCCACACGCTGTTCGAGATTGCCCGCCAGTTCGTTCACCTTGGCCAGCTGGTCGCGCAGCTGCAGCGCCGAGTTGCGGCCGGCCTCGCTCGCGCGCAAGGCCGTCGCCTCCAGTTCGGCGATCGCCTGCGCGGCATGTTCGCGCAGCGCTTGGTCGAGGGCGGCGGAGCTGTCGGCGGCGACAGCGCGCGAGACTTCGCCCAGCGCCTCGGCCTGGCCCTCGCGCAGGGTGGCGAGAATCTTGCCCGAATCCGCTTCGAGCGAGCCGACTGCTTCGCCAAGGTCTTCGCGCATCTTGCGCGTTGCCTCGCCGGTTTCGGCCACCAGCGACCGGACCCGCTCTTCGAGGGCAGCGAGTTGCTCCTGCGAGTCGGTGCCGACACTGCGCGCCTGTTCGAGATTGGTCGCCAGCGCCTCGCCCTTGGTGCCGGCATCGGCGAAGCTCTCGTGCAGCGCGGTGATCTTGCGCTCGTAATCGCCCAGCCGTTGCTCGGCCTGTCCGATAGCATCGGACAGTTCACCCTGCGAGAGGCTGGCGCTCGACTTGATAATGTCGAGCAGGCGCACGGTGTCGTGCGTGATGTGCCCGACGAAGGTGCCGCTTTCCTGCAGGATCGCGCGGCTTTCAGAGAGGCGATCCGACAGTTCGCCCACGGTCGTTGCCAGCTTGGCCCCGGCCTCGTCGCCATTGGTGGCAAGCTCGCGGAAGGTCTCGTCGATTTCGGCGAGCTTGCGCCCGAGCGTCTCGCCGCGCTCCACCAGCGTGCCGACATGGGCCATATGGGCCTGCTGCCGTTCGGCAATCCGGGCGTCGAAACTAGCCAGCCGCTGGTCGAGCGCGGCCAGCGCCTCTGCCTCCAGCTCGGCATGTTGGTCGCGGCGACGCTGTAGTTCGCCTTCGAAAGCGGTGCTGCTTTCGGTCGCGGCGGCATCGATGCGCCGGGCCTCTTCCTGCAGGGCGCCGAGCCGTTCGCGGGCGCTTTTGAGCGCGGCTTCGTCGATGCGCGACACTTCGGCGATCGCGTCACGCAGGCGCGTGTCGAGCTGCTCGATCATCGCGCTCCAGCCGCTTTCGGCTTCGTGACGCCCGTTCTCCATGGCGGCGGAGAGCGCTTCGCCATCCGCGCGGACAACATCCAGCCGCTGGCGCAGGTCGGCGATGGCGGCTTCCTCGCGCGCCTTCAGCTCTTCGCCACGCACCGTGAGCTGGGTGCCCAGCTCTTCCGCACGGTGGCGGATGGCCGCCAGCACGTCGGTTTCCTGCGCTTCGAGGTCGGCGCGGAAGTGCTCGGCCTGTTCGCGCAGCACGGCGAAGCGCTTCTCGGCCAGCTGGCCGAGATCGGTTGCCTGCGTGGAGAAAGTGGCGATCGTTTCCTCGACCTTGTCGCGCAAGGCGGCGACCTTCTGTTCATTGACCGCATTGGCCTGGTCGAGCCGGTCGAACCCGGCGACCATGGCATCAATCTGCGCTTGCGCCGTGACACCGGCATTGCCGATCTGGCTGGTCACGTCACGTGCGGCATTGGCGATGACGGGCAGGTGATCGCGCAGCCGGTCCATATTGCCGAGCGCCGCCTCGCTGACGGTGCCGATCCGGTCGACCTCCTCACCATTGTTGCGGATGAGCGCCTGCAGCGTCTCGGCATTGGTGCTGAGGCGGTCGGCAGCGACGCGGCCCAGCGACTCAAGGTCGCGCGATTGCGCGGCGATAAATTCACGGGCGAGGCTCAGCTCGCGATTGACCGTCGCCAGACGCGCTTCGAGACCCTGCGATTCCGCCGCCAGCGCGCGGGCGGTCTGCCCGAAGATGCGCGATTCGCGGCGGCTTGTCCGCATCACCAGCAGCCAGGTGACGGCGACGAGAAGGACCGGGACCGACCAGGCGACGATCCAGTCGCTGATTGTCCGCGCATCGACACCAGCATTGATCTCGGCCCAGCGCGTCGCGATGAAGAAGGCGCTCCAGCCCAGGACCACCAGCCCGGCCAGCACGGGCATCAGCCATTGGCGCGTGTCCGTCGCCTTCGCCTCTTCGTGCTCGACCCATTCTTCGGGGGCGATATATTCCTCGGTCAATTCGATCGGGTCGATTGTGGCAGGTGGGTCGCCCAGATCCTGCGAAAGCGCAGTCTTGGCAGTTTCTTCGGGCCCGAAGGCGATGAGGTTCTTGCGCCGTGTCATGACTGGACAATATCAGCAGCGGTGGGGCGGTTAAACCCTGCCTTAACCACCTTTCGACTATCTTGTCGCAATGGCAGTCCATTCTCTCGATTTTGATGCCGCACTGGCCGCAGCAGCCGGGTCGGACCCGGCGCTCGTAGCCGAGTTGCGTGGCTGCTTTGGCGAGAGCCTGCGCTACCAGGTCGATTTGCTCGGCCGGGCGCGGTGCGACGGCAACTGGGAGGTCGCGGCCCAGCGGCTGCGCGGGCTGGGCGCCAGCTTCAACTCATCGGCGCTGATCGACCTTGCCGAAGAGGCGCTCGACAGCGCACCGGGCGATCCGGTGATCCTGCGAAAGTTCGCCGCCTTCGTGCAGAGTTTCGATTAGGTCCCTTTGGATACCTCCCAAGGGTTCGCATACCAGCCTTTGAAGCTAACGCGCATTTAACCATGGGCTGCTATGGCCAGGACATGATCGGGCCTGCACTCAACGAAAATCCGGCCTTGCCGACGGCAAACGGCCTGCGTGAGATGCTGGCTGGCGGCGAAAAAACGCTCGCTGCCGCAGTGCCGGTGCTGCGCCACCTGCTCGGCGCGGGCGATCCGGCGATGTTCTGCGACGCTGCGCTGGCGCAGGTGCGCGGCATGCTCGGCGACCTCGCTCGTCACCTGCTGGCCGCGCGGGCCGAGGCAGCTGACCTGCGTGACGCGCCTGAGTTCATTGAAGCTAACGAACGGGCCCTGACCGGGATGCTCGCTGCCGAGGACGCGCTGCTGGCACATGTCCACGCGCTTGCGCTGGAAAAGATCATGGCCGAGCGGCTGCAGGCCGCAGTGGCGCTCGACCCGGTCGTGTCGGCGCTGGTGCAGGACTGCATCGGTGCGGACAATGATGAAGTGGCCGGACTGGCCATGGAAGCGCTCGCGGCGCAGGCGCGGTTTGGGCAGCAGCAGCAGCGCATGGAGCTGCCGTCGCAGGAACTGCCCGACGACCTGTTCCTGCAGGCGGTGTTGGCGATGCGTGCCCATGCAGGGGCCGGCGATATCGATGCCCAGAATGCGGAAGGCCTGCTGCGTGATCGCCGCCGGGGCCGTCCGGCGCGGCTCACGCTGATCGACGACCTGCTGGCAGAGGGCGACATCGACGTCGCATCGCGCCTGTCGGTGAGCCATGCGGGACTGGCAATCTTCCTCAGCGCGCTGGCGCTGGCCAGCGGGCAGGAGCGCGCCACACTGGTGCTTTCCCTGTTTGCGCGTGAGAGCCTGTTCCCGGCGCTGGCCATGCGTGCCGCCGGTCTCGAACCCGAACAGGTCGAGCGGCAACTCGCCGTGCTTGGCGCAGAACCCTTTGCTGGTGGCGACCTGGCAGACATTTCCTCCGCCGAGGCAGCCATGCTGCTGGCCCGGCGATCGGCAGGCGGAGAATAGCGTCATGGCGGACGTTTCTCCCCCGCAATTTCGTGCCCTGACCGATGCGCGCGACAGGCTGGTTGTCGCCGACGAACCGCTCGCCGGGTTCCACTTGCGCGCAGGGGGCGAGCTGCCCGGCGCCATCGTCTCGCCCGCGTTGCTGGCGCTGGTCCGGCAGGCCCGCACAAGTGGCAGGCCCATGGCGCATCAGGTGACGGCTTGCGATGACCAGGTGCAGGTCAGCGCCTGGGTTGAAGCTTCCCCCGTTGAGGGCGGGCAGGGCTGCGAACTCACGATCACCCGCTGGCATGCCGAGCCGCTGACCGAGGATGGCGAAGGCAGCGACCTTGCCCGCTCGACCATGCTGGCGCGGCACATGGCCGACCTGTCGGTACTGCTGGGGCCGGGCCATGAAGTGCTCGCGGTCGATTGCACCAGCGACGACCTTGCCGACCTCGCCGCGCAGCTGCGTGCCAGTCGCGGCAAGACGTGGAACACGGTCATCCCCTTCGAACGCTATGAGGACGACGGCACGCTGGCCTGGCAGCTGGCGGACAATTCGCCGGTCAGGGTCGAGGGAAGCAAGCGGGGCTGGCACCTGCAGATCGTTCCGCGCGGCCCGTTGGGCTTGCCGGGGACCGCCAGTGCCGGGTTCGAGCTGCTGCTCGTGCCGGATCGCCCCAATACGCCGCGCTCCGCGATGGCCGTGGCAGGCGCGAACCGCGCTCCGAAAACCGGTATCGCACAAGAGGTCGCACCAAGCCTGCGCCGCCGCATCGCGCGCGTCACGGCCAATGCCGAGACGATCAGCGCCCAGCTCGCGGGGCCACTGGCCAGGGACTATGTCGCCTATGCCGACGACATCGCCGCCGCAGGGGAGCACTTGCGTGATCTGGTCGATGACATGCTCCTGCGTGAACAGGTCGGGGAAGCCAGCGCGGCGATCGTTGCCGCGCCGGTTGATCTCGCCGAACTGGCGCGGCGCGCGGCGGCCATTCTTGCCCCCAGAGCCCGCGAACGGCGCATTGCGCTCGACGCGCCGCATGCCGACGAGGACGCGCCGGCGCTGGGTGAGGAGCGACGGGTGCTACAGATCCTGCTCAATCTGATTGGCAATGCCATCGCCTATTCGCCCGAAGGCTCGCAGGTCTGGGTGCGTGCAGAGAGCGACGGTGGCCGTGCCACTGTCACCGTGGCGGATCAGGGCGAGGGGCTCGACGAACAGCAGCAGGCGCGCGTGTTCGAGAAGTTCGAGCGGCTTGGTCGCCAGGGTGACGGCGGATCAGGCCTCGGGCTCTATGTTTCGCGACTGATGGCCGAGGCCATGGACGGCGCGCTGACCGTCGAAAGCGCCAGGGGGCAGGGCGCGCGCTTTACGCTCGACCTGCCCGCCCGGGATACTGAATAGAATCTGGACTCTGTTTCTGCGTGGCTGAAACAGTTGCGGCTCCGGCCTACTCCCCCTCCCAGCCTCCCGACAGGGTATACTTTGGGAGGCTGGGAGGGGGAGTGGGCTGGCACCGCTTCCACGCAAGTGGAATTAGCGTTTAGCGCTTCTCGACCGGCACGTAATCGCGCTGGATCGGGCCGGTGTAGAGCTGGCGCGGACGGCCGATCTTCTGGCCGGGGTCCGAAATCATCTCGTTCCACTGCGCGACCCAGCCCACGGTGCGGGCGAGGGCGAAGAGCGCGGTGAACATCGTGGTCGGGAACCCGATCGCCGAGAGGATCACGCCCGAATAGAAGTCGACATTGGGGAACAGCTTCTTCTCGGCGAAATAGTCGTCGGAGAGGGCCATTTCCTCAAGGCGCAGGGCCGTCTCGAACAACGGATCGTCGACCTTGAGCGCGTCGAACACCTCGCGGACGGTCTTCTGCATGACCGTCGCGCGCGGGTCATAGTTCTTGTACACGCGGTGACCGAAGCCCATCAGACGGAACGGATCGTTCTTGTCCTTGGCGCGCTCGATATAGTGCGGAATCTTGTCGGGTGTGCCGATCTCGCGCAGCATGTTGAGGCAGGCCTCGTTGGCGCCGCCATGCGCGGGGCCCCACAGGCAGGCAATGCCCGCCGCGATGCAGGCAAACGGGTTCGCGCCCGAGGAGCCGGCCAGACGCACGGTCGAGGTCGAGGCGTTCTGCTCGTGGTCGGCATGGAGGATGCAGATCCGGTCCATCGCGCGTTCGACCGCCGGGATCA
>CAYOSE010000016.1:15669-37722 GCA_964406535.1 uncultured Sphingomonadaceae bacterium
TATTCCTCTGCCGGGACACCGAAGGTCATCCGCAGGAAATTGCCGGTATAGCTGAGCGAGTTGTCGGGTTGCAGGAAGGGCTGGCCGACCGCATACTTGTACGCCCAGGCGGCGATCGTCGGCATCTTGGCGATCATGCGGTGGCTGGCGATCTTGCGCTGCTCGGGATCCGAAATGTCGGTGCTGTCGTGATAGAAGGCCGACAGCGCGCCGACCACGCCGCACATGATCGCCATCGGGTGCGCGTCGCGGCGGAAGCCTTGGTAGAACTGGCGCAGCTGGTCGTGCAGCATGGTGTGGCGGGTGATCGTGTAGGTGAAGGTGTCGAGCTCTTCCTGGCTCGGCAGTTCGCCGTTCAGCAGCAGGTAGGACACTTCCATGAAGCTGGAATCTTCGGCCAGCTGCCCGATGGGATAGCCGCGGTGCAGCAGCACACCCTCTTCGCCGTCGATATAGGTCAGCGCGCTTTCGCAGCTGGCGGTCGAGGTGAAACCCGGGTCGTAGGTGAACATGCCCGTCGAGCCGTAGAGCTTGCGGATGTCGACAACGTCCGGTCCGGTGCTGCCTTCCATGATGGGAAGCTGGAAAGTGTCACCGCCGACCTTCAGTTCTGCCTGCTTGTCCGTCAAAACCTGTCTCCTGTTCGAATACGTGATCTTATAAATTCAGCCGACCGCCTGCGCGTCAATGCGCGCAAGACTTTCCTCTCTACCGAGAAGTGTCAGCACGTCGAAAATTCCGGGAGAGGTCGTCTGCCCGGTCAGCGCCGCGCGGAGCGGCTGTGCCAGTTTGCCGAGGCCGAGCCCCAACTCTTCTGAATAGGATTTCAGATTGACCTCCAAAGCCGCCAATGTCCAGTCCGATTCCTGGTGCAAACGCTCGGAAATCTGCGCCAAACGCGCCTTGCCGTCGGCGTCCAGCAGGGCCGCGGCCTTTTCGTCCAGCTCCAGCGGCCTGGACTTGAAGAGGAAGGCCGCGCCATCGGCCAACTCGACCAGATCACGCGCGCGGGTCTTGAGGGCGGGCATCGCCTGTTCAAGCAGCGCGACATCGGCGTGTTCGCCGATCCGGGGCGCTGCGAGCGCGGCCAGGCGGGCATCGTCCGCGGCGCGGATATACTGGCCGTTCATATTGAGCAGCTTCTTCATGTCGAAGCGGCTCGGCCCCTTGTTGACCGAGGTGATATCGAACAGCGCGATGGCTTCCTCGCGGGTGAATTCCTCCTTGTCGCCATGGCCCCAGCCCAGGCGCAGCAGGTAGTTGAACAGCGCCTCGGGCAGGATGCCCAGCTCGTCGCGATAGGCATCGACGCCCATCGCCCCGTGGCGCTTGGACAGCTTGGCACCGTCATTGCCGTGGATCAGCGGGATATGGGCATAGAGCGGGTCGGGCCAGCCACCCTCGATCGCGTCCATCGCCCGGTAGATCGGCAGTTGGCGGAAGGCATTGTTCAGGTGGTCGTCGCCGCGGATGACATGGGTTACACCCATATCGTGGTCGTCGACCACCACCGCGAGCATATAGGTCGGCGTGCCGTCCGCGCGCAGCAGGATGTAGTCGTCGATTTCGGCATTCTTGACCGTGACGCGGCCCTGCACGGCGTCCTCGATCACGGTTTCGCCTGCGTCCGGTGTTTTCAAGCGCACGACGAAGGGCGCGCCCGTCGGCGCGTGGGACGGATCGCGGTCGCGCCAGCGCCCGTCATAGCGCAGCGGCTGCCTGGCCGCGCGCTGCGCCGCGCGCATCTCCTCCAGCTCTTCGGCGGTGGCGTAGCAGCGGTAGGCGTGCCCGGCGGCGAGCAGCTGTTCGGCCACTTCGACATGGCGCGAGCCGCGCTCCGACTGGAACACGGTGTCGTCATCCCAGTCGAGTGCCAGCCAGTCGAGCCCGTCGATGATCGCGTCGATCGCCTCCTGGGTCGAGCGCTTGCGGTCGGTATCCTCGATCCGCAGCAGCGCCTTGCCGCCGTGATGGCGGGCGAACAGCCAGTTGAACAGCGCCGTGCGCGCGCCGCCAATATGCAAGAAGCCCGTAGGCGAGGGCGCAAAGCGCGTCACGACCTGACGGTCGGCGCCGCTGCCATGAGTGCTCTCGCTTGCCATCTTACGCCCGTTCCTGTCCTATCTGTTCATGGCAATCCGCCGACCACCAGACATTCCCTTGGCAGGGTCCTCTGCGGCCGACATCCCGCTGGCGGGCGATCCGGTGGCCGCTGGTGCCACGCCGGTGCATCCCGCCGGGGATGGTGCATTGCAGCGCCCGCTCTGGCGAAACAGCGCGCGCTTGTCCAGCGTCGGCGATATTGTAGAACAATTCCTTGGCGAGGCGGCTTTCGATCGCGGTCCGTGGGTGGCGGTGGCTCTGGCCGCCGGGATCGGGGCGTGGTTCTGGCTCGACGGGTCGGGGGCGTGGATCGCTGCGATTGCGGGCGGGGCGCTGCTGGCGCTTGGCGGACTGGCCATGTGGAAGGGCGAGGATCGGCGCGTTCATCTGCGCCAGGCCTGCGTGACTTTGGGGCTGGTCTTCGGGGTCGGGGTGGCGCTGATCTGGGCCCGCTCTGAACTGGTCGGGGCGCCGCCGCTTGACCGGCCGGTGGCCGGACAGATCGACGGTCGTGTGCTGGAGCGGATCGAACAGCCGGCGGACGATCGGGTACGTCTGGTGCTCGCGACGCGTCATCCTGACAGTGGCGAACCTGTGCGGGTGCGCGTCAACCTGCCGCTTGAACAGGATGCGCCCGGCATTGGCGAGGGCGCGGTGTTGCGCCTCAATGTCCGGCTGATCCCGCCATCGCCGCCCATCCTGCCGGGCAGCTATAACTTCGCGCGCACCGCCTGGTTCGAGGGCTATGTCGCGACGGGCAGCGTAACCGGAGAGGTGGCAATCCTTGAACCGGCGCAGTCAGGCTCTTTTCTCGCAGCCGTGCAGCGGCGCCTGTCGGGCCATGTGCGCGGCGAAGTGGGCGGCGCTGCGGGGACCATCGCCGCCGCCTTCGCCAGCGGCGATCGCGGGGCGATCAGCGAGGCAGACGAGATTGCCATGCGCGATGCCGGGCTGACGCACCTGCTCTCGATCAGCGGGCTGCATGTGAGCGCGGTGATCGCCGGGGCCTATTTTCTCGCCATGAAACTGCTGGCCTTGTGGCCGTGGCTTGCCCTGCGCGTGCGCCTGCCGCTGGCCGCAGCCGGGATCGGGGCGCTCGCGGGAATCGGCTATACATTGCTGACCGGCGCGGAGGTGCCGACGGTCCGCAGCTGCGTGGGCGCGGTGCTGGTGCTCGGTGCATTGGCACTGGGGCGCGAGGCGCTGTCGCTGAGGATGGTCGCCATCGCAGCGATCTTCGTGCTGCTGCTCTGGCCCGAGGCGCTGGTCGGCCCGAGCTTCCAGATGAGCTTTGCTGCCGTCATCGCCATCGTGGCGCTGCATACGAGCGGGCCGGTGCGCGCCTTCCTTGCCCCGCGCGAGGAGAGCCGCGGGGCATGGCTGGCGCGGCGCACCGCGATGCTGCTGGTGACCGGTCTGGTCATCGAGATCGCGCTGATGCCGATCGTGCTGTTCCACTTCCACCGGGCGGGCGTGTACGGTGCGCTGGCCAATGTGATCGCGATTCCGCTGGTCACCTTCGTCTCCATGCCGCTGATCGCGCTGGCGCTGTTCATGGACCTGGCCGGTCTTGGCGCACCTGCATGGTGGCTGGTCGAAAAATCGCTCGACCTGCTGCTTGGTATCGCCCGATTTACGGCGGGGCAGCCGGGCGCGGTCAAGCTGATGCCGCAGATGACCGATGCGACCTTCGCGCTGTTTCTCGCAGGAGGGCTGTGGCTGGGCCTGTGGCGTAGCCGGGCGCGATTGCTGGGACTCGTACCGGCGGCCGTGGCGACGATCATGCTGCTCACCACGCCCGTGCCCGATATCCTGGTGACCGGCGACGGGCGGCAGGTCGGCATTACCGGCGAGGGCGAGCAATTGCTGGTGCTGCGCGAAAGCCGCTCCTCCTTCACCGGAGACAGCCTGAAGGAACTGGCTGGGACCGAAGGCGTGCCGATCCCGCTGGAAAGCTGGCCCGGCGCGCGCTGCAGCCGCGACTTCTGCGTCATCGGTCTGGAACGGGGCGGGCGCGACTGGCAGCTGCTGATGAGCCACAGCGGCACGTGGATCGAAGAGGACGTTCTGACAGAGGCTTGCAGGCAGGCCGATATCGTCATTTCCGACCGCTTCATGCCGCGATCCTGTGCGCCGCGCTGGCTCAAGGCCGACCGGCGCATGCTGCGAGAAAGCGGGGGGCTCGCGATCAACCTCGATGACAGCTCATGGACCAGCGTGGCTGAGGGGCAGGGCGAACATGGATGGTGGCCGCCCTCGCGCGATTAGGCCGCCTTGCCGGACTTTTCGTCCTTGTCCTTCTTGGGCTTCTTCGGCTTCTTATCAGCATCGTTGTTTGGTTGCTGAGTTGTAACGCTACGCCCGAAGCCAAAACCAAAGCCGAACCCAAATCCGCCGCCGAATGTCATCGCTCCTAGCTCCTATCAATGATAGCGGCGCAGCAGCCCTGCCAACCGGCCCTGAACCTGCACTTCGTTTTCGTTATAGAACTGCGGATCATAGGTCGCATTGGCCGGGTCGAGACGGATCCTGCCGCCCTCATGGCGCAGATATTTGAGCGTTGCCTCTTCACCGCGCACCAGCGCCACGACGATCTCCCCGTCGCGGGCCGAGTCGGTGCGGCGCACGAGCGCAAAATCGCCGTCGAGGATGCCCGCTTCGATCATCGAGTCGCCGGAGACTTCGAGCGCATAATGCTCGCCCGAACCGAGCAACGCGGCCGGAACAGGCAGCGTCTGGCTGTCTTCGAGCGCCTCGATCGGCATGCCGGCAGCGATGCGGCCATGCAGCGGTACCTCAATGACGTCATTGGCCGCCTGCGGGGCAGCGGCAGGGGCCGTCGTGGCGCGCGCCACGGCATCGGCTGCGCCGCGTCCCGGCACCGCATCGTCGGGCAGCTTGACCACTTCGAGCGCGCGGGCCCGGTTGGGCAGGCGGCGGATGAAGCCCCGTTCCTCCAGCGCCGAAATCAGCCGGTGGACGCCCGACTTGGAGCGCAGGTCAAGCGCTTCCTTCATCTCTTCGAAACTGGGCGAAATGCCGCTTTCTTCGAGCTTGCGCTGGATGAACAGCAGGAGTTCGTGCTGCTTGGCGGTCAACATGGGCCGATGCTCCCTCAAATGTTCCACTATGGAACGAATAAGGAACAATTAGGCAACTTTTGGAACGGCGTCAAGCAGTCCCCAAAGATCAGCCGCCATTTTCGAGCAAATAGGCCTCGACCAGCGCGCCGTCCTGCGCGGCAGGCGCGCCGATTTCCCTCCGGATCAGAGCATTCGCGGAGGCGAGCGCGCGCAAACCGCTGCTGTCCTGCTGCGCCAGTGGCGCGACGGTCCCGCCAGTCTGCACCGCGCGCACGAACTCCATCCGGCTGCCGATTTCGCGCATCTCCCCGGCGAGAGCCAGGCGGACGGGCGAGGGGAGCGGTTGCGCCGCCCCGGCCAGCCGCCGCAGCAGTGGCAGCAGGAACAGGAAGGCGGTGACATAGCTCGACACCGGATTGCCGGGCAGGCCGAGCACGACCTGCTTGCCGCGCCGCGCCACCAGCAGCGGCTTGCCGGGCTTCATCGCGACCTTCCAGAAGGCGATTTCGGCCCCCCATCGCTCCAGCGCCGGGCGCACGAGGTCGTGGTCGCCGACCGATGCGCCCCCGCTGGTGACGACCACATCGGCCTCGTAGGCGCTTTCCAGCGCTGTCAGCAGCGCCTCCAGCTGGTCGGGAACGGGGCCGAGACGCGTTATCTCGCCAGCACAGGGCGCGGCCATGGCGGCGAGCATCGCCCCGTTGCTGGCCGGGAGCTGGCCGGGCGCCAGATTGGCCGGATCGGCACCGAGCTCGTCGCCCGAATCGATGATGGCGAGTTGCGGCAGGCGATGGACGGGCAGGGCCCCGTGGCCGCCCGAGATAGCCAATGCGAGCTGCGCGGCACCGATATGCGTGCCCGCGGGTAGCAGCGTGTCGCCTGTGGAAAAGTCGAATCCTTTCCGCCGGATATGGCGCGGAGTTGGTGCGTCTTCTCCGCTCAGCGCCAGCGTGTCGCCAGCGCGCGTGGCGTTTTCCTGCAACAGCACCGCCTCGCCAGCTCCGTCGGCAAAGGCCGGTATCATGGCACCGGTGGAGATCCGCACCGCCTCCCCGGCAGACACCACCCCGGCGAAGGGATGGCCTGCCGCGCTTTCGCCGATCACCCGCCACGGTCCGGTGCTGTCGTCAGCGCGCATCGCATAGCCGTCCATCGCCGAAAGGTCGGCCACGGGCTGGGTTCGCGCGGCCAGACAATCCTCGGCAAGGTAGCGCCCGAGGCACTCGCTCACCGCCAGCGTTTCGCTTGCCAGCGGCGCGACACCATCGAGCAGCCGCGCCTGCGCTTCGTCCAGCGTGAGCATGGTTTTCACCAGATCATGCTCACGGCGCGCGCCAGGCGCCGCTCTTGCCGCCGGTCTTCTCGATCAGGCGGACCTGCTCGATCACCATGCCCTTTTCGAGCGCCTTGGCCATGTCATAGATTGTGAGGAGTGCGATCGAAGCCGCTGTAAGCGCTTCCATTTCCACCCCGGTCCTGCCGGTCAGCGCGGCCCGGGCGGTGACGAGGATCGCGCTATCCTCGAAGGTGAAATCCACGCTCACCGTGTCGAGCGCCAGCGGATGACACAGCGGGATCAGCTCGCCGGTCTTCTTCGCCGCCATGATCCCGGCGATCCGCGCCGCGGCGAGCACGTCGCCCTTGGGGCCCGAGCCATCGCGCACGGCCTGGAAGGTTTCCGCGCTCATGGAAATGCGGCCCGACGCCGTGGCCGAGCGCGCCGTTTCGGGCTTGCCGCCGACATCGACCATGCGCGCGGCGCCGCTCTCGTCGAGATGGGTCAGTTTGCTCATTTTACGGCCCCGAAAATCCGACGAAACCCTACAGGATGGAACACATGGAACACGGTCCTGAGGGCAAAAACATGGCCTCCCCGACGGCACGAAATCGCGTCGGCAGGAAGGCCTGTCAGGTAAGTGTCGGTCATGACCTGCCCCTGCCACAAATCAGCGGCGTAGGACAGGGTATCGGCGCGGGTGGCGTCAGTCGCGCAGGCTGGCGGGCACGCGGCCGCCATTCTCGGCGAGCTTGGTCATCACCTGCTTGTGCAGCCAGATATTCTCCTCGGCGGTGCCGGAATAGTCGGTATCGCCCAGCTCATGCGCGAGTTCCTTGCGCTCGGCATAGCTGGCATCGAGGCCAACCAGCTTCATCAGGTCAACGATCGAAGTGCGCCAGTTGAGATTGCCCGCGCCCGCCATGGCGTCGAGCCGAGCCTCGACATCGACTTCGCTGATCGGGGCAGGCTTGGCCGGGGTCGTCGGGGTTGGTTTGGACGTCGCAACGGGCTTGTCCGCCTTCTCGTCGTCATCCTTGCCGAAGATCTTTTCCTTGATCGAACTGAAAATGCCCATGATGTTGACCTCTTGTTGAACGGCGGGCGCGCATTGCGTCCGCTTCAAGAGGTCAATGCATGGCGGAGCAATTGGTCCCCGTCATGACGGACGGGCCGGTCAAGCACCGGTCAGCAGGCTGCGCGTGGCCGCTGCGACGTCGTCCTGTCGCATCAGGCTCTCACCGACGAGGAAGCAGCGCATCCCCGCCTCGGCCAGACGCATGCAATCCGTGTGATCGCGAATGCCGCTTTCGCCGACCAGCAGCGCATCGTCGGGCGCCAGCGAAGCGAGTCGCTCGCTGGTGGCGAGATCGGTGACGAAGGTCTTGAGGTTGCGGTTGTTGACCCCGAGCAGGCGCGATTTGAGCTGGGCTGCGCGCTCCATCTCGGCCTCGTCATGCACCTCGACCAGCACGTCCATGTCGAGCTCGATAGCCGCCGCCTCGATTTCGCACATCGCGCTGTCTTCCAGCGCGGCGACGATGATAAGGATCGCATCGGCCCCGATGGCGCGGGCTTCGGCGACCTGCCAGGGGTCGAGCATGAAATCCTTGCGGAGCACGGGCAGGGTGCAGGAGGCGCGCGCCTCGACCAGGAAATCCTCGTGTCCCTGAAAGTAACGCGCATCGGTCAGCACGGAGAGGCAGGCGGCCCCGCCGGCGGCATAGTCCATGGCATGCTGGTGCGGGCGGAAATCGTGCCGAATCAGCCCTTTGGAAGGCGAAGCTTTCTTCACCTCCGCGATCAGACCGAAGCCGGTGACGCTGGCGCGTTCGAGCGCCGCAAGGAAACCGCGCGGTGCCGATTGCTCGCTCGCCCTTGCGTCGAGATCAGCCATGGTCGCGAGCGCCTTGCGCGCGGCCACTTCCTCGCGCTTGTGCGCGCAGATTTCGGCCAGCTTGTCGCTCATGCTGCCGCTCCGTTGGTCGCGGCGACCCAGCATTCGAGCAGCGCCTTGGCGAGGCCCTTGTCGATGGCTTCGGCAGCCTCTTCGACGCCTGCCTGCCAATCGCTGACTTCACCCGCGACGATCAGCGCACCCGCCGCATTGAGCAGCACGGCATCGCGATAGGCACCGGGTTCGCCCGCGAGCAGACGCCGAAGGGCGTCGGCGTTGTACGCCGGATCGCCGCCGCGAATGGCCTCTAGCTTGTGGCGCGTCAGCCCGGCATCCTCTGGCGTCACGGTCTCGCCGATCCCCTCGATCCCGATGGTCGCCACGCGGGTGGGCCCGGCGATGGAGATCTCGTCGAGCCCCTCTTCGCCCGAGACGATCATGGCGCGTGTCGTGCCGAGCAGCTGCATGGCGTCGCGATAGGTCGTGACCATGTCGGGCGACGCGATACCCACCAGTTGCGCCGACACGCCGCCCGGATTGGTCAGCGGGCCGAGCAGGTTGAAGATCGTCCGTCGCCCCAGCGCCTTGCGGATCGGCATGACCGACTTCATCGCCGGGTGGTGCGCCTGCGCGAACAGGAAGGCGATGCCGAGGTCGTGGAGCAGCGCCTCGGCCATTGCGCCGCCGCGTTCGAGGTCGATCCCCAGCGCCTCCAGTGTATCGGCGGCCCCGGCCTTGCTGCTAGCCGCGCGATTGCCGTGCTTGGCCACCGGCACCTCGCAGGCCGCGAGCACGATGGCGACGGCGGTCGAGATGTTGAGCGAATGCTGGCCGTCGCCGCCCGTGCCGCAGACGTCCACGGCATGGGCGGGCGCGGCGACGGGGATCAGGCGCGCGCGCATGGCCTTCGCCGCACCGGCGATCTCTTCGGCAGTCTCGCCCTTGTCGGCGAGCGTTACCAGCACCTCGCGGATTTCGTCATCCGCCATCTCGCCATCGAGCATCCGCCCGAACAGCGCCTCCGCCTCGGCCATATTCATGCGGGAAGCTTCGACTCAAGGCCGCACAGCGCCATGAAATTGGCGAGCAAAGCGTGGCCGTTTTCGGTGGCGATGCTTTCCGGGTGGAACTGTACGCCGTGAATCGGCAGCTCGCGGTGGCGGAAGCCCATCACCGCCGTGCCGTCGAGCCCCGGCGTGGCGCTGGTCGCGTTGACCTCCAGAACCTCGGGAATGTCCTCGACCACCAGCGAGTGATAGCGCGTGGCGGTGAAGGGCGAGGGCAGGCCGGCGAACAGGCCGGTGGAATCGTGGGTGATCGGCGAAGTCTTGCCGTGCATCAGCCCGCCGCGCACGACCTTGCCGCCGAAATACTGGCCGATCGACTGATGGCCGAGGCATACGCCGAGCAGCGGCTTCTTCGCCTCGGCACAGGCGGCGACGAGGTCGAGGCTGACGCCCGCCTCGTTGGGGGTGCAGGGGCCGGGCGAGATCAGGTAGCCCGCCGCGCCGCTCGAAATCGCCTGTCCGGCAGAGATCGCGTCATTGCGGACCACCTCCACGCCCGCACCCAGTTCCATCAGGTAATGGACGAGGTTGAAGGTGAAGCTGTCGTAATTGTCGATGACGAGAATGGGGGCGGTGCTGCTCATGGTCCGGTCCTACTGCCCGAAGCCCGGCTCACCCGCAACACGGATGGCCTCGCGCGCGGCGGCCAGTAGTGCGCCTGCCTTGTGGCGGCACTCGGCGGCCTCGCTGGCCGGGTCGCTGTCGGCGACGATGCCCGCGCCCGCCTGCACATGCATGACGCCGTCCTTCACCACCGCGGTCCGCAGCACGATGCAGCTGTCGACCGAGCCGTCGGGTGCAAAGTACCCGACGCCGCCCGCATAGGGCCCGCGCGTCTCCGGCTCCAGCTCGGCGATGATCTCGCAGGCGCGGACCTTGGGCGCGCCCGAGACCGTGCCTGCCGGGAAGCCCGCGAACAGCGCATCGAGCGCGTCCTTCCCTTCGGCCAGCTGGCCCACGACATTGCTGACGATGTGCATGACGTGGCTGTAATACTCGACCGTGTAGCTGGCGGTGACCTTGACGCTGCCCGCTGCCGAGACGCGCCCGACATCGTTGCGCCCGAGGTCGAGCAGCATCAGGTGCTCGGCGCATTCCTTGGGATCGGCGAGCAGGCTTTCGCGATTGGCGCGGTCCTCCGCCTGCGTGGCGCCGCGCGGACGGGTTCCGGCGATGGGGCGGATGGTGACCTCGCCCTCGCGCACGCGGACGAGGATTTCGGGGCTCGATCCGACCACCGCGAAACCGGGCAGGTCGAGGAAATAGAGAAACGGTGAGGGGTTCACGCGCCGCAGCGAGCGATAAAGCGCGAAGGGCGGCAGCGGGAAGGGGCAGGTGAAGCGCTGCGCCAGCACCACCTGGAAGATGTCGCCCGCCGCGATGTAGTCCTGCGCCTTCAGCACCATGTCGCGGTACTCGTCCTCGGCCACCAGCGGGGTCAGTTCGGCCACTGGCAGGTCGCCCCGGCCCGACAGTTCCGCCGGGGCGCGCTCGGTCAGGGTGCGGAGCGCATTGTCGATCCGCTCCCCGGCGACCTCGATCGCGCGCTCGGGGTCGGAGCCATCGGCCCACAGCGGCACGACGCAGAACAGCGCATCGGTTAGGTTGTCGAACACCAGCGTCAGCGCCGGGCGCACGAACAGCATGTCGGGCAGGTCCAGCTCGCCCTGCGGCGCGCGTGGCAGTTTCTCGACCAGCCCGATCGTCTCATAGCCGAAATAGCCGACCAGCGAGGTCAGCGCGGGGGGCAGGCCCTCGGGCACATCGACGCGGCAGCTTTTGGCCAGCGCGCGCAATTCCTCCAGCGGATCGCCGTCCTGCTGCACGAAACCCGCGCGGTCGTGCCGCCAGCGGGCATTGACCTCGCACGAATGGCCCTTGGCGCGGAACACGAGGTCGGGGTCGAGCCCGAGCATCGAATAGCGCCCGCGTGTTTCTCCGCCCTCGACCGATTCGAGCAGGAAGTCGCCGCGCCCCGGCTCGATCAGCTTGCGCGCGGCGCCGACCGGCGTTTCGGTATCGGCGACGACCTCGCGCCAGACGAGCGCGGGCTGGCCGTTGCCGAGCGCGACAAGCGCCTCGGCGGCATTGGCGAGGCCCGGCGGCAGAGGATGACCGGTTTGCGCCACGGGCGTCAGTTCAGATTGCCGGTGAGCTGCGCGATGACCACGTCGATCGCGGTCTGGTTGCGCTCAACCTCGACCTCGTCCTGCACCGCAGCGACGAACTGCCCAGCATATTCCTCGCCGACCGTGCGGGCCAGTTCGGTCCGGGCCTGCTGGACGAGCGGGGCGTCGCCGGCGATCTCGGGCACGTCGATCTCGTCGAGCGCGATCACGAACCAGGCCTGCGATTCCGGGCTTTCCAACCGCTTGGTCGTACCCTGCGCCATCGAGAACATCAGCGCCAGCGGGCGCGGCACCTCGCCGCCGCGCGCGAGGTCCTGGCGCGAGAGCGAGAGGCTTTCGGGGGCAGGCAGGCGGACCTCTTCGGCGGCCACGGCCTCGGCCAGCGTGCTGCCCTCCTCGACCCGGTCGAGGATGCGTCGCGAGGCGGCCCCGGCGGCATTCATGGCCTCGTCCCGGCGCCAGGCGGCGACCACCTGCGGGCGAATGTCGGCGAGCGGCGCGGTGGCCGAAGCGGTGATGTCGGACACGTCGTAGATCACGAATTGCGTACCCGGCGCGATCTCGGCCAGCTGCGGCTCGCCCTCGTCCATGTCGAAGGCGGTGGCGATGACCCGCGCCAGTTCCTGCGGGGCCTGCTGACTGGTGCCGTAGACGAGCCCGGCGGCGGTCAGCGGCTCGCTCGCCTGCAGCTGCAGCCCCAGATCCTCGGCCACTTCGGAGAGGCTGCGGCCATCGGCGAAGTCGTCCTCGATCTGCACCGTCGCATCGCCCAGCGCCGTGCGTCGCATTTCGGTGGACAATTGCTCGACAATCTCGCCGCGCACCTGCTCCAGCGAACGGGCCGGGCGCTCATCCACGCCATCGACGCGCAGCACATACCAGCCGAGCTGGCCGCGCGTCGGCGCGGTCAGTGCCCCGCGCGCGGTGGCAAAGGCGGTAGTCGCTACCCCTTCGGAGATGTCCGCTGCCATTTCGCTGCGCGGTACGTCGAGGAACGGGGAGGTCCGCAGGCCCTTCTCGCGGGCAGCCACTTCCAGCGACTTGCCCCCGGCGACCTCGTCCACGATGGCCTGCGCCGCCGCCTGTGTCGGCACGACCAGCTGGGTGAAGCTGCGCGTTTCCAGCGCCGCATAGTCCGCAGCGTCGCGCTGGTAGCGTGCGGCAATCTGTTCCTCGGTCGGGTCCGGCACATTGGCCAGCGTCGCCGCATCGAACACGGCGTAGCGGATCACCCGGCGCTCCGGGCGAATGTAATTGTCGCGGTTGTCTTCGTAATAGGTTTCCAGCGCCGCATCTTCGGGGTCTTCGGTAGGGGCGAAGGGCGCGGCGATGACTGCGGCGATGCGACCGTTGCGTCGTTCCTGCAGCAGCCGGGCATAGCGGGTGGCGATCTTGCCCGGCATGCGCGGGCTCTGGTCGATGGCGAGCAGCAGCTGCCTGGCCATCAGCCCCTTGGCAAAGTCGTCGCGCACAGCGCTTTCGGAAAGGCCGCGCTGCTGCAGCGCCTGGCGAAAGCCGTCCTCGCTGAAATTGCCGTCGAGCCCGCGAAATTCGGGCATGTTGACGATCTCGCTGTCGATCAGCCGGTTGCTGGTGCGAAGCCCGAAACGGTGGCCATATTCCATGATCGAGGTGCGGGTGATCATCTGGTCGAGCACGTCGTCGATCCCGCCGCCCGAGATAAACCCTTCCATGGTCATGGTCGGGTTCTGCTGGCGAATGCTGGTCAGCGCGTTGCTGGTCGTCATCGACAGGTCGGCGGTGGTGATCTCCCGGTCACCAACGCTGGCAACCCGTTCGCCGCCGGCAATGCCGCCGAACACGCCGGTATTGGCGATGTCCGAACTGGCGAAGGCGAGGCCGATCAGGGCGAGGAAGCCCAGCGTCAGGGCGACGCCGATCTTGGACTTGAAGATATTGCGGAAGAGCTGAAGCATGGACCTGGCGATTTCTGAACTGCGGCGACGGGCCGTTGAGAGCCCGTGACCTTGTAACGAAGCGCTGCGCTTTATCGCCCCTGCGGCGCTGCCGCAACAGGGCGTGGACGGTTCCGGGACAGTCGCAAAAGCGCCTTTGACAAGAAATTGGAAGCCCTCTAGCGGCTGTCCTCCTTGCCTTAACCGGCGCTGGCTCCTGTCGCGGCGGACGGGCAGCCCATTTGATGCATTTGACCAGGGATACCCGATGGCTCTTCGACCTTACATTGTCGGCAACTGGAAGATGCATGGCACGCGCGCCATGCTGGCGGAGGCGCGCGCCATCGACCGGGCGGCCGAACGGCTGATCAAGGTCGAGGTGGCGCTGGCACCGCCGTTCACGCTGATTCACGCCACCCGCAAGGAAGCCGGCCTGATCGGCGTCGGCGCGCAGGATTGCCACCCGGCAGAGGGCGGCGCGCATACCGGCGATATCTCCGCCGCCATGCTCAAGGATGCCGGGGCGGGTTTCACCATTGTTGGCCATTCCGAGCGGCGCGCCGATCACGGCGAGAAGGACGCTGACGTCAAGGCCAAGGCCGAAGCGGCGCTGGCGGCGGGCCTCAATGTCATCGTCTGTGTCGGTGAGACCGAGGCCGAGCGCGATGCGGGCAAGGCCGAGAAGGTCGTGGCCAAGCAGCTCGCCGGATCTTTGCCGACGGGTGAGGGCGCGGCGGGTTCGCTGACCGTGGCCTATGAACCGGTCTGGGCAATCGGCACCGGGCGCACCCCGACGCTGGAAGACATTGCTGCCATGCATCATTCGATCCGCGTCATGCTGAACCAGCTGTTCGACGATGCCGGCGCCGAGATCCGCATCCTCTATGGCGGCTCGGTGAAGCCGGACAACGCGCTGGAAATCCTCGCGGTCGACGAGGTGGGCGGGGCCCTGGTGGGCGGTGCCAGCCTGACCGCCGAGAGCTTCCTCGCGATCGTCGTCGCCGCAGCGGAGAAGGCGGAGGCCTGATCGCGGCGCTGTCAGCATCAAACTTGCGATAGGACGCCGCAGGCCCTAAATGGCCTGCTTCTGGCGACGGCTGCGGTCGCGCGCTCCCATCGATTTACGGAAATTCGCACCACCATGAGCCTGTTCATCTTCTTCACCGTCATCCAGGCGATCATCGCCGCCGCTCTGGTCGGCGTCGTCCTGATGCAGCGCTCCGAGGGCGGCGGGCTCGGCATTGGCGGCGGTGGCGGCGGTCCGGGCGGCATGCTGTCGGCGCGCGGCGCCGCGGATTTCCTGACCCGCACGACCAAGTGGCTGGCAGTGCTGTTCGTGGTTTTCGCCATCGTGCTGGCGGGGCTGGCGATCAACGCCTCGGGCACTCGCAGCATGGACGATACGCTCGACCGTTCGGTCGAGTCCGTGGACCCGCTGGCACCGGTCACCGGCGCGGGTGGGGCAACGGCCCCGGCTGCCGAATCGGCGGACGAGGAAGCCGCTGCCGAGGACGATCCGCTGGCTGACGTCACTCAGTAAGCGACGCTTTTTTCGCGGGCTCTCCCTGAAGCGGGGACAAGCGCAAAAAACCTGGCTGAACGGCTTGCCACGAATCCGCAGCACGGCCTAAGGCCCACCTCCCATGGCGCGGTATATTTTCATCACCGGCGGCGTGGTTTCCTCGCTCGGCAAAGGTCTCATGGCGGCATCGCTTGCGGCGTTGCTGCAGGCGCGTGGCTACAAGGTCCGCATCCGCAAGTTCGACCCCTATCTCAACGTCGATCCGGGGACGATGAGCCCCTATCAGCATGGCGAGGTGTTCGTCACCGATGACGGGGCGGAAACCGACCTCGACCTGGGGCATTACGAGCGCTTCACCAATGTCTCGGCGCATCAGGGCGACAACATCACCTCGGGCCGCGTCTATCGCGACATCATCGCCAAGGAGCGGCGGGGCGACTATCTGGGCGCGACGGTGCAGGTCATTCCGCACGTTACCGATGCGATCAAGCACTTCGCGCTGGCCGATCAGGACGACCACGATTTCATCCTGTGCGAGATTGGCGGCACGGTCGGCGACATCGAATCGCTGCCCTTCATGGAAGCGATCCGGCAGCTCAGGAACGAGCTGGAGCCCGACCAGACCGTCTCGGTGCATGTGACGCTGGTGCCCTATATCGCCGCCGCGGGTGAGCTGAAGACGAAGCCAACCCAGCACTCGGTCCGTGAACTGGCGGGCCTCGGCATCAAGCCCGACCTGCTGCTGTGCCGCTGCGAACATCCGCTGCCCGAGGGCGAACGGCGCAAGATCGCGCAATTCTGCAACGTGCGCGCCGAAGCCGTCATCCCGGCACTCGATGCGCCGTCGATCTATTCGGTGCCGCTGCAATATCATGCCGAAGGCCTGGACCGCGAGGTGCTGCGCGCCTTCGGGATCACGGGATCGCCCGAGCCCGATCTGGCCGCCTGGCAGGATGTCACCGACCGCTATTTCCATCCCGAAGGCGAGGTGACCATCGCCGTCGTGGGCAAATATGTCGGCCTGCCCGACGCCTACAAGTCGCTGAACGAGGCGCTGGTCCATGGCGGCATGGCCAATCGCACCCGGGTCAATATCAAGTGGATCGACGCCGAGATCTTCGAGCAGGACGAGGACGATATCGTCGCCCAGCTCGAACCGATGCACGGCATTCTCGTGCCCGGCGGCTTCGGCACGCGCGGCAGCGAGGGCAAGATCGCCAGCGTACGCTTTGCCCGCGAGCGTCAGGTGCCGTTCCTCGGCATCTGCCTCGGCATGCAGATGGCCTGCATCGAGGGGGCGCGGAACACCGCCGGGATTGCCGGCGCCGGCTCGACCGAGTTCGGCCCGGCCGAAGAACCGGTAGTGGGCATCATCACCGAATGGATGAGCGAGGAAGGCTTGCAGAAGCGCTCTGCCGAGACCGACCTTGGCGGCACAATGCGGCTTGGCGCCTATGAGGCGAAGCTGGCGGGTAACAGCCATGTCTCGCAAATCTATGGCGGGGCCACGTCGATCTCCGAACGGCACCGCCACCGCTACGAGGTCAACTCGGCCTATCGCGAGCGTCTGGAGCAGGGCGGGCTGGTGTTCTCGGGCATGTCGCCCGACGGTCTGCTGCCGGAAATCGTCGAGCGGCCCGACCACCCCTGGTTCGTTGGCGTCCAGTACCACCCCGAGCTGAAGAGCCGCCCGTTCGATCCGCATCCGCTGTTCTCGGGCTTCATTGCGGCGGCTCTCAAGCAATCGCGCCTCGTCTAGGGCGCGCGCGGTTCTGCCGCAGTCCTACCCGTAATTGTCACTGGACAGGCGAGAAAGCGCTTGCGCGGCACGTTGGGCGAGGCGTACCCAAGGCGCGTTTACTATAAGATTTTGCACCGGACCCTTTCGGGGGAGGTTCCGGCGCTTTGCATATTGAGTTTTGACCGGCCGGTCGCGGGAACAGGGGGCATCTGCCGATCCCGAATGCCGCTGGCCAGGTCTTGCCCGTGACGATTGGCATTCTATTGCGACCCGGAATGCCGGCCGTCAAAGGCATGTCGGCGCTGAGCGTCGAGGGGGCGGAACTGTTACAGGGTCCGCCCCCGAATTCCCCGTTCATCACATGGCTTGCTGGCACGCAATAAGGGCGACCGCTGAGCCGTGAAGACTGTCAGCGATCGCCCTGTGGTTCCGCTAGAGGTGGGTCAGGTCACGCTCAGGCGGCGTTGGCCTGCGTCCCGTGGTCCTCATCGTCCTGCTTGTTGCCGATGACTTCGACATTGCTGTCGGCACCGATGGCGATGGTCTTGGGCTTCATCGCCTCGGGCACTTCACGCACGAGGTCGATCACCAGCAGGCCATCGGCGAGATCGGCATTCTCGACCCGCACATAGTCGGCCAGTTCGAAGCGCCGTTCGAAGCCGCGATTGGCAATGCCGACATGCAGCATCTCGCCACTGGCGGTTTCGTCGCGCTTGCGGCCCTGCACGACCAGCAGGTTTTGCTGCGCGGTAATCTCGAGGTCCTTCTTGCCGAACCCGGCCACGGCGAGGGTGATGCGATAGGCATCCTCGGTGCGGCGTTCGATGTTGAAGGGCGGATAATTGTCGCCACCACCGGCATTGCGCGCGGTATTCTCGAGCAGGTCGAACAGGCGGTCGAAGCCCACGGTCGAGCGGCGATAGGGGGTAAAGTCAAAACGGTTCATCTTCTACAAATCCTCTGTTGAGCAATTTGACTGTCTAGCAATTTGACAAGGCGGGACCCGGCAAAGGCATCCCACGGCCACCCGCACGATTGCGCGATGGCCTGCATTTCAGATAGGGGAAGCACAACGGGTTTCAAGGGCACGGTAATCGCTGCCCTTTCGCTAACAAGAAGAGAGATTTGCGTGGCTCAGCCTCAAGTCGATATCTACACCAAGGCCATGTGCGGGTTCTGCGCCCGGGCCAAGCGGCTGCTCGATGCCAAGGGCGTCGACTATACCGAATATGACATCACTTTCGGCGGCAAGGACCGCGACACGATGATGGAGCGCAATCCGCTGGCGCGCACGGTGCCGCAGATCTTTATCGGCGATGTGACGGTTGGCGGGTCGGACGATCTTGCCGCGCTCGAACGAGAGGGCAAGCTCGACGCGCTGCTGGGCCTTGCTGGCGAGTGAGCTGAGCCATGACCCGCATTGCCCTCCTGCAAATGACGACCGGCATCGATCCGGCGGCCAATGCTGCCACGATCGTCGAGGCCATCTCGCAGGCGAAGGCGGGCGGGGCGCAAATGCTGTTCACGCCCGAAATGTCCGGTCTGCTCGACCGTAACCGCAAGCGGGCTACCCCCAATATCCATACGCCTGAAGACGACGCGGTATTGGCGGCTGTGCGTGAGGCGGCGGCGCGCGAGGGGCTGTGGGTCGCGCTCGGCTCGCTCGCCGTGCTGCGCGAGGACGGGCAATGGGCCAACCGCGCCTTCCTGATCGACGACCGGGGTGCCATCGCTGCGACCTACGACAAGATCCATATGTTCGACGTGACGCTGGCGAGCGGCGAGACCTGGCGCGAATCCTCGGCCTACACGCCGGGCGAGGCGGTCGTGACCGCCGATACGCCTGCCGGAAAACTCGGCCTCGCGGTCTGTTACGACATGCGCTTCCCCGCGCTGTTCGAGGCGCTCGGTTGCCAGCTATGCGACCTCATCGCCATCCCTGCCGCCTTCACGGTGCCGACCGGCAAGGCGCATTGGCACCTGCTGCTGCGCGCCCGCGCGGTCGAGGCGAGCGCCTATGTCGTCGCGGCGGCGCAGGTCGGCGAGCATGAGGACGGAAGGCGCACCTATGGCCATTCGCTGGTGGTCGATCCCTGGGGTGACGTGGTGCTCGACATGGGCGGGGAGGGGCCGGAACTGGGCTTTGCCGAGATCGACGCCGCCCACATTGCCGAGATCCGCGCACAGCTGCCCAGCCTTGCCAATCGCCGCGCCGTCCCCAAATGCGGGGCATCATGATCGTTTTCGACCTTTCCTGTGAGCACGGCCACCGTTTCGAAGGCTGGTTTGGCTCGTCCGGCGACTTTGCCGACCAGCGCGAGCGCGGGCTGCTGTGCTGCCCGACCTGCGGCACGGCGGCGGTGGACAAGGCGCCGATGGCCCCGGCGGTGCCGCGCAAGGGCAATGCCGACGGGCCAGCTCTCCCGGAACGCAAGCCTGCCTCGGGCGAGCCGAGCGAGGTTGTCGCGCAGGAGCATGGCAGCGTCTCCAACGCGCCGATGCCGCCTACCGTGGCCGAGGCGTTCGAGAAGCTCGCAAAGGCGCAGGCGGAGGCACTGTCCAAATCGACCTGGGTCGGGCGTGACTTCGCCGAGGTTTCGCGCGCCATGCATTATGGCGAGCGCGAACAGCAGGCTGTCCATGGCGAGGCCAGCCTGTCCGAAGCGCAGGACCTGGCCGAAGAAGGGATTGCGGTTACCCCGCTGCTGGTGCCGGTCGCACCGCCCGAAGAGCTGAACTGACGCCGCGACCGCCACTGCCCGATTGCCTTCGTGGCGAACGGCATTTACAGGCGCGTCAGATGCGCCCGTAGCTCAGCAGGATAGAGCATCGGATTCCTAATCCGGGGGCCACAGGTTCGAATCCTGTCGGGCGCACCAAGAGCGGCGATCCCTGAAAAGGGATCGCCGATTTTTGTTGGGTCATCGGCAGGTTTGAACGCGGAATCGAGGCAGCCGCAGGATGCCGAGATGACCGAGCCTGCGGCAGCAGGCGAGGACAATCCTGTCGGGCGCACCATTTGCCTATGCTACCGGTTCAGCCTGCGGCTGTGCTTCGCAACCGCTACTTGAGCGCGTGATGGAACGGCTTTGCCTGTAGGGGCCGAGTGACTTTGGCGCTACCTTTCACGCATTCTCCGCAAGTTTGCGCGGTAAAGTGTTGCAGTCGCGCGCGGTTTATGATTCTCTGCAGTTCATGAACGCAGTCACCCTCAAGAAACCTGATGGACGGTTGGACCTGGTCCAGTTGGGGGCGCTGGTCTGGCTGCTGGTGCTCGCGGGGCTGGCCTTTGCGGGTCCCTATGGCGGGCTGGCCTGGGTGGAAAACCTCGCCGTGCTGCATGATCGCGAAGATCGTATCGCCACGCTTCAGCAGGAGCAGGCGGTGCTCGCCAACCGGGTGGAACTGCTCGATCCGAGCAATGTCGATCCCGACCTTTCGTCGGAACTCGTGCGCCGCAATCTGGGTGTGGCCCATCCCGACGAATACGTGATCGAACTGGAAAACCTGCAATAATGGTTGCCGGAAAATTTCGTTTTAGCCACATCGGTTCAAATGGCGAATGTGCCATTGCCGGGGTCGGCAACATTTGCAAATACGATAAAAGGTAACAGGTCGCGGGTCTCCGCGGCGATCACAGGGGATGCGATTTGGCAAAAGCCTCCACGCCGGCCTCGGCCAAGCCGAAGCGAACGACGCGCAAGACAGCTTCAACCAGCGGGGCCAGTCCCGCCGTCAAAACCCCGGCCGAAGATGAGGCTTTCGCCCTGCGAACCCTGCAGGATGCTTTCGATAAAAATCGTCGCTATGTGGCGGACAAGGACCAGCTGCTCGGCTTTTACGAGACCATGCTGCTCATCCGCCGGTTCGAGGAAAAGGCGGGGCAGCTGTACGGCCTGGGCCTGATCGGCGGGTTCTGCCACCTCTATATCGGGCAGGAAGCGGTCGCCGTCGGCCTGCAATCGGCCCTGACCGAGGGCAAGGACTCGGTCATCACCGGCTATCGCGATCACGGCCACATGCTCGCCTACGGGGTCGATCCCAAGGTCATCATGGCCGAGCTGACCGGGCGCGAAGCCGGGATCAGCCGCGGCAAGGGCGGCTCGATGCACATGTTCTCGACCGAGCATGCCTTTTACGGCGGCCACGGCATCGTCGGCGCGCAGGTGCCGCTCGGGGCCGGTCTCGCCTTCGCGCATAAATATCGCGAGGATGGCGGCATCTGCATCGCCTATTTCGGCGACGGCGCGGCCAATCAGGGCCAGGTCTACGAGACCTTCAACATGGCGGCCCTGTGGGGCCTGCCGATCGTGTTCGTGGTCGAAAACAACCAATATGCCATGGGCACGGCGGTCAAGCGCTCCAGCGCCGAGACCGAGTTCTACCGGCGCGGCGCGGCCTTCCGCATTCCGGGCATGGACGTGAACGGCATGGACGTGCTCGAAGTGCGCCAGGCCGCCGAGGTTGCCTTCGCCCATGTGCGCGCGGGCAGGGGCCCGGTGCTGATGGAGTGCAACACCTATCGTTATCGCGGCCACTCCATGTCCGACCCGGCCAAGTACCGGACGCGCGAGGAAGTGCAGGACATGCGCGAACACCACGACCCGATCGAACGGCTCAAGGCCGAGCTGATCAAGGGCGGCATTGCCGAGGACGATATCAAGGCGATCGACAAGTCGATCCGCGAAGTGGTCAACGGAGCGGCCGAATTTGCCGAAACCTCGCCCGAGCCCGAACCCTCCGAACTTTATACTGACGTTCTGGTAGGAACCTACTGATGGCCATTGAGCTGAAGATGCCGGCGCTCTCCCCGACCATGGAAGAGGGCACGCTCGCCAAGTGGCTGGTCAAGGAAGGCGATAGTGTCTCCGCCGGCGACGTCCTCGCCGAGATCGAGACCGACAAGGCGACGATGGAATTCGAGAGCATCGACGAGGGAACCGTCGGCAAGATCCTCGTCCCCGAGGGTACCGAAGAGGTTAAGGTGGGTACGGTCATCGCCGTGCTTGCCGCCGAGGGGGAGGACGTGTCCGCCGCCGCCGCCTCTGCCGCGCCTGAGCCGGTTGCTGACGTTCCGGGTGAGGGCAAGGATGTCGGCCAGCCCGACGCAGGTTCCAGCGGGGGCCCCAGCGAGGCTGCGTTGATGAAGCCGCAGCCCGCGCCGCGCGTTGCCGACCCGGCGATCCCCGAAGGGACCGCGATGGTGAAGACCACGGTCCGCGAAGTTTTGCGCGACGCGATGGCCGAGGAAATGCGCCGCGACGACCGGGTCTTCGTGATGGGCGAGGAAGTTGCCGAGTACCAGGGCGCCTACAAGGT
>CAYOSE010000017.1:0-33670 GCA_964406535.1 uncultured Sphingomonadaceae bacterium
GGGCTCGCCCACCGCCGATTACCTCAACGGCACGCGCGAAATCTAGGTGCCGGCCAAGCGCCGCAAGGGCAATGGCAAGCACGTCACCGTCCACGGCGCGCGCGCCAACAACCTGAAGGACGTGACCGCCAGCATCCCGCTCGGCACCTTCACCTGCATCACCGGCGTTTCCGGCTCTGGCAAGTCGAGCTTCACCGTGGACACGCTCCACGCCGCCGCCGCCCGCGCGCTCAACAACGCCCGCGTCATCGCCGGGCCGCACGACAAGGTCACCGGCCTCGAATATTGCGACAAGGTGATCGAGATCGACCAGTCGCCCATCGGCCGCACCCCGCGCTCCAACCCGGCCACCTATACCGGCGCCTTCACCAATATCCGCGACTGGTTCGCCGGCCTGCCCGAGGCCGAGGCGCGCGGTTACAAGCCGGGACGCTTTTCGTTCAACGTCAAGGGCGGGCGCTGCGAGGCGTGCCAGGGCGACGGGCTGATCAAGATCGAGATGCACTTCCTGCCCGACGTCTACGTCACCTGCGAGGAGTGCCACGGGCGCCGCTACAACCGCGAGACGCTGGAGGTTAAGTTCAAGGGCATGAGCATTGCCGACGTGCTCGACATGACGATCGAGGACGCGGAGGGCTTCTTCAAGGCGGTGCCGCCGATCCGCGACAAGATGCACATGCTGAACGAGGTGGGGCTGGGCTACGTGAAAGTGGGCCAGCAGGCGACCACTTTATCCGGTGGTGAAGCACAACGCGTGAAGCTGGCGAAGGAGCTGTCCAAACGCTCGACCGGGCAGACGCTCTACATTCTGGACGAGCCGACGACGGGCCTGCATTTCGAGGATGTGCGGAAGCTCCTGGAGGTGCTGCAACGGCTGGTCGACCAGGGGAACAGCGTGGTGGTGATCGAGCACAATCTGGATGTCATTAAAACTGCCGATCACATTCTTGATTTGGGCCCTGACGGCGGTGTGCGTGGGGGCGAAGTGGTCGCGCAAGGCACTCCCGAAGAGGTCGCCGCGACACCTGCGAGCTACACTGGCCAGTATCTCAAAGCGTTGCTTGGACGCGCCAAGGATGCCGCTGAGTGAATGTGATCGTCCATCATCAAGCCTGTCCTGAGCTTGTCGAAGGGACGGCGGACTGGATCATCGACCTTGGGCCGGATGGCGGCGTGAGGGGTGGCGAGATTGTCGCGGAAGGGACGCCGGAGGACGTGGCGAAGGAGCCGCGCAGCTACACGGGGCAGTATCTTAAGGGGATGCTGAGCGGAGCACGAGCGAAAGCGAGCGGCTAGTCGGTAGCGGAGCCGGCAAAAGTGAGCGGAGGAACGCTGAGGAGGGGGCGCAGAAAGCGTCTGCGGTAGCAAATAACTATCTGATCGATCGATTTTGCGCAGTAAAAAGCTTGTCGAGGCCTATCCTCGCAGCGGTGGTTAACCGGAGAAAATGCCTACGACCATCGGTATGATCTGACTCCCTATGGAGAAGGCCTGCTTTGCACAGATTGCTTACGTGCCTCAGACCGGTAGTTGCAGGGACGCACGCTGCGATGCATGCATCGGAAATAGTCACTCTTCGGCCAGTCATTCCTGAAATGTAGAGATCGAGCAGGATATCCCAAGCTGGTTCGCCAAAAAGCTCAGCATCAAAAATCTCACTGCGAATGCGTCTGCTGGAGTATTCGCTTCGGGCGACTTCAAGAGGGTCAACAGGCGCCCTTCGATGAAACGCGCTCGATTGCGGCTCCAAGTTGCTTCTGATCAGTGCGAGCTCACGGGCGATTTCATCCAGCCGAGCCTGGCCTAGTGTTTCGACAGTTGATCGAGACATCAGTTCCTCACCTGAGTTCCGCGGACGTTGCGCCAATCACCATAGTGCCCCAATATTTTTGCTCGTCGGCGATGACACAATGTACCGATGAAAAGGGCGGCAAGCGCGAGGAGGAATGGCAGGTTAGTCATTGCCCAATACGCTTGCTTCATGCCGGTCGGCGCAATCCAAGCAGCAGCATGACCGAACAGCATGAGTAAGGTGCTACCAGCAAGGAAACAGGGCCAAATCCGGTTTGCCGAGACTGCCAACGCCAGCATCACGCAAAACAGCGTAATATCGCATACCACATCAAATACGTTAAGCGTTGCGAAGTCTGCGCCCGAAACCATGATTTGAATGAGGGCTCCGAGGATAGTCCACACAGCAAGGCATGTCGCGGCAATCTTCTCGGGAGCGCTTCCATTTCCAAAAGAGAAGAGGAAGATGGCGATTGCAATTACATGTACTGAAATTGCTAATACCATCTTCCGCTACCCTGGAGTGACTAGGCGCTCTTCGCTTCTGAATCAGAAAAGCCCATCGGCTCGTTTGGCGGACACATTTCAAACCCGGCCATCCGGGTCTGCAGTTCCTTGAGGTTGCCATGAACCCTGGCAAGATCATTGCTCGCTTCCAGCAGCGAGCCTTGAGAGCGGGAGAGTCGCAAGAGAGCTTCCTGGCCTTCGAACGGCTCGGATTCGGTCTTCATGCGCGCATCGAGCAAAGTCGACATAAGCGTTGAACTACGTAAAAGTGCTTCGTCCAGTGCCAGCTCGGTTCCTTGGACCTCTCGTGCGATTCGCATACGCGCTACGTCTATAGTCATTGGCATTGCCCCAGTTCTCCTATTCGCGGCGATGCGCCGCAGGTTGGTCTCGGAAGCTAGCTCAGGGCGCTCAGCACCTCCGACAACGCGGAAAAGACTGAGACCCCCATCAGTCCGGCTACGACGATGGCGAATGCACATGCGATCACAAGTGCTACTCGCCATAGCGTCCCAACCGGACCGTGAAATAGCTTCGGGCCGACGAGATGCACCGAGTTGTCACCTTTGCCCTCATCGAGATCGCTCGATTTCGGTGAGATAACGTACCCGTCCGTATCGGAATCGGCCTTGGCGCCAAACTGCGTAAAAACCCCAGGTTCGGCGATATAGGCCTCTTCATATACGGGTTGTTCGTATGTCTGAGAAAGCCGCTGATAGACTGTCGCCGCATGGTGCCGGGTTGCGGCACCTAACTTGTCTTTGGCAATGGATATCCGTTGATCGACTGTGTGGGGAGAGATCCCAAGCTCGCGCGCGATTTCCTTTGAGGTCATGCGCTTGACGAGCAAATCCATTGCTTCCCGCTGCTTCTCTGTAAGCTGCATCAGTGGGCTCACCGATTGCGGATCCGATACTGGCTTTGCGGCTCGGGGCACCCCATTTTTCAAGCCCATTCCATTTTCCAATTCTATTGATCTTTATTCTTATACGACCTGTCTCATGTGATAAGTCCATTTTGGAGATAATGCGAACAGCATAAGAATCGTTCCCTACACCCCCCAATCCATGCCTCCCTGCGCGGTTCGCTGAACCACGCAGGAAAACGCCATGAACGCACATTTTTGTTTTCGCGCTGTCGCTGCGCGACGTCTCCGCCTTCGGCTCCGACTCCAAACGCTGGGCGCGAGCCATCCGGCTCGCTGGCCGCTCGCCGGAACATCGCCCGATAGCCATGTCGGAGGTGCGGCATGAATGCGCTGGTGCCGATGGAGCGACACACCATCTTCTCCCCGCGCCATCAGACCGCGTTTCTCGAAAACCTCTCCTTGAACGGCAATGTCCGGCTCGCCTGCCGGGCCGCGCGGGTCAGCCCGCAGACCGCCTATCGCGCCCGGCGGTCCAGCCCCGCGCTGGCGCGCGCCTGGGATGCGGCGCTGCTCGCCGCGCGCCATGTCGCCGAGGAGGTGCTGGCCGACCGCGCCCTCAACGGGGTGGAGGAGGCCGTCTTCTATCACGGCGAGGAGATCGCAACCCGCCGCCGCTACGATTCCCGCCTGCTGCTCGCCCATCTGGCGCGGCTCGACAAATTGGCCGAGCGGGAGGACATCGCCGCCGCGCTTCCGCTGCTCGACGAGCAGATCGAGGGACTGAGGCGGGGGGAGGCGCTGGCTGAACCTGATCTATTCGTCCTTCGACAGGCTCAGGACGAACGGGGCGGGGCGGAGGCTCGGTCGACCCTTCGACAGGCTCAGGGTGACCGGAATACATTTAGCCAGGACCGTGTTCCAGGTGTTCCATCCTGTAGGAATTCTACGCCCTCAAGCAGCGCAGCGGTAGGGCGACAAGGAACGCCCTCAAGTAGCGGAGCGGTAGGGCAGACAGGAACGCCCTCAAGTAGCGGAGCGGTAGGGCGACAAGAAGGCCAACCATGTACGGAATGCGGCGGGCAATGCGCCACGCCCGGAGCAGAGCTCACGCGCGATGATTGCATGTGGCTGGGCAATAGGCTCGACCGGATGGAGGCCGCGCGGCCACAAGGCGCGCCGCTCCCGCACCAGCTCGGCAATGATCCGGGCGCAATTGAGGCGCGGCAACTCTTCGCCTTCGAGGCGGGGAGGATGAATGGTGGCTGCTGGTCGCCTCGGCGGAGCCGAACGGGGCGGGCTAGCGCGTGAGGCTCAGCTGTCGAGCAGTTCCAGCTCGACCCGCGCATGGCCCGGTCCGATCAGGCCGAGTTGTTCGGCGGCAGCGCGCGACACGTCGAGCACGCGGCCGCGCGCATAGGGGCCGCGGTCGTTGATCTCGACCACGACCGACTGGCCGGTGCGCGGGTTTGTCACGCGCACGCGGCTGCCGAAGGGCAGGGTCTTGTGCGCGGCGGTCATCGCATGCATGTCGAAGGCGACGCCGCTGGCGGTCAGCCGTCCGTGGAAGCGCTTGCCGTAATAGCTGGCCACGCCGCTGCCGAGCGGGGTGGCGCTGGCGGGTTCGATCGCGGTGATGTCGACCGCGCCGGGCTGGACCGACACCTCGGTGCTGGCTTCGGGCAACACGGCGAAGGCGGCGTCGAAATCGGCCGCGCCTTCGAAGGCGAGCTCGGTATTGACCAGTTCCGCGGCGCTGGGCGCAAGTGGCTCTTCAGCGTGCAGTGTGGCGCCGGCCACACCGCCGATCGCCACGCCGACGACGAGTGTGCGCCGCAATTTGCGGGTCTTTTGGCGGAATTTCTGTCTTTTGGACATAGGGCTGAAAATACAGGGGGAGGCTTACCGAAACTATCCAGTACCGGTCGCCTGAGCGCGAATCGTACTCGGCTGGTCGTGCTGGTGACGGCTCGAAACGCAAGGTGGGTGGAATCACTGCTGATTACCGATTCTTATGACGGATTTCGTGGGGAATCCGCTGCAGTACATCATTTTTCGAGGTTGTTGCGGGGTTGTTGTGCGGATTTATGCTGTCGGTGAATGCGAAATGGGGCCGGCATTGCTGCCGACCCCACTCTCACCGGCGTGTGGATTGCGAGATGAGTCGCAATGCTTGACGCCCGGCGTATCGCTTCTGTCCGCTGGCCGAAGCCCGCGTCACATCCGCTATGTCGCCCGGCGCTCGCGCCGGTGCCGGATTGCGTCCCCTGACAGGTCCATATCGCGAGGATCGGTCCATGCCGTGGCGGCGCTTTCCGAGGCCCGACCGGTTCCTTCGCCTCAAGCGGTTCCGGGGTTCCTTTGGGGGGAAACCGGCTCCATCGGCGTCGGCCCTGTGGCCCGACCTGTCCGAGCGATGTTCGCCTTGCGCATTCAACAGTCCGCTGGCGGTATCCCCTGGGGGCGTCCCGTCGGCTTTCCTCCTTCGCCCGACTTCACATCGTCGCGTCGATCTGGCTTCCCGTCTTCCAAGGTCCGGATCGGCAGGCGATCCTTTCCTTCGATCCGGTGTTCCTGATCGATGTCTGGAGAATGCGCCCCGCACCCGAGTCGGGCAAGGCCAGCTTGGCCGACTTATCCACTTTCGGCCCAATTGCCAGTGGACACGGGTGGATAACTCAACCGCTTATCGCAAGTTGTGGTGCATTCTCGCAAGTGCAGCGCAAACGATGGGAAAATGCTGCGCTGCAAACGGAGAAGCGAGGCGCGACCGCGCTGCGAGCCTTAGGACCGATCGCGTTGCGCCAGCAGCCGCAGACGCAGCGCATTGAGCTTGATGAAACCTGCAGCATCCTTCTGGTCATAGGCGCCCGCATCGTCCTCGAAGGTGACGTGGCGTTCGGAATAGAGGCTGTTGGCGCTCTTGCGACCGACCAGCACCGCCGAGCCCTTGTAGAGCTTGAGCCGCACGACGCCCGAGACCTTCTCCTGCGAAAGGTCGATGGCGGCCTGCAGCATCTCGCGCTCGGGGGCGAACCAGAAGCCGTTATAGATGAGCTCGGCGTATTTGGGCATCAGCTCGTCCTTGAGGTGCGCCGCGCCGCGGTCGAGCGTGATGCTCTCGATGCCGCGATGGGCGACCGCGTAGATCGTGCCGCCCGGCGTTTCGTACATGCCGCGGCTTTTCATGCCGACGAAGCGGTTCTCGACCAGATCGAGCCGGCCGATGCCGTGCTTGCGGCCCAGCTCGTTGAGCGCGGTAAGCAGGGTGGCCGGGCTCATCGCCTCTCCGTTCAAGGACACGCCGTCGCCCTTGTCGAAGCCGATCTCGATATATTCCGGCGTGTCGGGCGCATCCTCGGGATTGACGGTGCGCGAGTAGACATAGTCGGGCACCTCTTCCCACGGATCTTCCAGCACCTTGCCCTCGGAAGAGGTGTGCAGGAGGTTGGCGTCGGTCGAGAACGGGCTCTCGCCGCGCTTGTCCCTGGGCACCGGGATCTGGTGCTGCTCGGCCCAGGCGATGAGGGCCGTGCGGCTGGTCAGATCCCAGTCGCGCCATGGGGCGATGACCTTGATGTTCGGGTCGAGCGCATAGGCCGACAGTTCGAAGCGGACCTGGTCGTTGCCCTTGCCGGTCGCGCCATGGGCGATGGCATCGGCGCCGGTCTCGTGCGCGATTTCGACCAGCCGCTTGGAGATCAGCGGGCGGGCGATCGAGGTGCCGAGCAGATAGTCGCCTTCGTAGTGGGCATTGGCGCGGAACATCGGGAAGACGAAGTCGCGCACGAATTCCTCGCGCAGGTCGTCGATATAGATGTTCTCGTCCGGCAGGCCCATCAGCTTGGCCTTGGCGCGGGCGGGTTCGAGTTCCTCGCCCTGGCCGAGGTCGGCGGTGAAGGTCACGACCTCGCAATTATAGGTCACCTGCAGCCACTTGAGGATGACGCTGGTGTCGAGACCACCGGAATACGCAAGGACGACCTTCTTGATGTCGGACATGTACCGCTCCGCAGAGAAAAACGTGGCGGGCGGGTAACAGCAGCGCAGACAAGTCGCAACGGCGAATGGACGCTCTCAATCGATCTCCGGCGCGTGGAGATCGGGATTGCGGCGGCTGATATAGTTCAGCCACGCCTTGGGCTTCTTCAGGTAGTCTTCGGGAACGTCGGCCTCCAGCCCCACCATGCGGGCGAGGGCGGCGACGAAATGGATGCAATTGTTCTCGTCCAGGTCGTAGAACTTGCCCGGATGGTTGCGCCACCGCTCCACCTCGGCGCGCAGCTCGCGATATTTGTCGTCCGACACGGTCACGGTGAAGTGGCGGTTGGTCCGGGCGATCTGCTTGGGCGTTTCGACGATGATTTCGTGCTCGGCGGGCTTGTAGGTCATCGCCGCCGTGGTGTTCCTGGCCGAGAAGCCGAAATTCTCGCTCACCGTCTCGCCGGTGTCGAGTTGGCCCTCGAACACCACGAAGGTGTGCGGATAGCGCCCGAAGAAGATCGAGCCGTTGAAACTGTGGAAGCTGACCTCGACCTGCGCGGCGGCGGGCGTGGCCAGCACCAGTCCGGCCAGCGCCAGCAGCAGCACGGCGAGCATCCGCCGGAAGGGTCGGTAGAGAATCATGCGATCGGGCTCTTGTCCTTACTGCGCTCCGGCCTCGGGCCCGGAATCCATGTCCCTGAGCAGACGCGGAAAATAGACCGCCAACCCGCCCGCGCGCAACAGGTAGCTGGTGGCAAAGGCGATCCACACGCCCCAATTGCCCAGCGGGCGCAGCAGCAGGTCGAGCGCGATATAGAGCACTGTGGCACCAAGCGCGGCATTCCTGAGGGCGCGCCCGTAACTCGCGCCGATGAAAGCGCCGTCAAGCAGCCAGCTGGGCATGCCCATCAGCGGGAGCGCCGCCGCGAAGGGCAGGAAGATGCGCGCGGCTTGCCGGACCTCAGGGTCGGTGGCGATCAGGTCGATCACCTGCCCGCCGAGCAGCAGGAAGGCGAGGGCGAGCAGTGCCGCGCTGGCGAGCGAAAACTCCCCCGTCAGCCGGATTGCGTGCAGGAAGCGGCTCCGGTCGCCCTGGCCGATGGCGTTGCCCACGCGCTCCTCCGCGGTGAAGGCGAAGGCGTCGAGGATGAAGGCGGACACGCTGACGAACTGGAACAGGACGTGGTTGGCCGCCAGCATGGTCGCCCCTTGCCGCGCGCCTGCATTGGCGAACCAGGTCATCAGCGCCAGCAAGGCGATGGTGCGGATCATGATGTCGCGATTGACCGCGAACAGGCGGGCGAGCCGCGCCCGGTCGGTGAGCAGCGCGCGCGGGGTGCGGACGATCATCGCGAAGACATTCGCCCCGGCGACCCGGCCGACCAGCCACAGGCCGAGCAGCAGCGCCACGCCTTCCGCGCAGGCCGTGCCGAGGCCCACGCCATAGGCCCCGAAACCGAGACCCCAGACGAACGCCACGTCGAGCGCGATATTGGCGAGGTTCATGACGATCTGCAGCACCAGCGCCGCGCGCGTGCGGCCAAGTCCCAGCAGCCAGCCGGTGATGGCATAGACCGCCAGTGCCGCCGGGGCGCCGAGGAAGCGCCCGGTCATATAGCCCGAAGCCTCGGCATCGACGGCGGGTGTGCCCGCCATGATCGCCAGCGCGCCTGTGCGGATCGGCCATTGCAGCGCCAGCAGCAGCAGGCCGAGGCCAATGCCGATGACGAGTGCGCGCAGCAGCAGCGCCTCCACCTCGTTGCGCTCGCCCGAACCCTGCGCCTGCGCGGTCAGGCCGGTCATCCCCATGCGGAGGAACCCGAAGGCCCAGAACACCAGCATCACGATCGAGGCACCCAGCGCCACGCCCGCCAGCGCCGCCGCATCGCCGGTGCGCCCGATGACGGCGGTATCGACAAAGCCGACCAGCGGCACCGAGGCCTGTCCCAGCATCATCGGCCAGGCCTGCGCGAAGACGCTCGCGCGGGTGAGGGGACGGGCCTGAGGGTCGGAGGGCGCGGCGGTCATGCTGCGCCCCCTATTGCGGAAAATGGCGCGTGGCTACTCCGCCGCTTGCCGCAGCGCGGGATCGAGGTGCCATTGCGGCGGCTCTTCGCTCTCGCGCAGGCGCTTCGCCTCGATCTCCATATAATCGCGGGTCATCGGCAGCGCGGCGCGGTCCTTCACGAACTGGATCTGCCAGTTGACCATCGTGCCGTGGCGGAAGCTCTGCTCGGCCCCGGCGAGGTAGAACTGCCACATGCGGAAGAATTGCTCGTCATACATGGCGACGATCTCTTCCTCGTGCAGGCAGGTGCGCTTGTACCATTCGGCGAGGGTGTGGGAGTAGTGGAAGCGCATCGCCTCCACGTCCATCACCTGCCAGCCGGCCTTTTCGCTTTCGACCACCAGTTCGGAGAGCGCCGGGATATAACCGCCGGGGAAGATATATTTGCGCGTCCACGCGTCGGTATAGCCCGGCGGGCCGACGCGCCCGCAGGTGTGGAGGAAGGACACGCCATCATTGGCCAGCAGGTCGTAGGTCTTGCCGAAATATTGCGGGAAGTGCGGCGTGCCGACATGCTCGATCATGCCGATCGAGGTGATCCGGTCGAACTCGCCCTCCACCTCGCGATAGTCGAGCATTTCGAACTTGACCTTGTCGTCGACGCCCAGCGCCTTGGCACGCTCGCGGCAGAAGGCGATCTGGTCTTCGGCGAGCGCGATGCCCAGCACCTCGCAGTCGTAATGCTTGTTCAGATAGAGCGCGAGGCCGCCCCAGCCGCAGCCGATATCGAGCACCTTCATCGGCCGCCCGAACGCACTGGAATGCTGCATGTAGAGCTTGGCGGCGATCAGCGCCTTCTTGTCGAGCTGCGCCTTCTCCAGCGTCGTCTGCTCCGGGTCGCCGCGCCAATAGGCCATCGTGTATTGCCGGTCCTCGTCGAGGAACAGCTCATACAACCGGCGGGTCATGTTGTAGGTATGCTTCGCGTTGCGCTTCGCCTTGCCCGGCAGGTTGATGCTGTCGGCCTTGGCGACGGCCATCTGCGTCAGGCGCGAGGCGGCGCTTTGCGGCTTGAGTACGCGCTCGCCGCCAGCGGACTTGGCCTGACTGGTGAAGAACAGCACCAGATCGCGCACGTCATGCGGCGGCTCGACCACCAGCCAGCCGCGCATATAGGCCTCGCCCGCGCCCAGCTGCGGATAGCGGGCAATGTGCTTGGCCGCCTTGGGGTGGGTGAAGCGCAGGTGGATCGGCGGCTCTTCACCGGTGCCGTAGGCATAGTGCTGGCCGTCATGGTCGGTGATCTCCAGCCGGCCAATGCGTATTACTTTGGTGAGCAGTTTGTCGAGCAGCCACATAAGCGGCGATGTCCTTTCAGGATATCAGGCCCTGAGCGTGAATGTGAAGTCTGAAGGCGGGTGGGCAGGCTGTCAATCGGGGTGGTGGCTGGGCCTAAATCCCCGCGTACCACTGGTAGCCGGACCGATCCTCCCAATAGCCGCCCTTGCCGCCGCCGATATCGTCGAGGCTGGCGACCAGCTCGATCGCGGTCAGATACTTGGCGTGCTTGTAGCCGAGCTGGCGTTCGAGCCGCAGGCGCAAGGGCGCGCCATTGCGCTCGGGCAACGGCTTGCCGTTCAGCTGGTGCGCGATAATGGTCTGCGGGTGCATGGCATCGTCCATGTCGCAGCTTTCGTAATAGTCGGACCCGTTGAGGTTGTCGGCGCAATGGAAGACCACGTAACTCGCGCCTTCCAGCGGCCCGGCAAGGGCGAGCACTTCGGACAGCTGCGGCCCGGTCCATTCGCCGATCGCGCTCCACCCCTCAACGCAATCGTGGCGGGTGATCTGGGTGCGCTGGGGCAGGGCGAAGAGATCTTCGAGCGAGAGGGTTTGCGGCTTTTCGACCATCCCGCCGACGGTCAGCCGCCAGTCGGCAAAGCCGCGCATCATGCTGTTGCGATAGGCGGCGTCGGCGATGCTGCGCGTGCCATTGCCGCGGAAGAAGGGCGAGATTTCGGTGCGGTCGTATTCGGGTGCCATCTCGATCCGCCGGACGCCCAGCGCCCGGTGCAGGCCCCGGTGCCAGCCCTGCGCGCCATTGGCGACGGCTTCGAACAGTTTGCTGTCCGCCACCTTGTCGCACCCGGCGACAAAGGCCGCACCGACAAGAGTGAGAAATCCGCGCCGCTTCATTCCGCGTCTCCTCCGGTAATCATGGCGCGCACCTGCCCGATGGGCCCGGACAGCAGCGCCAGCACGATATGCACGACGAAGAAGCCGAACAGGGCCCAGGCGAACAGGAAATGGATCGAGCGCGCGCTCTGCCGTCCGCCGAACATATCCGACAACCACGGCCAGGCGGCCTCCATGCCGGGGCTCATCGCCATGCCGGTCAGGATCATTCCGGGCAGCAGCATGAACAGGACCAGCGAATAGGCGGCTTTCTGGAGGAAATTGTACTTCGCCCCTTCGTGCTCGAACTGCAGCCGCAGATGCGCCTTGATATCGGCGAGGATATTGGCGGGGGCCCATTCCCTGCGGCTGGTGAAGAGGTCGCGGCGGAAATGGCCGTTGACCAGCGCTGCGATCATGAAAGCGGTCAGGCTGAAGGCGAAGACCAGCGCGAAGATCACGTGCCAGTCGCGCGCCTGGGCGAGGCTGTAATAGCCGGGGATCGTCGCCCAGCCGGGAAAGCGCATCACCGCCAGCCACGCCTCGTCCGGCGAGAAGCCCCAGTCGCCCCAGTACAGGTAACGATGCGCGTTGGAGATATTGAGGCCCGACATGAACAGGATGACGAGGCTGAGCGCATTGACCCAGTGCCACAGCCGGGTGGCGCGCGAATGGCGCTTTCGCACTTTTGGGCCCGTCCCTGTCATCGGCTATCCCTCTTCGCGCGCCAGATAGATCACGTCGCGTTCCTGATCGAGCAGGTGCTGGCCCGAATCGACGATCAGCGTCGATCCGCTCGCCAGCGGCCCGGTGGCCAGGAACAGCGCCGCCTCGGCCACTTCATGTGCCTCCGTGCGCCGTTCCAGCAGGTTCAGCCGATGCGAGACCTCGGCCTCTTCATGCGACTGGTCGTGGCTGGCGAGAATGGCGCCCGGAGCCAGGCGATAGATACGGTCGGATTGTGAACCGGCCATGGACAGCATCAGCGATCCGCCATCGACAGCATATTTGCTCATCGAATAGCTGAAGAAATCGGGGTTGGGATGGGCCAGCTTCTGGTCGGTCAGCTGGATCACCCGTCGCCCTGCGGTGGAGCGGGCGCTGGCGAGGAAGGCTTGCGCCATCCGCATCGGCACCAGCGCATTGATCGCCCATGCGCGCCCGGCCACCGCCGGGTCGATCCGCTCGGCGCTGTCCGCCTCGAACACCGAGGCATTGGCGACGAGGCAGCGCCAGTCATTGAGGCGCGCGGCCAGCGCCTCCGCCATGGCCACCGCCGCCGCGTCATCGGCGAGGTCGCATTGCACCGTCTCGGCCGAGGGCAGGGCAGCGGCGAGGCGCGTGGCGGCCTCCCCGGAGGTGCCATAATGGATCACGACATGCCACCCGGCGGCGGCAAAGGCGCGGCAGATTTCCGCGCCGATGCGCTTGGCTCCACCAGTGACGAGGACGGCAGGTTTGCTCATTGCGGGCACGATAGAGGGGCGATCCGCAGGCGCAAGCGTGGCATGAGCGACACGGCCCGGCGGCTTGTCCCCGGTACCGCAACTATTATGGTTAATCACCTTGGCGGCCCCCTACCGGTGGTAGTACCCTCTGGCCCATCGCACATTATTTGGAGCGAGTCGTACCATGGCCAGAGCAATCGAGGCATATCGGGACGAACGGGGCCAGGTGCATGACACGCCCCGAGCGGCCATTATCGCGGATATCGCGGCGGCACTCGGACGCGTGGGTGACGAAGGGGGGCTGACCAGCGGGGTCGCCAGCCTCATCCTCGAGAAACGTCCACTGATCGAACGGGCTTTCGCGGATTACGACCGGCTGATCGCCGAAGAGCCATTGATGCTCAAGGCGTTCGAAGATGAGAACATTCACCTCATTGCGCCGAAAGAGAAACACCGCGGAAACTGACGACTGACCGGGGGAGGCGCGCCGCCAACAAGGCGGGCGTCAATCCTCCGGCAGCCTATTCCTCCGGCAGGTTCGCTGCCAGTTCCTCCAGCCACACATCGGCCACCGCGTCGCTCGGCGCGCGCCAGTCGCCGCGCGGGGATAGCGCGCCGCCGCTGCTGACCTTGGGGCCGTTCGGAATCGCGCTGCGCTTGAACTGGCTGAAGGCGAAGAAACGCCGCAGGAACTTCTCCAGCCAGCTGCGGATCGTCGCCAGATCGTACTGGTTCTTCGCACCTTCGGGGAAGCCCATCGGCCACTTGCCCGCCGCAACATCGCCCCAGGCATTGAGCGCGAGGAAGGCGACATGGCTGGGCTTATGGCCCCAGCGCATGATGTGGTGGAGGAAGAAGTCGTTGAGTTCGTAGGGGCCAACCATCGCCTCGGTGCTCTGCACCGCGCCGTCCTTGCCCGCCGGGATCAGTTCGGGCGTGATTTCGGTCGCGAGCACGGCCTCCAGCGCGACGTCGACATCGGCGTCGAACTGCCCGGTCGCGATGCTCCAGCGGATCAGATACTGGATCAGCGTCTTGGGCACGCCCGCATTGACCGCGTAATGGCTCATCTGGTCGCCCACGCCATAGGTGCACCAGCCCAGCGCCAGTTCCGACAGGTCGCCCGTGCCGATCACGAAGCCCTTGTGCTGGCCCGCAAGGCGGAACAGGTAATCGGTCCGCATCCCGGCCTGCACGTTCTCGAACACCGTGTCGTAGTGCTTTTCGCCGTCTGCAAAGGGGTGGCCGATATCGGCGAGCATCTTTTCCGCCGCCGGACGAATGTCGATCTCCTCGGCAGTGACGCCAAAGGCGCGCATCAGTGCCCAGGCATTGCCCTTGGTCCCGTCGGAGGTGGCGAAACCCGGCATCGTATAGGCGCGGATATCGGTCCGGGGCCGCCCGAGCAGGTCCATCGCCTTGGCCGCGATGATCAGCGCATGGGTGGAATCGAGCCCGCCCGAAATGCCGATTACCAGCGATTGGGCGCTGGTGGATTCGATCCGCCGCATCAGCGCATCGACCTGGATGTTGAACGCCTCGTAGCAATCCTCGTCCAGCTTTTCCGGCCGGTCGGGCACGAAGGGGAAGCGGCGTACCGGGCGTTCCAGCCCCAGATCACCCTCCTGCCATTCATGCTCGAAGCCCACCGTACGGAATTTGTCTTCGGGCCGACCGGCGGCCTCGCAGGCATCGCCCCAGGTCTGCATCCGCGACCGCTCACCAAGGATGCGCGCGGTATCGACATCGGCCACGCACAGTTCCGGGTGCAGGTCGAAGCGCGAGGAGGAGACCAGCTCGCCCCCTAGCTCGTAGATCATGCCCTGGCCGTCCCACGCGAGGTCGGTGGTGCTCTCGCCATGGCCGCTCGCCGAATAGGCATAGGCGCAGGCGAGCCGCGTCGAGCTGGCGTGGCACAGGATCTTGCGCTCGTCCGCGCGGCCCACCGTCACCGGCGAGGCGGACAGGTTGAGCAGGATCGTTGCGCCCGCCAGCGCGGCCTTCACGCCCGGCGGATCGGGGGCCCAGAAATCCTCGCAGATCTCGATCCCGAAGGTGAAGCCCGGCAGATTGGTGGCACTGAAGATCAGGTCGACGCCGAACGGCACCTCTTCGCCCGCCACGCCGATCCACATGTCGCGGCAATTGCGCCCGTGGCTGAACCAGCGCTTCTCGTAGAATTCGCGGTAATTGGGCAGGAAGCTCTTGGGCACCGCGCCCAGCACCTGCCCGCGCGCGATCACCACCGCGCAATTGTAGATGCGGCCATTGCGCCGGAGCGGCGCGCCAACCACCAGCACTGGATGCAGCGTCTCGCTGGCGGAGACGATCTCGGCCAGCCGCAGCTCGACCGCATCGAGCAGCGCGCCCTGCATGAGCAGGTCGTCGATTGCGTAGGAAGAGAGGCTCAGCTCCGGGTAGAGCAGCAGGTCGACATGCCGCTCATGCGCGCGTTTTGCCTGTTCGATGACGCCTGCCGCATTGCCCGCGACATCGGCGGGGCGAACATGCGGGGTGCAGGCGGCGACGCGCACGAAACCATGCGTATGAAAGTCGTAAAAGGGGTGGGCCTTTGCTGCCATGCCAGCGCCATAGCGGCTTTTTCCCGAAATTGGGTAAATTCGTCAGGGCGCTGGGTGTTGCCCCAAACCAAAACGCCGCCCCCTCGCGATCGAGAGAGCGGCTTTCGGTTTGCCTGTGCCGGTCGGCCTTAGCGGCAGCGCAACTCGCCGCGGTCTATTTCGCGACCCAGCAGCGCACCCAGCGCCGCGCCGACAATGGTGCCGGTCGTGCGGTCACGCCCGCCATCGATCGCGCGGCCGACCAACGCGCCACCCGCGGCACCGATAATCAGGCCTGTCGTGCCGTTGTCGCGCTTGCAGTAATAGCGACCGTCGCGTCCGCGCCAGACATTGTCGCCCCGGCGGATGCGGCGCGGCTCGTAATAGCGGCCACGGTTGTCATAGACGCGATAATTGCGGTGACGGTCGCGGCGATCGTAATCGACATACCGATAATCGTTATAGCCGCGATGCTTGTCGCGATAGCCATGGGCCGGAGCCCAGCTCGGCGGGCCGTCCTGCGCCATCGCGGGTGCGGCCGGGAGCGCCAGAGACGTGGCGGCGGCGAGCGCCAGAATATACTTGTTCATTGCGATTACCTTTCCGACTCGTTTGTCACTGCCTCAATAATGGCCAACATCGTTCATCTTTCCCCAACGGGGGATGAACGGGGCGGGCCAAGGGCGATTTCGCGACGAGCCGTTGGCGATGATCGTCCGGATGTGAGAAAAGCCGGCATACCGGGGCGGAGATTGAGCGGGGGAACACCCTTATGGAAAACGCAAGGGGCACCGATGTCGCGCCGCTGACCTCGGCCGAGCGGCTGGGTGAGCTGGACGTGTTGCGCGGCTTTGCGCTGCTTGGCGTGCTGATCGCCAATTTCGTGTGGTTCGCCTTTGGCCAGAACACCGCAACCGAGGCCGAGACCGCCCGCTTCCTCGAAGACCCGGCCAATCTGGTTGCCATCAGTTTCACCGAGATCTTCGTGTCGGACAAGGCGAACACCCTCTTCGCGTTCCTGTTCGGGGTCGGCTTCTGGGTGCAGATGGAGCGGCTGGAGGCGCGGGGCGCATCCTTCAGGACGATCTATTTGCGGCGGCTGTTCGTGTTGCTGGGGTTCGGTCTCATCAACCTCTACCTGATCTGGCCGTGGGATATCCTCAATGTCTATGCGGTTACCGGCTTTGCGCTGTTTGCGCTGCGCCGCATGCCGGCACGGGCGATGCTGGCGCTGGGTCTCGTCATCGCTTTGGCGGGCAGGCCGGTCACCAAGGGCCTGAGCGAGGCGGCGGGACTGACCGAACCGGCCTATCAGGCGGCCTTCAGTACCGAGGCGGTGCTGGCGCGGCAGCAGGCCTGGGTAAACGGCAGCTATGCCGACTGGATTCGCGAGACCGCGCAGCTCGTCTATTTCGACTGGGTCGCGAACGGGCTGGTGCTGGCGTGGATCCTCTATGCGCTTGGGCGTTTTCTGATCGGCGCATGGGTTGCCCGGCAGGGCTGGCTGCAACGCGCGGGCGAGCTGCTGCCGACGATCCGCAAGCTGTTCGTTGTCGCGCTGCCGCTGGGGCTGGTGCTGGAAGTCTGTTCGATGCTGACCGGGGATTCGCAGATCTTGCCCGCGCCCGGCTGGCTGCATGAGACGATCCACATGATCGGCGTGCCGGTGCTCGATATCGGCTACGCGACCGGGCTGATCCTGCTCCTCCATTCGGCACGCTGGAGCGGGCTCGCGCGCGTCTTTGCCCCGGTCGGCCGCATGGCGCTGACCAATTACGTGGTGCAGGGCGTCTTTATCGGGCTCGTGCTCTACGGCTTCCATGGCGGGCTGGGGCTGGCCGGACAGATACCGCCCAAACTGGTGCTGCCGCTGTGCCTGGCGTTCTTTGCGCTGCAAATGGTGGCCAGCCATTACTGGCTGGCGCGCTGGCGTTTCGGACCGCTGGAATGGCTGTGGCGGACGCTGACCTATGGCGAGCGCCCCGCGATGCGGAAGGTGCCGGCCTAGCTCTCGGCTGCTGCGGCCGCCGCCGCTTCGCGATCTCGCTCGGCGCGGCTCTTCTTCTCTGCCGCTGTCCGCAGCTGGCCGCAGGCCGCGTCGATATCGCGCCCGCGCGGGGTGCGGACCGGCGCGCTGATCCCGCCCTCGAACACAATGTTGGAGAAGGCCCGCACCCGCTCCGGGCTGGAGCATTCATAAGGCGCGCCGGGCCACGGGTTGAACGGGATCAAATTGACCTTGGCGGGCAGCTTGTAGGCCTTCAGCAGCCGCACCAGTTCGCGCGCATCGTCGTCGCTGTCGTTCACGCCGTCGAGCATCACATATTCGAAGGTTATGCGCCGCGCATTGCTCGCGCCCGGATAATCGGCGCAGGCCTGCAGCAATTCCTGGATGCCGAACTTCTTGTTCAGCGGCACGATCTCGTCGCGCACCGGCTTGGTCACGGCATGGAGCGAGACCGCGAGGTTCACCCCGATCTCCTCGCCGCAGCGTGCCATCATCGGCACCACGCCGCTGGTCGAGAGGGTGATGCGCCGCTTCGACAGCGCCAGCCCGTCGCCATGCATGACGATGCCCAGCGCGTCGCGGACATTGTCGAAATTATACAGCGGCTCGCCCATGCCCATCATCACGATATTGGTGAGCAGGCGGCCATCGGCGGTGTAGCCGCCCCCATATTTACCATCGGCGTCTTCCTCGTCGTCGAGGCCAGCCATTGTGGCAATCCGCGTGTCGCTGGCGGCCTTGGGCCATTCGCCCAGCGCATCGCGTGCCAGCATGACCTGGCCGACGATCTCGCCGGGCGTCAAGTTGCGGACCAGCTTCATCGTGCCGGTATGGCAGAAGCGGCAGTTGAGCGTGCAGCCGACCTGGCTGGAGACGCACAAAGTGCCGCGGTCGGCATCGGGGATGAAGACCATCTCGAAATCGTGGCCGTCGGCGGTGCGGAGCAGCCATTTGCGGGTGCCATCCGACGAATGCTGTGCCTCGACCACCTCGGGCCGCCCGATCACGAACCGTTCGGCCAGCCATGGGCGCATGGTCTTGGCGATGTCGGTCATCGCCTCGAACTCGGTCACGCCGCGATGATAGAGCCAGTGAAACACCTGTTTGGCGCGCAGCTTCGCCTGCTTCGCGTCGAGCCCGGCCTCGGCGAACAGTTCGGCGATCTGCTGGCGGGTCAGGCCGATCAGGTCGGTGCGCCCGTCCTCGCGCGGCGTGATCGCACGCGTGACGGTCACCGGATCGACGTGACCCGGGATGGGCATGAGCGGGGTATCGGGCATGGCGGCGATATAATGCGCCCACGCGCATTTGGGAAGCTGGCGACGAAGCGCAGCGGCTTTGCGCCGATTGGTGGAAACCCGGCGGTTGGCGCGATGGCCTGTGTTGGCGCTGCGCCGACCCGTGCTGCAGCGCGCGCAGAGCGCTTCAGGCCCCGTTAGGTTCCTTTCAGTCGCCGCTGATAAAACACGGCTGATCTCGCCCCTATGTGACTAAAATATCAAGATATTCCCGTTGTGAAATGTTCATGAAACCAAACCTTGGGGCCGGCCATTCCTGCAATCCCGATCCGCCAAGAACGGGTCGACAATTGAAGAATGGAGTTACCAATGAACAAGGGTTTCGCACTTTTCCTCGCCACCTCTGCCGCTATTCTCGCCACCGGGACCGCCGCGCTCGCGCAGGACAATTCGACCTTTACCGGCCCCCGCGTCGAGGCGCTCGTCGGCTATGACATCACCCGCCCGGGCAGCAGCGTCGACATCGACAATGCCGACGATCTCGACCAGTCGATCGAGGACATCACCTATGGCGTCGGCGTCGGCTATGTCGAGGCCGGACGTGACCTTTATGTCGGTGCGCGCGCCGGTATCCTGGCGACGCCCAACACGCTGGTCTATGCCAAGGGCGGTTACACCAACGCCCAGTTCGACCTGCTGGCGACCGACAATTCCACCGATACCGAGACCGACCTCGATCTCGACGGCTGGCGCGCCGGTGCGGGCGTCGAACACGCGCTGAGCGAGAACCTCTTCGTGAAGGGCGAATATCGCTATTCGAACTATGAAGAGGGCGAAGTCGAAGCACCCAGCGGCCTCGAAAGCGACCGCTTCGACGTCGACATGGACCGTCACCAGATCCTGATGGGTGTCGGTTATCGCTTCTGATCGCCACCGCGATCATGCAGCGCAAGGGCCGGGGGAGTGATCCCTCGGCCCTTTGCGTGCGTCTTAACGCCGCCCCGAGCAGCCCAAAGTCGCGGCATCGAGCGCAGTCGGCGCACCGTCGAGGCTGTAGCGGTCGAAGAAGCGCCTGCCCTTCGCGTCGAGCGCGGTGACCGTCATCGACCCGCCCGAGCGCATCGCGGCGACAATGGCGGCGTCCATCTGCGCGTCCTTCGCCCAGGCTTCCGAGCCGCCGCCGGTGAGCGAGAAGCTCTTGCCGCCAATGGAGAGCACGATCCACGAATTCTTCGCCAGCTCGCGGGTCATGCGGACATGCACCTGCCCGCGCACCCGCCGCCCGGGCCAGGTGCCGACGCTGGCGAACCCCTCCTGCTCGCGCGACTGTCCGGCGCGCTCCTCGGCGGCGGTGATCGCGTAGCAGCGCGGGGTCTCGGGGTCGCGGAAAGCGGCCCACTGGCCATAGACGCCCAGCGCATCGCGCGCCTGCGCGATGGCGGGCAGCGCCAGCAAGGCAGAGACAGCAAGCAAGATGTGGGGGCGGGTAGTCACCCGCCGTCCACTATCTCAGAAAATCCGAAATGTCGCGGTTTCCGCGCCAGCTCGCCTTGTCGGGATAGAGCTGCTCATAGACCATGGCATTTTCCAGCACTCGCTGGACGTAGTTCTTGGTCTCGTAAAAGCCGATTTCCTCGATCCAGCGCAGCCAGTCGACCTGGCCGGTACGCGGGTCGCCATTCTGCCGCAGCCACTTGTTCACATTGCCGGGGCCGGCATTGTAGGCGGCGATCGCCAGCGGGACCGAGCCGTTATAGCGCGCCATCAGCCGCTCGATATGGTTCGAGCCGAGCCGGACGTTGTACTGCGGATCGTCGATCAGATAGCCCGAGAGATAGGCGACACCGGCTTTGCGCGCCTCTTCGCGCGCCGTGCCCGGCATCAGCTGCATCAGCCCGCGCGCGCCGGCATGGCTGATGGCGTTCTCGGCGAACTGGCTTTCCTGCCGGGTGATCGCATGGACCATGGTCCAGTGCGCGCCCTGCGGGGTGACGAGCGTCGGGTGGCCGATCTGGGTAAAGCCTGAATGGCCATGTGCCATGGCTGCGTCCGACAGGATCACGGCAAGGTCGCGGCGACCGATCTCGCGCGCAAGATCGGCGACGAGCACATGCTCGGCGGGCGTCTCGGCCTGATCGGCGATGGCGCGGTAGAAGCGGATGCCGGTACGCCACGGCGCATCGCGGGCAACCTCGGCCACCGCGCCGGTCAGCGGCTGGGCGTTGAAGGCCGCGCGTTCGGCGGCGGTCGGCTGCCCGTCCGGCGCGTCGGCGAAGCTCGGCAGGTCGCGGCCCAGCGCTTCCAGCGCGAGCATGCCGTAGAACTTGTCCGGATATTGCGCGGCCATCTCGTAATAGCGGGTCGCGGCGGCGCGGTCGCCCGCCTGCGCGGCGGCCTTGCCCGCCCAGAAGAAGCCCTTGGAGCGGGTCGGCGGGGTCTGTGCGGCGGCGCCATAGCGGTAGAACAGCGGCGCGGCGGAGGCGGCATCGCGCAAATCCCACAGCGCCCTGGTTCCACCCAGCCACATCAGCGAGGTGTAGTCGTCGCGCAGGCGATAGGGCTTTTGCGAGATATCCGCACCGGGCGCGAACGCATCGTCGACGCTCGCCGCGACCTGTTGCGCCTGCCGGGCATTGCTGCCGCGCGCCACGGCGAGCAATTCGGTGATCCAGCGGGTCTGGTCGAACGGCAGGCGGTCGAGGGCCGGGCGGTTGGTCAGCATCGTCGCTGCCGCGTTTGTCCGTCCCTTCTGCCGCAATTCGCGGCTGCGATTGTAGAGATAGCCCGGATCGCCCAGCGAGGCCGGATCAAGCGTCGCTCCGTCGCCGCCCTGCAGGATGGCGAGGCGGGTCGCGAACAGCTCTCGCTTTGCCGGCGAGGTGCGTGGCAGCTGGCGCGCGGCGGCATCGCGCTCGCGCTGCCACAACAGCGCATCCATCCGCGCGTCTTCGTCGGCGGGGGTGAAGCTGGCGCCATACATGGTCGAGAGCGAGGCCTCGGCGGTGGTGCTCATCTCGCCGCCGCGCCAGGCCTCTTTCGCGAGGGTTGCCGCGGCAGCGCGATCCTGCCCCATCAGCGCCAGCGCGTAATGCGCCTTTGCGTAATTGGTGGTCGGCGGGAATTTCGCGAAATAGGCCAGCAACTGGTCGCCGGGGACGAATTCCTCGCGCAGCCGCTCTTCCGCATAGCCACGCAGCCGCAGTTCGTCAGGAAAGCCGGGATTCCGCAGCAGGAAGCTGGAATAGGTAGTGAAGGGGAGGTTGGAAGAGGCGGAGATCCGCTCCCACTCCTGAATCTGCGCGGCCATCTGGCCGGGGCCCTGCGCGACGAGATCGGCGCGCGCCTCGTCCCAGGCCTGGGCGTTCTGGGCGAGGGCGGGGAGCGGTGCGGCCAGCGCGGCGGCGATAATTGCGGATGTGTAAAGGCGAAGCATGCTGGACATGATGCCGGGGGGCTCCTTATCAGGCGCTGAATATCTGGCCGATTTTGGTCAACAAAAGCAAAACACCATTGCTGTCATCTTCGATTTTGGGGGATCCCTCGCATGTTTTCGGGTTCGATACCGGCTCTGGCAACGCCTTTTCGCGACGGAGCGTTTGACGAGGAGGCGTTCCGGCGCTTCGTCGACTGGCAGATCGACAATGGGTCAAGCGGGCTGGTTCCCTGCGGGACGACCGGCGAATCGGCGACGCTCGACAATGACGAGCATCACCGCGTCATCGCCGCCTGTGCCGAGCAGGCTGCGGGACGCGTGCCGGTGATTGCCGGGGCGGGCTCGAACGACACGATGACCGCGCTGTGGCATATCAAGGAGGCGCAGGCCGCCGGGGCCGATGCGCTGCTGCTGGTCGCGCCCTACTACAACCGCCCGTCGCAGGCCGGGCTGCTCGCCCATTTCAGCTATCTGGCCGAACGGACCGAGCTGCCGATCGTGCTCTATAATGTTCCCGGACGCACCGTGACGGACATCCTGCCCGAGACGGTGATCGAACTGCACCGCCGCTTTCCCGAAAGGATCGTCGCGCTGAAGGACGCGAGCGGTGACCTGACGCGCGTCGTCACCCAGCGCATGGGGGCAGGCGCGCAGTTCTGCCAGCTGTCGGGCGACGATCCGCTGTCGCTGGCGGGCTATGTGCTGGGGCAGGTCGGCTGTATCTCGGTGACCGCCAATGTGGCGCCGAGGCTGTGCGCCGCATTCCATGCGGCTGCTGCGGCGGGCGACTATGTGAAGGCGCGCGAGCTGAACGAGCGGCTCTATCCGCTGCACCGGGCGATGTTCGCCGATGCCAGCCCGTCCCCGTGCAAATATGGCCTCTCGCGGCTGCACAACTGGTTCGCGCCCGATTGCCGCCTGCCGATCGCCCCTTGCAGCGATGCGGCGAAAGAGGCAGTGGACGCGGCGATGAAAGTTGCAGGAGTAACCAGTTGAGCCTTTCCATCCTTCGGCCCGCCCTGATCGTCACCTCCGCGCTCGCGCTCGTTTCCTGCGCGGCGACCGCGCCGCAATCGGTTGAGGCCGCACCGCCGTCGCTGGACCAGCTGGCGCGCGATTATCTCGCCGTGCAGCTCGCCATTGGCGAGAAGGACCCGGGCTATGTCGATGCCTATTACGGCCCGGCGGAGCTGAAGGCACAGGCCGAGGCTGAAGATGCCGAGATGACGCTGCCGCTGCTGCAGGCGCGGGTGGTAGCGCTCGATGCCTCGCTGGCGGCGGTCGCGACCGAGCCCGGCTCGCTCGATGCCGAGCGGGTGCGCTATCTGCGCGCGATCCTCAGCGCGGCCAAGGTGCGCCTCAGGATGCTGCGGGGTGAGACCATCCCCTTCCAGGACGAGGCCGAGGGACTGTTCGGTGTGCGACCGGAGATGATCGACCTCACCACGCTCGACCCGGTGATCGAACAGATCGACGCGCTCGTCCCCGGCGAGGGCCCGCTGAACGAGCGGCTCAATGCCTGGCAGGACCGCTTCGTCATTCCCGACGAGAACCTGCGCGCGGTGATCGATGCTGCTGTCGCTGAGTGCAAGGCGCGAACGCTGCCGCATATCCCGCTGCCCGAGGGCGAGCGGTTCGACCTCAGCCTCGTCACCGACAAGCCGTGGGGCGGGTTCAACTATTACCAGGGCGATTATCACTCGGTTATCGAGATCAACACCGACCTGCCCACGCGCCTCAGCCGCGCGGTCGATGTCGGCTGTCACGAGGCCTATCCCGGCCACCATGTCTATTCGACGCTGATCGAGCGCGACCGGGTCAACGGCATGGGGCAGATCGAGTTCACCCTGCTGCCGCTCTATTCTCCGCGTGCCATCATCTCCGAAGGCTCGGCCGAATTTGGCGTGAAGATGGCCTTTCCGGGCGAGGACGCGATGATCTTCGAGCGTGACGTGCTCGCCCCGCTGGCCGGGATCGATGCCAGCGACATCGCCGATTACTATGCGCTGCGCGAGGCGACGAGCGAGCTGGCACCAGCCTATTACACGATCGCCGCGGCCTATCTCGATCAGACCATGACCCGTGAGGAAGTGATCGCGGCGCTGATGAAGTATCAGCTGGCCAGCCGCGAGCGGGCTGAAGGCAGCCTCGGCTTCCTCGACACCTATCGTTCCTATGTGGTCAATTACGGCATGGGCCAGGATCTGGTCGAGGATTACGTCGATCAGGCGGGCGAAGGGGAGACGGCGGCAAGCCGGGCGGCCCGGTGGGCGCTGTTCACCGGCATCCTCGCCAACCCGATGCTGCCGTCGGACCTGAAGGCCGGGGAGTAAGGCAGCTTGGGCGAAGCTGCGCTTTGCAATTGTGGTCGCAGCACCTACATGGCTGCCCCACCATGGCACGTCCCAAACCTCCCACTTTCGACAAGCAGAAGATCGTCGCCGAAAACCGCAAGGCGCGGTTCAACTACTTCATCGAGGAAACTTTCGAGGCGGGGCTCGCGCTGTCGGGTACTGAGGTGAAGTCGCTGCGGAGCGGCGAGGGCACGATCGCCGACAGCTATGCCGAGGTGCGCGATGGCGAGTGCTGGCTGATCAATGCCAACATTCCCGAATTCAGCCATGGCAACCGCTTCAATCACGAGCCCAAGCGACCGCGCAAGCTGCTGCTCAATGCGCGCGAGATCGAGAAATTCGTCGGTGCCGTCGAACGCAAGGGCATGACGCTGGTGCCGTTGTCGATCTACTTCAACAGCCGCGGACGAGCCAAGGTCGAGCTGGCGCTGGCCAAGGGCAAGCAGACGCATGACAAGCGCGCCACGATCAAGGATCGCGACTGGAAACGCGACAAGGCCCGGCTCCTGCGCGATCGCGGTTGAGCCTGCATTTAGCCTCTGCGCGACATTTTCTGTGTCTACCCCGCCACGACGAAAAATATTTTTCGAAAATGTCGCGTCGTAACAGGAATTTTCAGACCTTCGTCCCCATATGCATGCCATTGACGCAGCGCACGTTAAGCCCCGGTTCGGTGAAACGGTGGCAGAAGCGCGCTGGGTATTGATCGAGCGACAGGGAAAGGCTCGCATGGCGAGGCGCAAACAGGGCTGGCTGGAGCGGCAGATGCCGCGCCGCGAAGAGATGGAGAAGAGCCGCTGGCTTGCCCCCGTCGCCCACCGCGTTGCGCGCTCCGAACTCTGGCGCTTCACCCGCCGCTCCGTTCCACGCGGGGCCGCCTTGGGCCTGTTCGCTGCCTTTATCGTCCCGGTCGGGCAAATCTTCCTCGCCGCGTTTTTGGCCCTGCCGATGCGCGCCAATCTGCCCATCGCCGCGCTGGTGACGATGATCACCAATCCGCTGACCATGCCGTTCTGGCTTTATGCCGCGAACTGGGTCGGGCGTTTCGTGCTCAAGATCGACGCCGCCACCATCGGTGCCGCGAACGAAACCATCGATGCGGGTTTCTGGCAGGGCTTTGGCTGGTTCCTCGAAACGGCGGGGGTGACGGCCTTCGGGTTCATGGTCCTGTCGGTGCTCTGCGCCTCGCTCGGCTACCTCGCTTTCGGCTTTGCCTGGCGGATGATCGTTGCGCGCAAGTGGACGCGCCGCCCCGGAAGCGCCAAGATGCTCGCGACGCCGGCCGAATAGGGCAGGCACTGCCGGGGAGTAGCGAGCGGCGTGAGCGGCGCAGGCATTACCAAGCACCACGAACCGCAAGACCCGCAGGAGCGGCGCGGTCGCCTCGTCGATTCGCTCGGTGTGGCGGCAGCGGTGCTGGCGAGCATTGCGTTGGTCCATTTCGCAACCGACAATCTGGGCGTGACGCTGGCCTTTGCCGGTGGCCTGACCGTGCTGGGCCTGATTGCTTTCGCCGCCGGGCGCGCGCGCAGCACGCCATTGGACGTCGCCGACTCTGCGACGCAGGACTGGTCGGTCACGGTCAACGCGATCGAGCATCCGGGCGTGGCGGTCGGCATCACCGACCGGGCCAACCGGCTGGTCTGCGCCAATGCGACCTACGAATTGTGGTTCGGCTCCGGCCATGCGCCGCCGCGCCTGCCGGTCGATGGCACCTCGCTCGATGCCCTGGCGAACATGGCGCGGGTGGCTTGGCGCGACGGTGGCAAGGGCGAGGGGATCGCTATTGCCGATGAGGAGCGCAGCTGGGTCGCGCGGGCACAGCGCGCCGGACGCGGTGACGACTACCTCGTCTGGCGGTTCGAGCCGGTCCAGCGACGCGACAAGCTGGCGACACTCGGTGAGGAGCTGACCGACGGGCTTGGGCGGATGCTCGGCGCGGCTGGAATCTCCGTGGCTATGGTCGGCCCTGACGGGGCGATCCGCAAGGCCAACCCGGTCTTCGCTCGGCGCGCGGCGGGCGATGCCAATGCGCGGCTGGCCGGGCAGGACTTTGTCTCGTTGCTGCGCGCCGACGAGCGCGAACGGATTTTCTTCTCCCGCGAAGGCGCCAAGGGCGTGCCGCAGATGCTGGTGCAGGTGCCGCTGGTCGATCCGGGCGCGGAGGCCGAGGCGGGGGCGACCGCCAGCCCTGACGTGCTGGCCAAGGCGCCCTCGCTGATGATCCTGCTGGACCGCGGCGTGGGGCTTGGCGGGTGGAGCGCTGATACCGGCGGGCAGACCCCGCAATTGCAGGCGCTGCTCGAACAATTGCCGCTGGGCCTCGCGATGACCGACCGGGACGGCCATTTCCTGTTCGCCAATCCCGCCTTCCACCGTGCGGCGGGGGTCGAGCGCGGCAGCCTGCCGCCGTACCCCTCCGACCTGGTGATCCCGCGCGACAAGTCCGCGCTGTCCGATGCCGTACGCAGGTTCGGGCAGGGGGCGGCCAATTCGGGAGATATCGCGATCCGGCTGAAGAACGAGCCGGAGGATCCGGTATCGCTCGGGCTGGCGGGCGTGCGCGGGCTGGGCGAGGCGTCGGTGTTGCTCAGCCTGGCCGACACGACCGAGGAGACGCGGCTGCGGCGGCAGGTCGCGCAGGCGACCAAGATGCAGGCGGTCGGCCAGCTGGCGGGCGGCGTCGCGCATGACTTCAACAACGTGCTGACCGCGATCATCGGCTATTGCGACCTCATGCTGCTGCGCCACATTCCGGGCGACAGCGACTATGACGACATTCAGCAGATCAAGGCGAACTCCAACCGCGCCGCCAGCCTGACGCGGCAATTGCTCGCTTTCTCGCGCCAGCAGACGCTCCAGCCCGAAGTGCTGCAATTGCCCGACGTGCTGGCCGAGGTCTCGCAGCTGCTCAAGCGGCTGCTCGGTGCCAAGATCACGCTCGACATCCGCCACGACCGCAACCTTGGCGCGGTGCGCGCCGATCCGCGCCAGCTGGAGCAGGTGATCGTCAACCTCGCCGTCAATGCCCGCGACGCGATTCAGGCGGCGGGCGGCGGCGAAAGCGCGAGTGGCACGCTGACCTTTGCCACCCGCGCGGTCGAGGCGGCCGATATCCGGCGCATGGGCTCGGAGATCATCCCGCCCGGCGCCTATACCGTGCTGATCGCCGAGGACACGGGCGGCGGCATTCCGGAAACCGCGATCGGCAAGATCTTCGAGCCGTTTTTCACCACCAAGGAACAGGGCAAGGGCACCGGGCTCGGCCTCTCGACCGTCTACGGCATTATCAAGCAGTCGGGCGGCTTCATCTTTGCCAGCAATGCCAAGGGCCCGTCGGGCGCTATCAAGGGCGCGCGTTTCACGATCTATCTGCCTGTGCACCACGTGATCGAGGGCGAGGAGAGCGAACAGGCTGGCAAGGGCGAGGCGGAGGAGCATCGCGAATGGTCGGGCGGCGGGCGCATCCTGCTGGTCGAGGACGAGGACATGGTCCGCGCCGTGGCCGAGCGGGCACTCACCCGGCAGGGCTATCAGGTCACGACTGCCCGCGACGGCGACGAGGGGCTGGAGCAGGTGACCGGGGCGGGGCAGTTCGACCTCGTCGTCAGCGACGTTGTCATGCCGAGCATGGACGGCCCGGCTATGGCGCGCGAGATCAGGAAGGTCGATCCCAGACTGCCAGTGCTGTTCATGTCGGGCTATGCCGAGGCGCAATTGCGCGACGAGATCGACATCGAGGCGATGCATTTCATCCCCAAGCCGTTCAGTGTCCAGCAGATCGCCGACAAGGTGCACCACGTCCTGACCACGGAAAAGCGCAGGAAATAGCGGACGACAGGTCGCGCACCGGGAACGGTTCAGCCGCGATACAGATGGCGTTACATTATAACATCGAGATTATCGGGTCTCGTGGATTGGGGGAGTTGCCAGATGAAATTGTTTACCGCCGGTCTCTCAGTCTCTTGCCTGGCGCTGGCTGGCGCCGCGACCGTAGCCGCCATTCCCGCCGCCGCGCAGCAGTCCACCGCCACCGACCCCAATGGCGCGACCCAGCAGGGCGACCTCTCGGTCACGATCTACAATAACGGGCAGGCGCTGGTGCAGGATGTGCGCGAGCTCGACATTGCACGCGGGACCAGCCGGATCGCCTTTCCCGACGTCTCGGCGCAGATCCGCCCCGAAACGCTCAGCTTCAACGCGCCCGACACGACCATCGTCGAGCAGAATTTCGACTATGACCTGCTGACGCCCGGCAAGCTGATGGAAAAGGCCATCGGCAGCACGGTGACGCTGATCCGCACCAACCCCGCGACCGGCGCGGAGACGCGCGAGCGCGCCGAAGTGCTCTCCACTGCGGGTGGCGTCGTGGTCCGGATCGGCGACCGGATCGAGGTGCTGCGCGATGACGGCCTGCCGGTGCGCGTGATCTTCGACCGCGTACCGCCCAACCTGCGCGCGCGGCCCACTTTGTCGGTCACGCTGCAGAGCACGCGCGGCGGCACGCGCCCCGCCTCGATTCGTTACCTGACGCCGGGCCTTGGCTGGTCGGCCGATTATGTCGCTCTCTATGACGAGGCGCGTGGCACGGTCGACATGCAGGGCTGGGTGACGCTGACCAACAATACCGGCACCACCTTCACCAATGCCGATACGCTGCTGGTCGCGGGTAATGTGAATGGCGGCGGTTATAACAGCTACCAGACGCGCCGTGGCTATCCGCCGCCTCCGCCCCAGCGCAGCGACATGATCCGCCCCGGCACCGAGACCGCCGACCGCGAGCGGCTGGGCGATTTCTATCTCTACCCGATTGCGGGCCGGACCACGATCGCCAATGCCCAGACCAAGCAGGTCAGCTTCATGGACGTGCAGGGCGTCCCCGCGCGCAAGATCTATGCGCGGCAGGTCGGTTGGCTCGCCAACGATTCCTCGTCCGTGAATGCCTCCTCGGCGATCAGCTTCTCCTCTTCGCGCGAGGGCGGGCTGGGCGATGCGCTCCCGGCGGGCACGGTGCGCTTCTATCAGCGCGACGCTACGGGCAGCCCGCAATTCATCGGCGAGAACGGCATCGGCCACACGCCAATGGGCAGCGTGCTCTCGCTCAAGACCGGCGATGCCTTCGACATTTTCGTTCAGGCGGAGGTCGAGAACCGCCAGCGCATTACCGCCGCCGAATATGAACGCAGTGCCCGCTATCGCGTGATTGAGAACGGCGAGGTCACGCGCGAGATCGAGGTCGACCGCGCGGTCGACTATTACCGTACCACCATGCGCTACACCTTCACCAACGCCAAGCCCGAGCCGGTCGAGGTCGAACTGACCCAAAGCGGGCTCGACCGGGGCTATTGGTGGTGGCGCGACTATCGCGTGACCAGTGAGGACGTGGAGGGCGAGCAGGTCAATAACGACACGCGCCGCTACCTCGTTACCGTGCCCGCCAACGGCACGCGGGTGGTGCGCGTGACCTATGAGGCGCGGTTCTAGGGAGCGGGACGGTGCTTCGCTCTCTCCGTCATTGCGAACCCGGCCTTGGGCCGGGTGAAGCAATCCAGAGCGGCTACGCGCATGACTCTGGATTGCCGCGTCGCCTGCAGCTCCTCGCAATGACGATATTCGCGGGGGCCACGTTCCTTGCCATGCCAGCCGCCGCCCAGCAGCGTGCCACCGTTGATGCTTCTGCGCCGCAAAACATCGCCGTCACCGTCTATCGCGATCCCAATCGCGCCCCCGGCGACCAGCTTGATCGCGACTGGCCACAGGGTTTCGCGATGATCAGCGAGACGCGCACCGTCACCTTGCCACCCGGCGAATCGACCATCCGTTTCACCGGCGTCGCGGAGGGGATGGTGGCGGTCAGCGCCATCGTCACGGGCCTGCCGGGCGGCACGATCGAGAAGAACCGCAACGCTGACCTGCTATCGCCCGCCGCGCTGGTGGACGGCACGCTCGGCAATCGGATACGGATCACCCGGACCAACCCGGCAACGGGCGCGGAGGAAACCGAGCCCGGCGTCATCCGCACCCGCGCCGATGGCGGGCTCGTGCTGCAGACCACCCAAGGGTACGAGGCGGTGCGCTGTTCGGGCCTCCCCGAACGGCTGAGCTTTCCCGCTGTGCCCGATGGCCTGTCGCCGCAGCCGGTCTTCAGCATCGACACGCGCGATGCCAGCGGCGGCACCTATCAGATCACGCTCAGCTATCTTGCCTGGGGGTTCGACTGGCAGGCGAACTATGTCGCCACCGTTGACGAGGCTGACGGCGAGGACGTGACGCTGCGGATGGTAAGCTGGCTGACGATCGTCAACTACAATGGCCAGAGCTTTGCCGATGCCGAATTGCTCACCGTCGCCGGTCGCCTCAACGTTACCAGCGATTATAAGGAGCTGGCCGAGCCGCCCGTGGCGCGTCCCTTGCGCCTGACCTGCTATCCGCTCGGCAGCACGGCTGCGGGAACGCCGATTATCAGTCAGGTTCAGTATCGCGTGAGCCCGGCACCGCCACCTCCTGCGCCGGTGATGATGCGGGCGGTGGCCGAGGAATCGCTGGCCGATGCCGAGATCGTCGTGACCGCGCAGATGAGGATGGCCGAAGAAGAGGATTTGGGCGACCTCAAGCTCTACCGCATGCCCGTGCCCGTCACCGTTGCCGCGCAGAGCCTCAAGCAGGTGGCTTTCCTCGACAAGCCAGACGTGACTGGCCGCATGCTGTACACTTCTATGTGCGCGCCGGGCGATACGCAGGATACGGCGGCCGGGGCGGGGCGGTTGTTCGTCACCGTGAATGACGAGGAGCATGGGCTCGGCGCGGCGCTGCCCACCGGTAGCATCGCCTTCTTCGAGCCGTCGCGTTTCGGCGACCTGCTGGTCGGTGAAGAGACCTTGCGCGATTATGCCACGGGGCAGGACGTCGAGATCGCGCTGGGCGAAAGCGCGCAGGTCTTCGCCCGGTGCGAGGCGGTGGGCGACTGGAATTCAGAGAATCGGCGCTGGCACACGATGCGCGCGACGCTGACCAACGCCAATCCGTATGCGGTGACGATGCGGCTCTATCTCGGGCTGCCCACATACTGGGACGCCCGGGGACTGCGGACGCGGGTGAAGGACGGCCAGCGTATCGGCGAGGTAACCGTGCCAGCCAATGGCAGCCGCGTCGTGGAGTGGCAGGTGCGTCGCGCCGACGAGGGCTGACGGACGCGCCGGGGATGCGATTTCGACAAATCCAACAAAATTTTCGTTCCACTCTTGTTCTCATAGAACAAAGGCGGTACAAGAGCATCGTTGATGACGGGGATTGACCCCTAGGAAAGCGATGGAGGCCGTGTCATGGCAACAAGTCTGAAACTGGTTGATAGCAAGGAATCCAACGTGGACCGTGAAAAGGCGCTGGAGGCGGCGCTCGCACAGATCGACCGCGCCTTCGGCAAAGGCTCGGCAATGAAGCTGGGCCAGAAGGAAGCGATGAATGTGGAGGCGATCTCCACCGGCTCGCTCGGGCTCGATATTGCACTGGGCGTCGGCGGCCTGCCGAAAGGTCGCGTGATCGAGGTTTATGGCCCGGAAAGCTCGGGCAAGACCACGCTCGCGCTGCATGTCATCGCCGAGGCGCAGAAGGCGGGCGGTACCGCCGCCTTCGTCGATGCCGAGCATGCGCTCGATCCCGTCTATGCCAAGAAGCTGGGCGTCGACATTGACGAGCTGTTCGTCTCGCAGTGAGGCCGGGGGTAGCAGTAGCAGAGAGGCGCGAACGCGATCGTTGTGCTGGTGGTAGGCTCGGTCGCGGTCCTTGTGCCGCGCGCCGAAATCGAGGGCGAAATGGGCGATTCGCATGTCGGCCTGCAGGCGCGGCTGATGTCGCAGAGCCTCCGCAAGCTGACCGGTTCGATCAACCGCTCGAAGTGCATGGTGATCTTCATCAACCAGCTGCGGATGAAGATCGGTGTTATGTACGGTAATCCCGAAACCACCACCGGCGGCAATGCGCTGAAGTTCTACGCTTCGGTCCGGCTCGACATCCGCCGCACCGGCCAGATCAAGGACCGCGACGACATTATCGGCAACTCGACCCGGGTGAAGGTGGTCAAGAACAAGGTCGCGCCGCCGTTCAAGCAGGTCGAGTTCGACATCATGTATGGCGAAGGTATTTCGAAGATGGGCGAGTTGATCGACCTGGGCGTCAAGGCCGGCGTGGTCGAGAAATCGGGGTCCTGGTATTCGTTCCAGGACGAACGGATCGGGCAGGGACGCGAGAACGCCAAGAGTTTCCTCAAGGAGAACACGGACATCGCGCTGACCATCGAAGACAAGATCCGCGCGGCCCACGGTCTGGATTTCGACATCGCACCCGGATCGGCCGCGGACGAGGATGTGTTGGAGGACTGATCCTGCACAACTGAAACCGCCAGAAGACGATCACGGCCGCGCATCTGCGCGGCCGTTGTTGTTTCATCCCTCAGTGCACCACGACGAAGACGATGCAATCCTTGCCGGGACCGTTGCAGGATGGCAGATGGGCCGAATTCGGGTCCCAATGCACACCCAGCGGCACCGGGAACGTGATCCCTGCGGCAGTTCCCTTGCGCGCCTTGAGGGCCTGCTTGCGGACCGATGGCAGGTGGACGCGACAGGCCTTGCCGCCCTTGTTGGGCGCCTTGACCCGAACAATCTCGGCCCGCACCCCGGGTTCGAGCTGAAAGACCACCCCGCCGCCCGTCTCGATCTGGCGTTGCGTGACAAAATCCGCATCGCGCTGCATGGGCGCGGCGTTCGCAGCGGCCACGAGGGGCAGAAGGGCGGCGGCCAAAAGGGCAGCCTTGGAGAGAATAAAGTTGAACATAGCGATCCTGGCCTTTGTGTTCCGGATGCCACGCGATTGCGGCACCTTGCCTGCGTAGGTCGCGCCGACCCTGGGTGCGGTTCAATCAGGGCGACGAACGACCGTTTAGGTTGCCGAACTTCGGACCAGAGTCCGTCCTTATTTCGCCACGAGGGGCGCGCATGGTTTCACGGTGTCGGGGATCCCGGCACGAATCAGCGAACCCATGACCGGCGTAGGGACCCTCCCTGCGCCGGTTTTGTATTGTGGACAGTGCGCCACCCTTGGGATACATCCTCGGTGCTGCTCGAATTCGAATGCCCGGGGACCCAAATGGTCAGTCTGAACGACATCCGTTCCACCTTTTTGAACCACTTCAAGGATGCCGGTCACGAGGTCGTCAGATCCGCGCCGTTGGTCCCGCACAACGACCCCACGCTGATGTTCGTCAACTCGGGCATGGTGCCGTTCAAGAACCTGTTTACAG